>JBFHUL010000062.1:0-19845 GCA_041590075.1 Oleiphilaceae bacterium
ACCAGCAGCAGATGCAGGGGCTTGTCGATCTGCGCATTCTTGGCCACTTCTATATAGATACCGTCGCCGAGGCTGGCATGATTGATTTCGGCAAAGGGCAGGTTATCGCGTGTGGCAATCAAGCCTTTCGCGACACGCTGGGCCTGTGTTTCGTCGAGCGCTGAAAAAGCTTTGAACTGCACGCCTTCTATGTTCGGAAACGCAGCAGGCAGGAAGCCATTGCTCAATACCAGTGGGTAGGCATCCACACCACCCAGCAAGGTATTGGCCGGTGCGTTTTCGTGGCCTGCGTGCGCGGCGCGCTGTAGCCCCTCGAGTTTATTCAGGCGTTTCGCCGAATATTTCCAGGCTTCGGTTTTTCGGCTCGGGCGGGCGATACCGGCCAGGCCCTCAAAACGCTGTTTGGCAAAGTCCTGCAGCGTAGGAGGAAGGTTGCCTTCTGCGGCTGCCTGAGGCAGCACTTCTCGCATGCTTGTCATGTAAACGATCCCTTATGCTTCGGCCGCTTCGTCGATACCCAGCCAGCCGTAGCCCTTGTCTTCGAGTTCGAGAGCCAATTCTTTACCACCTGACTTGATGATGCGCCCTTGAGAGAGCACGTGCACGTAGTCGGGCACGATGTAGTCCAGCAACCGTTGGTAGTGCGTCACCATGATTACGGCGCGTTCTGGCGAACGTAAGGCATTCACGCCATCGGCGACCACTTTCAGGGCGTCGATATCCAGCCCGGAGTCTGTTTCGTCGAGAATTGCCAGTTTGGGTTCGAGCATCAGCATTTGCATGATCTCATTGCGCTTCTTTTCGCCACCCGAAAAGCCTTCGTTCACGCCCCGTTTCAGAAACGAGGGGTCGAGATTCACCTGCTTGATTTTCTCTTTGGCCAGTTTCATAAATTCGGCGGCATTGATTTCATCAAGACCGCGATGTTGGCGAATGTTGTTGATGGCGGTTTTGAGAAACTGCAGATTACTGACGCCGGGAATTTCCACCGGATATTGGAAGGCCAGGAATACGCCTTCACGCGCACGGTCCTCGGTGGCGAGATCGAGCAGGTCCTGCCCTTCAAAATCCACACTGCCACCAGTCACCTCGAAGGCTTCGTTACCGGCCAATACCTGAGAAAGCGTACTTTTTCCCGAACCGTTCGGCCCCATAATGGCGTGCACTTCGCCCGCCTTCACTTCGAGATTGAGGCCCTTGAGAATCTGCTTGTCTTCAACTTGTGCTTGCAGGTTTTTGATACTTAACATGTGTCTCTCTCATCATTCAGTAGCGCGTACGTTGCGCGCTACGATTTGAATTCATTCTAATAGGCGTGCTGATCAGCCCACCGAACCTTCTAGGCTCACTTCGAGCAGTTTGGTGGCTTCGACAGCGAATTCCATTGGCAGCTCTTTGAATACTTCTTTGCAGAAGCCATTCACAATCATGGACACGGCGTGTTCCGCGTCGATGCCGCGCTGCTGGCACAGGAACAACTGGTCATCACTGACCTTCGATGTCGTGGCCTCGTGCTCCACAATCGCCGACTTGTTCTTGCTCTCAATGTAAGGAAAGGTGTGGGCACCGCACTGATCACCGATGAGCAAAGAATCGCACTGGGTGTAATTGCGCGCGTTTTCGGCGCCGGGGCCAAACCGCACCAGTCCGCGGTAGGAGCTGTTACTTCTTCCGGCAGAAATACCTTTGGAGATGATGGTGCTACGGGTGTTTTTGCCCAAATGAATCATCTTGGTGCCGGTATCGGCCTGCTGAAAGTTGTTGGTGAGGGCGACCGAATAAAACTCGCCGACGCTGTTTTCGCCGCGCAAGACACAGCTTGGATACTTCCAGGTAATTGCGGACCCGGTTTCCACTTGCGTCCATGAGATTTTCGAGTTTTTGCCGATACAGGCGCCGCGCTTGGTGACAAAGTTGTAGATGCCGCCTTTGCCTTCTTCGTCGCCGGGATACCAGTTTTGCACGGTAGAGTATTTGATTTCGGCGTCGTCCAGCGCGACCAGTTCCACCACTGCAGCATGCAGCTGGTTTTCGTCCCGCATGGGGGCGGTGCAGCCCTCAAGATAACTGACGTGACTGCCTTCTTCGGCAACGATCAACGTGCGCTCAAATTGCCCGGTGTTGGCTTCGTTGATGCGAAAATAGGTAGACAGCTCCAGCGGGCAGCGCACGCCTTTGGGGATATAGACAAAGGAGCCATCACTGAATACCGCGGAATTGAGCGCGGCGAAGAAGTTGTCTTTCTGGGGCACAACCGAACCGAGATATTTTTTAATCAGTTCCGGGTGTTTGTGTACCGCTTCTGAAATAGGGCAAAAGATGACGCCTGCTTCGGTGAGCTTTTCCTTAAAAGTCGTGGTGATCGACACACTGTCGAATACTGCATCCACGGCGACTCCGGCCAGACGAGCACGCTCGTGCAGGGGAATGCCCAGTTTTTCGTAGGTTCTGAGCAGCTCCGGATCGACTTCATCCAGACTTTTGGGTGCATCGTCTTTCGATTTGGGGGCGGAATAGTAGGCTATTTCGTTGTAGTCGATTTTTGGGAACTTAACGTGCGCCCACTCGGGCTCTTCCATTTCCAGCCATTGCCGGTAAGCCTGCAGGCGCCATTCCAGCATCCACTCCGGCTCTTTCTTTTTTGCCGATAAGCGGCGAATAACGTCTTCATTGAGGCCGGGCTCAAAGGTTTCCGACTCAATGTTGGTCACGAAGCCGTGCTGGTATTCGCGTTTGATCAGGTCTTTAACAGCCTTATCTGATTCAGACATGCTCACAGTTGCTCGTTGTTGGCCTTGATTTGAGCGCATGGGCGCCACAAGCAAGGTCGGGTTTCTCTCATGTTCGAATAAGTTCGAACTGCTTTGACCGCCGGTTGAATACTCGTGCGGTGCTGATACCTGGCAAATCCCTGCCTTATGGTTATTGATGTGCTGCAGTATTGAAGTTGTGTTGTTAGGGGGCGGCCGGCCCCTGAGCGATCAAATTATATAATAACCAAGTAAAATAGTCAGGTATTTTTGCTGGGCGCCACAGCGGTACAACGGGCGCGCATTGTAGCGGTTTTTTGATCAGAAATCAGGTTTCGTGTGCGGCAGTATCCCCGCTATGGGCCGGGTGCTTTCGCCGCCAGTGATTTGTTCTAAGCTAAAGGGCAGGGGTTGCGGTTTTTGGGGCAACCGTTTTTGGTTGGCAGATAAGGCAGGGTGGCACATGAGTCAGGATGCGAGAAAGGTGAAAACCGCTGCGCAGGCAAGGAAACTGGTTGAGAAGCGAGGGCTTTCACACGTAAAAGTGGCCGTGACCGACATTGATGGCGTCTTGCGTGGCAAGTACATGAGCCGCGAGAAGTTCTTCTCAGCGCTCGAAAAGGGCTTTGGTTTTTGCGATGTGGTGCTGGGCTGGGACAGTGATGATCAGCTCTACGAGCAAGCCGGGGTGAACTACACCGGCTGGCAAACCGGTTACCCGGATGCGCCGGTGGTGATTCTGCCCGACACCTGTCGCGAATTGCCTGAAGAACCGGGCATGCTGTTTTTTCTGGCCGAGTTTGCCGCACCTGCCGAGGCGATCTGCCCACGCGCTTGTCTGCGTCGAGTATTACAGAAAGCGGGTGAAATGGGATTCTCTCTGCATGCCGCCTTTGAGTATGAGTTCTTTCTGTTTAACGAAACCCCCGATTCCGTGCGTGACAAAGGGTTTAAGCAGCTTCAACCGCTGACTCCTGGCAATTTTGGCTATTCGGTGTTGCGTAATTCGGTACACGCCGAGCACTATCATTCGCTTCTTTCGCTCTGTGAAGACATGGATTTTTCGCTCGAGGGTTTGCATACCGAAACGGGGCCTGGCGTGTGGGAAGCGGCGATTAATGTGGATGCCGCTTTATCGGCAGCCGACAAAGCCAACCTGTTTAAAACCTTCGTAAAGGTCTGGGCACAGCGCCGCGATATGATGGCCTGCTTCATGGCCAAGTGGTCCAACGACTATCCGGGGCAAAGCGGGCACATTCACCTTTCGCTGCAGGATGCGAAAGGTCAAGCCGTCTTTCATGATGCGCAGGCTGAATACGGGATGAGTGCACTGCAACGGCACTTCGTGGCCGGTCAGCAGGCCTACATGCCCGAGCTGTGTGCCATGTACGCCCAGAGTGTGAATGCCTACACCCGCATGGTGCCGGGCTTCTGGGCGCCCACCGATGCTACCTGGGCGGTCGATAATCGTACGGCTGCCCTGCGGGTGATTTCCGGCGGGCCAACCTCACAGCGAGTGGAAGTGCGCCTCACTGCCGCCGATGCCAACCCCTATCTCGCATTGGCTGCCGCTGTTGCGTCGGGATTGCGTGGTATTGAAGAACAACTGGAGCTGGGGGACCCCGTGGTGGGGAATGCCTATGAACAGCGTTTTCCGGAAGCGCAACGTTTGCCCGAAACACTTGATCGTGCCGCCGAAAACCTCGCGCATTCGGCGATGGCGCGCACGGCCTTCGGTGACGCGTTTGTGGAGCATTATGTGGCGACGCGTCATTGGGAAAGTCGCCGCTATCGTCAGCATGTGAGCGACTGGGAATTGCAGCGTTATTTCGAAATTATCTGAGGTTGCCCGCAGGGCACGCGGTAAGGAAGGTTCATGACTCAATTCGAATGTATTTCACCGGTAGACGGTGCTGTGTACGTGCAGCGCGATTACGCCAGCAGCAAGCAGATCGCTGCAGCGCTCGAGCGGGCAGAGTCTGCGCAACATGCCTGGCAGCAGCAAGGGCTGGCCAGCCGGCAGGCACTGTGCCGGGCGTTTTTGGCTGAATTTGCCAAACAGGAGACGCGGATCAGTGAGCATTTATGCTGGCAAATGGGCCGCCCGGTGCGCTTTGGGGCGCCGGAGGTGCGCGGTTTTCTGGAGCGTGGTCATACCATGATCGATCTGGCGCCCGAGGCGCTGGCCGATATTACCTTGCCCTACAAACCCGGCTTTCAGCGCTATATCAAGCGCGTGCCGCTGGGGGTTGCCTTGGTGATCGCGCCCTGGAATTACCCCTATCTTACTGCGGTGAATGCCATGCTGCCCGCGCTGCTGGCGGGCAATACGGTGGTGCTGAAGCATTCTACCCAAACGCCCCTATGCGCCGAGCTCTTGGGTGAGGTCGCCCAGCGCGCCGGGTTTCCGCCAGGTGTGCTGCAAACACTGCATCTGGATCACCAGCAGGTGGCGGAGGTCGTCAAGCATCCTGCCATTGCGCATATCGCGTTTACCGGTTCGGTGTCTGGAGGGCAGCAGATTGAGCATCACACCGCAGCCTTGTTCAAGCATGTGGGGCTGGAACTGGGCGGCAAGGACCCCGCCTTCGTGCGTGCGGATGCCGATCTCGCGCAGGCCGTTGAGACGGTGATCGATGGCGCGATGTTCAATTCCGGGCAGTCCTGTTGCGGCATCGAGCGGGCCTATGTGCACGCCTCCGTTTATGATGAATTTGTCGCCCGCGCCGAAGCGCTGGTGAAGCAGTATGTATTGGGGCGGCCGGATGATGCGGCAACCACTTTGGGCCCCATGGTATCGGCCCGAGCGGCGAGCTTTGTACGCGCGCAGATCAGTGAAGCCTGTTCTCAGGGGGCTCGCGGGCTGATTTCCGAAGCCGGGTTTGAATACAGTCGTCCTGAAACTGCCTATCTCGCTCCCCAGCTGTTAGTGAATGTGCATCATGGCATGCGTGTGATGACGGAGGAGACTTTTGGCCCGGTCTTGGGCATCCAGGTTGTGCGGTCCGACGACGAAGCTCTGGCGCTGATGAACGACTCAGCGTTCGGCCTCACTGCCGCCATCTTTTCTCGGGATCTGAAAACAGCTGCCGAGTTGGGTGCGCGCGTGCAGACTGGAACGGTATTTGTGAACCGCTGTGATTATTTGGATCCCGAACTGGCCTGGACCGGCGTTAAGCACTCCGGCCGCGGTTGTACCTTGTCGCGCATCGGGTTTGAGCATCTCACGCGGCCACAGTCATTTCATATCAAGGAGATTTCCTGAATGAGCGAGCGCTTTTATGCGAATTGGAATTATCCCACTCAGGTGCTGGCAGGGCTCGGTCGGCATCGGGAATTACCTGCCCTGTGTATTGAACGAGGCTTCCGCCGCCCCCTGATCGTGACTGATCCGGGTTTGCGTGCATTGCCCATGGTGACGGCGCTTGAGCAGGCTTTGCAGGACGGTGGCGTCGACGTTGAAGTGTTTGCGGACATTAAAGGGAATCCCGGCGGGCAACATGTGATGGCCGGTGTCGAGGTATACCTCGACACCGGCCGTGATAGTGTGATTGCGCTGGGTGGAGGCTCGGCGATGGATTGCGCCAAAGCCATTGCTCTGATGGTGGGGCAGAATCGCCCTTTGTGGGATTTCGAAGATGTGGGGGATAACTGGTCGCGGGTGCGCGAAGACGGTATGGCGCCAGTGATTGCCTTGCCCACCACGGCGGGAACGGGATCTGAAGTCGGCCGGGCGTCAGTGATTACGCATGAAGAGGCGCAGCGCAAAGTGATTATCTTCCACCCGGCCATGTTACCGGCGACGGTCATTCTCGATGGCGAATTGTGCACCGGCTTACCTGCTGCGATCACTGCCGCTACGGGCATGGATGCACTGTCCCATTGTCTCGAAGCCTACTGCGCGAATGCCTATCATCCGATGGCGGAGGGCATTGCCCAGGAAGGGATGCGGCTGATTCGTACCTATTTGCCACGCGCCTTTGTAGATGGGCTCGATCTGGATGCGCGGCAGCAGATGCTGGTGGCATCGGCCATGGGGGCTACCGCATTTCAGCGCGGCCTTGGTGCCATGCATGCCTTGGCACACAGTCTCGGCGCACTGTACGACGCGCACCACGGCCTACTCAATGCCGTACTCATGCCTTATGTTCTCGAGGCCAATCGCTCTGCTGTGGCTGACCGCATGGTGCGTCTGGCACGTTTGCTGGGTTTGCCCCGGCACGACTTTGACGCAGTGCTGCAATGGGTGCTGGATCTTCGCCGGGGGCTGGACATTCCCGATTCGCTCACCGCGATGGGTTTGTCAGACATTGATGCACCCCGAATCGCCGCGATGGCCGTGCAAGATCCCGCCGCGGCGGGGAATCCGGTTGGCTTTGATGAGGCAGCTTACCGGCGTATTCTTGAAGCTGCTCACAGCGGTGATGGGGCGCGATTGCGCGGAGGAGTGGCTTAATGGCCGTCTTCACGCCAGTATCGGAGTCGGATCTGGGGCCTGTGTTGGAGCGCTTTGGTCTGGGGGGGCTGAAACGCCTGCAGGCCATCAGTGAGGGCATCGAGAACACCAATTATTTTGTGCATACAGGATCTGGTGCGCAGGGCGAACAAAGCTGGGTGCTCACGTTGTTCGAGAATCTTGAGGCCGACGATTTGCCTTATTTTTGTGCTCTCACACAACATCTAGCCAGTGCAGGGTTTGATGTGCCGGCTCCCTTAAAGGACGCCAACGGTGAGTCGCTTTTTCAGCTGCATGGGCGTTGGGCGGTACTGGTGCCTCGTTTGCGTGGCGCCGCGGTGCTGAGACCCTCGGCGGCAGACTGTGAGGCCGTAGGCGCCTGGCTCGGGCGCATGCATGTGTGTCTTGATGGTTTTCAGTTGCGCCGGCAGCTGGTGCGCGACAGGCGCTGGTTAGAAGGGCATCTGTTGCGCCTTTCAGATAGTCTCAGGAAGGATGAGCGAGAGGATCTTGCCGGGTATATTCGTCGTTATACGCAGTATGAGAGTCTGCTGCGGTCTTGCTCGCAAGGTACGGTACACGGCGACCTTTTTCGGGATAATGTATTGTTTGAGCAGGGGCGGATTTCAGGCGTGATAGATTTTTATCATGCTTGCGATGCCACGCTGTTGTTTGATCTGGCCGTTGTCGCCAATGATTGGACCGTGGATGCGGCTGGGCGGCATCAAACGGCGCAGCTGGATGCCTTGATCACCGCTTATCAGCGTGAACGCCCCTGGACCGAGATGGAAGTAAAGGCCTGGCCGTATTGTCTGGAAGTGGCTGCATTGCGATTCTGGGTGAGTCGGCTGGCCACGTTTTATCAACCCGGTTACCAGAAAAACACGGTGACGGGGGTAACAGTGAAGGATCCCCAAGAGATGCGCCGTATTCTGCATGGCCTTGCGTCGGCGCGTGCTGCGTTGCATGAAAGCTAGGGTGGGGTGTTAACTGTTTCGTATAACTGCAAATAAGCGTTGAAGCCGGGCACGCTTGTTGTTAATTTTGTCCTCTTCTTTACCGACAACAATGAGATTTGAGTCCACTATGATACGTAAATACCTTGCACTGATTTCGGCGGCATTGCTCATCACCGGTAGCGTGATGGCCGAGGACGCGCCTGAGAAAAAACAGCCGAAACTGACTGAGGAGCAAGCGCTGGCTCAGGCGGCGCGACTGATTCTTGATCAGGCTATTTATGTGGCGGGCTACTGCAAGTCACACTTGGCAAAGGATGTTGAGCTGGATTACAAGGGTATGCTGGCGCACGTTGAGAGTCTGCTTGGGAAGGATAACTACGAGGTGGAAATTCCGGAGTATCTGATGATTTCCGGGCAGGCCAATCTGGTGGTTAGAAATGGACTGCTGGAGCCCAAAAAGCGTGTGGGCGAGCTCACCGAAACCTGTACCAATTATGTCACCAACTTTTCTCAGATGGAGAAAGAAATTTTCTGGAAAGCGGCAAAGAGTTCCGCGAAGAAGTATCGCGAAATGCAGGCGCAACAATAAGCAGCGCGCTCAGAAACCCACACTGAAAAGCAGGCCCTCGCGCCTGCTTTTTTTATTCAAAGAGTTTGTTGATGTTGGTGTTAAAACTGATGTCGACCAAATACCAGCCATTCTCGGGCTGGTAATAGTTTAATTCCCACAGCAGTGCGGCCGAGGGGTACTTCAGTAGGTAGGTAAGTTTATAAAAGTGGCCGGGCACTTCCTGTTGCTTGACCAAAGCAAATGACAGCGGCTTTCCTGCCGATGCCGCAAGCTTGCTCATGCTGGCCGAGACCTGCTTGCCGCGTTCATTGAATGCTTCCAGATCTATACCCACATACGCCGACATCAGTGCGTAGGCATCGCTGACCGAGCCGGCGACAATCTGCTCCATAAAGTGTTCACTGACCTTATCGACTTTTTCTTTATCACTGAGGCCTTTGGCCGTCGTCGAGCCACTGAACACGGGGGCCATTAACAGCAAAGCGAGTACTAATCGACGCAACATAAGAATCCTTAATCGGGAGTTTTTTTCAGTCTAGCATGACTGCATGGGGTTCATCGGGCTTTCAATGAAACGATTCTTCAACTCTTGTAAACCTTTGCCCCGGTTAACCAGCTTCCAGGCGATGTACATGTCGGCATCCTCCTGGTGCTCGTAACCTTCAATGGCAAGTTCGACGAGTTCGCCGGAGTCGAGATAGGGCTGCACGCGCTGGCGGGGTAGAAAACCACACCCGATACCCGCCAGTTGTGCGCGAATTTTACAGTCGACTGTGGGCACAAAAAAATACTGCGTGCGAGTGATGATGCCTTTGGTCCAGGGAATCGCCAGTTTGGCGCTGTCGTGGACGACCACGGTTCGCTCCTTGGCCAGTTCGGCAGGCGTAACGGGGCGTTGGTGTTTTGCGAGCGGATGTTGCGCGCTCACCGCAAACACACGGTCGAACTTGGCGATGGGGCTTGCGTGAATGCCTTTTTGTTGTGGTACTGGCGCGGCAGCGCCAATAAGCAAATCGACCTGGTCTTCAATCAGTGCTTCCCAGCCGCCGCTCATCACTTCTTCCCGAATATCAAGTTCAATGTCGGGATGTTCGCCGAGAAACGCTTGCAGTATGTCGAAGGTGCGGCGGGTGTTAAACATGGAATCGATGGCAATGCGGATACGGCTTTCCCACCCCTTGGCGATAAGGCGCGTGCTGTCGCGCAGTTGCTCCGCGGCAAGCAGTAATTGGCGGCCTTCCTTCAGCAAATGTTTGCCGGCCGGCGTGAGCACCGAGCGCCGCCCCTGTTTATGAAACAGCGTGACATCGAGCTGTTCTTCGAGCTTCTGCACAATGTACGACAAGGCCGAGGGGACTTTGTCCAGCGATTCCGCCGCCGCGGCATAGCTGCCACGGCGATCGATGGCATCAATCACCATTAATGCTTCCAGCGTAATAGGCGTTTGGGATCCGAGCGTAGTCATATTGATCAAAATATTTGAATATATGGCGCAAATATAGGTGCTTATTCGATTTTTATCCAGCAGTAAAATGGCCCTGTACATCAACAAAAGGGGACAAAGTAATGTTATCTATTAATTTCAAAAAATTTCTTGTTGGCGGCGATGAAAGTACCTATTCAACGCTGGTTCTGCGTCTATCGGCAGGCAGCATCTTTGCGGCGCATGGTGCTCAGAAGTTGTTTGGTTGGTTTGGTGGCTATGGCCTGGACGGAACGGGTCAGTGGATGGCATCTATCGGTCTGGAGCCCGGCTATCTGATGGCCCTCATGGCGGGCAGTGCTGAGTTTTTCGGGGGGCTCGCTCTCATTCTTGGTGTATTGGTGCGTCCGGCGGCCAGTGTTCTGGCGGCGACCATGTTGGTGGCGATTTTTGCGGTGCATGCAGAAAACGGCTTGTTTATGAGCAACAACGGTTACGAATTTGGCCTGGCGCTGTTGGCAATCTCGGTGAGCCTTGCCTTTACGGGTGCCGGCGCCTGGTCGTTGGACGCGCAATTTCGCGCATCACGCCAACATGGCGCTGCGGCAGCATCAACCGTGGCAGCATCTGCGCGCCAAGCCTAATGGAATCAGGAGTATCGTCATGTCGAAAACAGCACTGATATTGAATGCAAGTGTGCAAGCGGAGCAGCACTCCGTTAGCCGGAAACTGGTGAGCGAATTGGTGGCGCAGCTTGATCTGGACGCGGTGATTGAGCGCGATTTATCGCGCAATGAGACGCCTTTGATCACTGCGGAGCTCGTGGGCGCCTACTATACCAGCCCTGACCAACGCGATGCGGGGCAGCACGCGCTGCTGGCTCAGTCAGATCAATTGCTGAATGAGTTGAAGCAGGCGAACGTGCTGATTATCGGTACGCCGATGTACAATTTTTCGGTGCCTGCCTCGTTGAAAGCATGGATCGATCTGGTCTGCCGGGTGGGCGAAACCTTCCGCTACACCGAGCAAGGGCCGCAAGCCCTGCTCGATATCGAAACCGCCTATCTAGTGGTGGCCACCGGCGGAACGCAGGTGGGCGGTCAGGCTGATTTTCTGGTGCCTTATCTCACGCATGTCGCCCAGTTCCTGGGGGCGCGGCAGGTAGAAGTGATTGCAGCAGATCAGATGAATGTGGACAGCGCCGATGCGCTGGCCAGTGCCCGCAAAAAAATAGCGGCGGCATAATCCAAACATGCGCGGATGTGATCGCATCAGCCAAAAAAGTTTCGCAAGTGGGAGGTGGTGAGATGAAACCCTTACACAGAACAATCAATGATGTTACGGAGGTCATTAAAGCGCGCACCACTCAAGACGGAGACGGTGTGACAATTCATCGCATTGCGGGCCAGCGGCTCAATGCTCTGCTCGACCCGTTTTTATTGGTCGATGAAATTCGCAGTGATGACAGCAAGGATTATGTCGGCGGATTTCCGCCGCATCCTCACCGCGGATTTCAAACGCTCACCTACATGTTGCAGGGAGGCTTTGCCCACACCGACAGTATGGGTAATGAGGGGGAGGTTAGCGATGGTGGACTGCAATGGATGTCGGCGGCACGGGGGGTTATTCACTCTGAAATGCCGCGAGTGCACCATGGGCGGCTGCACGGCTATCAATTCTGGATCAATTTGCCACAGGCTCACAAAATGGAAGCGCCAGATTACCGCGATATGCAGGATGAAGAGATACCCCGTTTGGAACAGGGTGCGCACCGCCTGAGCGCCCTCATCGGCGAGGTAGCAGTGCAGAACGGGCCTTGGGTGCGGGCGGCCATGTCTTTGCCTCATACGCCGGTGTTTCTCACCGATGTCACATTGGCGCGAGGAGAACCGTTGTCGTTGGTCGTCCCCAAAGACACGGCGGTTCACGTGTTGGTGGTGGATGGGCATTTGGGCAGCTACTCCAAGCGCGCCTTGTTGCACTTCGCCGGCCTACACGAAGAGTCAGCCCTGACGTTGGAAAGTGATCGGGCGGCGCGTATTCTGGTGTTTGGTGGTAAGGCTCTGGCAGAGCCCATCGCCCAGTACGGCCCCTTTGTCATGAACACGATGGAAGAAGTGGAACAGGCGTTGCGCGATTACCGTGATGGTGCGCTGGTGCGCTAAAGCGAGGGAGGTGCGGCAGAAACCTCAATCACTGGCTACACTGAAAATGCCTTTGGTTTTTCTCTGCTGCTTCGATACGCAAGCGGGGTGAGGAGGCTATCCAAGTTCATCGTTTCATCGCACCAGAGACCCTATGAAGTCCTCCAGTATTCGCCACGCCATTCTCTTTCCGGTCTGTTTGCTCATCATCGGCATCATGGCCATTTTATTGTGGAATGTTGATCACTTTGCCCAGCAAAACATTCAACGCTTTGCCGAATACCGGCACCAACTCACCTTCGCCTTGGCGAATGAGCGCCTACAGCGCACCGGAAACAGCGTCAATGTGGAGGAAGAACTTACCGCCTTGAGTGCCCAATTCAAGGTGAGTTTTGTGTGGCGGAACCCGCAGGGAGAGGCAATTTGGGCTTTGCGCGATAAGGGGCTGAGCGCGGCGATAAGTGATGGCCGAGTCGCGCATGACCTGCCGGGCTTGAATGAGGGGATATTGATTCAGGGCGATGACTTTGCCGTGCATGGCAAAGCCTTTTCTGTGCCGCATGACGGCGTGCAGTTGGTCCAGTTTCTGGATGTCAGCGCCTTTCTGGAGCAAAAAAACGCGCTGCGGAATAAATTGCTTTGGCTCGGAGGTTGCGCACTGCTCGCGGCGGTGTTGTTTTATTCCATGTATACGCGGCGCATTACGGCTTACATGAGAAAAACCGAGGCCCATCTTCAGGACGAAATACGCCAGCATAATGCAGCCAAAGATGCGCTCATTGAGCAGCAACAGGCGCGCCTGACCGCGACCGAAGGAGACTTGTTGCTCAGCCGTCAGCGTTATCACAGTCTGTTTGACCGAACCGCCGATGCCTTGATGATGTTGCGTGAAGGTAACTTTAGTGAGGCGAATCCTGCTTGCCTGGCCTTGTTCGAGTGTGAAAATAAAGCTGCCTTTTTGGGCATGCATCCTTCCGAGCTGTCGCCGGAATTTCAGGAGGACGGCCGCCCCTCACGTGAAAAAGCCGATGAGATGATTCAGTTGGCGCTGGAAAAAGGCTCGCATCGCTTCGAATGGACACACCGCACTCGGCAGGGGCGCGAGTTTCCCGCCGAAGTGCTGCTCACTGTGATTGATGACGGTGATGCGGGGTCCATCTGTGCCATTGTGCGGGATATTTCAAAACGTAAGCAGGCCGAAAACGAAATCAAGTATCAAGCCTATTACGATAGCCTGACCGGCCTGCCTAACCGGCGCTTGATGCTGGATCGGATTGATCAGGTCTTGGCGAGCAGTCGCCGTCATCATTGTTTTCATGCCTTGTTGTTTGTGGATCTCGACCGGTTCAAGTTTATCAATGATTCGTTGGGACATTCTGTGGGCGACGAATTGCTGGTGCAGATCGCGGCTACGCTGAGCGACTTTGTGCGGGAGGAAGATACGGTTGCCCGTTTTGGTGGCGACGAGTTTGTGATTCTGCTGAACCATCTGGGCGAAGAGGCCGAGTCGGCAGGGCTTGAGGCGGAAAAACTTGCCGAGGCCATACAGGCCCGCATTTCGCGCGCTTACGATGTGAACGGGCATGGTGTGCACGTGACTTCAAGTATCGGAATCTATCTGTTTCCCGAACACAATGAAAGCCTGGATGACATCATCAAACAGGCCGACACGGCCATGTATTCGGCCAAAGATGCCGGACGTAATCGCATCGCGTTTTTTCAGAATACGATGCAGGAAGCGGTGGTCAAACGGCTGACGCTCGAAAAAGATCTACGCGAAGCCGTGAAACACGCCGCTATACAGGTGCATTATCAACCGCAAATCCATGCCGACGGCAGCGTCTATGGTGTGGAAGCGCTGGCGCGCTGGATACACCCTGAGCATGGATTCGTGAATCCCGAAGAGTTTATATCCATTGCCGAGGATAGCGGCATCATCTATGAATTGGGTGATCTGGTGTTGCGCACCGCCATCAAGGAAATGCTGGGCTTACCTATTCAGCCCAAACATCTGGCAGTGAATATCAGCCCATACCAGTTTCGTCATCCGGACTTTGTGCGACAGGTAGAGGATGTGGTGAATCACTATCGTTTGCCTGAATGTTTTCTGGTGCTGGAAATTACAGAGGGTGTTGTCATCAATAATCTCAGTGATACACAGCAGAAACTGCATGCGCTGCGCAGTATTGGGGTGCGCGTGTCACTGGATGATTTTGGTACCGGGTATTCGTCATTAAGTTACCTCAAGCGCCTGCCGATTGATGAACTAAAGATTGACCGTTCCTTCATCATGGATATCGATCTCGACCCTCATGACGCCTTGCTGGTAGAGACTATTATCAAGATTGCCCACCAGTTTGATCTGGTGACGGTGGCCGAGGGTGTCGAGACAGCATCGCAGCGTGACTTTCTCGAAGAGCGCAATTGTCGCGTGTATCAGGGCTACCTCTTCAGCAAGCCGCTCGCGATTGGCGCCTTGCGTGATTTTCTGGCCGATTATCTTTCTGAGCATCAGCAGCAGGCGAGGGGCTAGCCGCTAAACTGCTGAGCCTAGTTTACTAATTCGATCGCCATGGCGGTCGCTTCGCCACCGCCGATGCATAAGCTGGCGATGCCTTTCGTGGCGCCGCTGTGTTTTAACGCATGGATCAGCGTCACGAGTATGCGCGCCCCAGAGGCGCCAATGGGATGCCCCAGGGCACATGCTCCACCGTGAATATTGATGCGATCCCGGGGAATCGCCAGCGCCTGCATGCAGGCCAGCGCGACCATGGCAAAGGCTTCGTTTACCTCAAACAGGTCTACCTCCTCCAGACGCCATTCCGCTTTGGCGAGCACCTTCTGGATGGCTCCGATTGGGGCATGGGTAAATTGGCTGGGGGCTTCGGCGTGTGTGCTATGTGCGCGGATCACGGCCATGGGGGTAAGTGCGTTCTGTCTGGCAAACTCAGCAGTGCTGATTACAAGTGCCGCTGCTCCGTCGGAGATGGCACTGGCATTGGCGGCAGTCACGCGGCCCTCTTTACCAAATGCCGGTTTGAGTTGCGGAATTTTTTCCGGCCGTGCCTGCGAGGGCAGTTCATCGTGATGAACCGTCTGTTTGATTTTGCCTTGATTCACCGTCACCGGGCAGATTTCATCGTTGAACCTGCCGCTCTGTGCGGCTTCTTTGGCGCGCGTCAGCGACTCGAGGGTGTATTGATCCATGGCTTCGCGGCTGATGTGGTCGCGTTCGGAGTTGGCATCCGCGAAGTGCCCCATCAGCTCGCCACAATATGCATCCTGTAAACCGTCCAGAAACATATGGTCCAGGCACTGGCCGTGGCCCAGTCGAAAACCTTCGCGCGCCTTGGGTAACAGATAAGGCGCTCGGCTCATGTTTTCCATTCCGCCAGCAACGGCCGTGTGCAAGCTGCCCGCTTTGATCTGATCGTAGGCCAGCATCACCGCTTTCATGCCAGAACCACAGACCTTGCTGACGGTGGTGCAGGGCGTCGCCTCGGGTAAGTGTGCGTGCAATGCTGCCTGTCTGGCCGGAGCCTGGCCCACACTGGCGCTTAACACAAGCCCCATGAGCACTTCGTCGATGTTCTCAGCCGACAGGCCGCTCGCCGACAGTGCCGCATGAATCGCTGCAGCACCCAGTTGCGGCGCCGGTAGCTGGGCGAATTGCCCTTGAAAACTTCCAATTGGCGTGCGTTGTGCGCCAAGAATGACGACGTCGGTAGCGGATAAATGCGGCATAACTCGAGCTCACTGTTTTCTTTCGCGGAAGGAAGCGCAGTGTCGCGAAAAAATATCGGCGCGTAAAGTCGTTGCCTTATTGCCGAATCAGAAGTCGTACTCGGTGGGCATAAATTCGTAGATATCAATCTCGTGCTTGCGCGGGTCTTCGTAACTCACCACTTTTACCGTGCAGTTAGGGAGTGAGAGGTCAATCATGCGCGGCTGGATGTAAGCCGATGATTTCAGGCTGTACACCATGCGCACCAGGGGTTTGAGTGGTGAACCGGGAATCTGGGCGATAACCACTGCGAGCAGATCGTTACTCAGTTTCACCAGGCTGCCGGTGGGGTAGATCCCCATGCACTTGATGAACTGGTGCACCAGACCTTCATCAAAATGGGTATTACAGCTTTCGAGCAGGGTGCGCATGCCTACCGAAGACGGTGAGGCTTCCTTGTACATCCGGTTGTTGGTCACGGCATCGTAGGTATCGACGATCGCAAACATGCGGCCAAACAGTGAAATGTCGTTTCCTGCCAGTCCTTTTGGATAACCCGAGCCATCTACGCGCTCGTGGTGCTCCGCAATGATTTTCACCGCTATGTCATCGACGCCCGAAACGCTCCGCACCAGCTGTTCGCCGAAATTGACGTGTTCTTTGATCTGCGCGAATTCATCGTCGGACAGCGGGCCTTCGCGTTCAAACAATTCCGCATCAACCTGTGCTTCACCCAAGTCGTGAAGCAGGGCGCCGGTAATGCATTGTTCAACTTGTGTAGCGTTGAGACCGTAGGAGTGGGCAAAAATACCCATGAGCACAGCAGAGTTGACCGAATGCTCGTACAGGTAGCTGTTGATATGGCGAAACTTACCGAGCCAGGTGAGGGCGTCTTTGTTACGCAGTACCGAGCGGGAGATCGCCGAGGCGGCCTGCTGAAAGTACTCGGGATTAATGGACTTGCCGTCTTTGACCGCTTCTATGGTGTTGCTGACGATGCTCACCGAGGTATCAAAGACTTCTTTCGCTGTGCCCCACTCGAGTTTCAGCTCGTGATAATGTGTGGAGGTTTCCATCATCAACGCGGCCAAATCACTCTGAATGACTTTGTCGACATATAGGTTGGTGTGCGACATGTCTTCGTTAGCCGGCGGCAGATCGATCACGTCGAGGCCTTTGGAAACGTCGATCACCACCTGCTCGATACCGATTTCCACGAATTTTGCAATGATGCGAGGATCGCGCACCATGCCCTTTTTCTTCTTGGGCATTTTACCACCCGGGCCGGCGATCAGCTCTGCGATATACATGTCGACCGTGAGGTCGTTGATGGCTATTTTCTTGAGCACAGTTAACTCTCTCTGTTCTGCTACGGCTACCGTTGTTTTGGTGCCAAATCCATTTTTTTGGGTGTGCTTGATGACCGACCGGGCAATATTGCGCTGGTTGGCCTCATTATTAACTATAGCTGAGGATTGTACGCTGCCAAGTGAATTATCGTAATAAATCCTTCAATATTAGTGTGTTGCGAGTAGCTTTTAAATCTCGCGTAAATAGTTGTGGCTAAGCGCCTGATTTATTTAAAGCGAAACACCGGGCAGGAGAGTCGGCCGTGCATGTGTTTTCAGTGTGAACCGACTAAACGCGAGCACATATGAAGACGAAATAAGGCTCCGCCACGTTCACGCTTTGTTTGGCAGACTGATCAGGCATATGCGCCTGCCCGGGTAATGAAATAATGGCGATGATCTCCCTGCGGTTTGACCTCTGAGCCCAGACCTCTGGCGCGGGGTAAGTCGGCGCTGAAGGAATGCTGTGCCGGGCTATTGGTCGCGGCTGAAT
Organism: Oleiphilaceae bacterium; assembly: GCA_041590075.1. Taxonomy (GTDB): domain Bacteria; phylum Pseudomonadota; class Gammaproteobacteria; order Pseudomonadales; family Oleiphilaceae; genus PZPK01. The sequence continues at coordinate 17,870 of JBFHUL010000062.1, forward strand.
GTGGTGGTAGCATGCCTGTTTTGCAGCCGCTCACGCGGACGCGCTACGACTCAATGCAGATACGGGGATGTCTTCATGAAACCCAGCCTCAAACCGGCTAACCCTCACTTTTCTTCAGGCCCTTGCAGCAAACGACCCGGTTATTCCGTCGCCGCACTGGACACCTCAACACTCGGACGCTCCCATCGTGCCAGCATCGGCAAGCAGGCGCTCGAACGTGCCTGCGTCGATACGGCGCGTCTGCTGGGTTTGCCCGAAGGCTATCGGGTAGGTGTGGTGCCGGCATCGGACACCGGCGCGGTGGAAATGGCGCTGTGGTCCTTGTTGGGCGCGCGCCCGGTGGATGTGTTCGCCTGGGAATCTTTTGGTTCCGGCTGGGTGACCGATATCATCAAACAGCTCAAGCTTGAGCAAGTGCAACATTATGCCGCCGATTACGGTGACTTGCCTGATTTGACGCAGGCCAACCCGGATCACGATATCGTGTTTACCTGGAATGGCACCACATCGGGTGTAAAAGTTCCAAACGCCGACTGGATCAGCGATGAGCGCAGCGGGCTCACCATCTGTGATGCCACTTCCGCTGTATTTGCCATGGAGATGCCGTGGGACAAACTCGATGTAGTGACCTTCAGCTGGCAGAAAGTGCTGGGCGGAGAAGGGGCACACGGTATGTTGATTTTGAGTCCTCGTGCGGTCGAGCGTCTGGAAAGTTATACGCCACCCTGGCCTTTGCCGAAGATATTCCGGCTCACCAAAGGCGGTAAACTGATTGAAGGCATTTTCAAAGGTGCCACGATCAATACACCCTCCATGCTGTGTGTGGCCGATTATCTGGATGCTCTGGATTGGGTAGACAGCCTTGGGGGCACGCCGGCATTGATTCAGCGCTCGGAACGCAACCTCGAAGTGCTCTCTGGTTTTGTGGCAGAGCGAGACTGGATTCAGTTTCTGGCACAAGATACGGCGACACGCTCCAACACCAGCGTGTGCCTGACGGTAAGTCTGGATGCGCAACAGCTCAAGCGTATGATTGCCTTGCTGGAAGAAGAGGGCGTAGCCTTTGACATTGGTGCCTACCGTGATGCCCCTGCGGGCTTGCGGATTTGGTGTGGCGGCACGGTGGAAGCCGCCGACCTGGAAGCGCTGTTGCCCTGGCTTGACTGGGCCTACAGCGAAGCGAAACAGGTAGAATAAAAACACGCGGGCCATATTGCCCGCGTGGTGTTTTGGCAGCGTGCACAGAAGCGCCCTGGCGGGCTCTCTGTGGCAGTCGCCTTGCTGCTCATGTGCCGGTATATCCGGTTGATTGTGCGAGGTGAACCATGAAAAAAATAAGAACCTATAACACCATTGCGACCTGTGGTCTGGATGCGTTTCCGCGGGATCGCTACGAAGTGGCGAGCGAAATGACGCATCCCGATGCCATGCTCTTGCGCAGTCATCAACTCAAGCCCGAGGACATTCCCGCCTGCGTGCTGGCCATTGCACGTGCCGGCGCGGGCACCAACAACATTCCCGTCGAAAGCTGCTCCCAAAAGGGCGTGGTGGTATTCAATACGCCGGGTGCCAACGCCAATGCGGTGAAAGAATTGGTACTAGCCGGCATGTTGCTCAGCACGCGCGGTATTTACGAAGGCATGAATTACGTGCGGAGTATGGATGCAACCCTCGATCACAGCGCGTTCGCGGCACAGCTTGAAGCCGAGAAAAAGCGTTTTAAAGGCGGGGAGCTTGCCGGAAAAACCTTGGGCGTTGTGGGGCTGGGCGCGATTGGTTCGATGGTCGCCAATATGGCGATCGCACTGGGAATGAACGTGGTTGGTTACGACCCAGCGATTAGTATCGAGGCCGCTTGGCGACTTTCCAGTGAAGTGGAGAAAATGGAGAATCTGGGCATGTTGTTGGCCCATTCCGATTTTGTGAGTCTGCACGTACCGGCCATCGAGGCCACACGGCACATGATTAATCACGAT
>JBFHUL010000063.1:0-19520 GCA_041590075.1 Oleiphilaceae bacterium
ACAAGGGCGCCGATTACTATGAGTGTGCCGCCTACATAGGTCCACACCGCGGGAATTTCGCCAAAGATAAGCCAACCCAGTAGGGCTGCGAACAGCACCTGCACGTAGGCAAAGGCTGTGGCCTTACCCGCGGTTTCAGTTTGCATGGCCTTGGTGAGGCCGATCTGACCTACCTGCGTGAACACGCCGACCAATAATAAGATGAGCCACTGAGCACCTTGCGGCATCACGAAGTCGTTGCCCAGCAGGATCAGCGAGAAGGGCAGGGCGAAAAACGGGAAGTAGAAAATAATCACTGCGCTGTCTTCGCTCTGGTTCAGTTTGCGCACCAGCACATAGGCCACGGCGGAACCCAGAGCACCGGCCAAGGCGGCTAACAGGGCTAGCCCGGCAAGTGCGCTCTGTGCCGCGCCAAACAACATTTCGGGGCGGGCAATGAGCACCAGCCCGGCCAGACTCAACACGATGCAAACCAGGGTAGAGGGCTGAATATGCTCTTTGAGAAACCACCATGCAATGAGTGCCGTGAACATGGGGTGCAGGTATTGCAGCACGGTGGCTTCGGCCAGCGGCATCGCCGTGACCGCGTAATACACGCACAGCAGCGCGAGCGTACCCACCACGGCGCGGGCTACCAGTAAATCTTTACGGTGCCCCCAGGGAGAAAGGCCCCGGCGGCGCACATCGGCATAACTTAAGCCCAGCGATACCAGTGCGCGGGCGGCGATAATTTCGAGCAGAGGGATGCCCTGCTGGCTCGCCAGTTTGACGCATACGGCCATAAGCGCGAAACCCAGGCTGCTCAGCAGCATATAGCGCACACTCAGCGGCAGGGATAAATACAGCACCTTCATGGCAAGGCAGGGCAGCTCACGAAGATCAGGCGACGCGTTGGCGAGCTTCCTGGTGGGCCAGGTATTCTTCGTAACTGCCTTGAAAGTCGATAAGTTTCTGATCCTTGATTTCAATCACGCGGGTCGCCAACGAGGAGACAAACTCGCGGTCGTGACTCACAAAAATCAGGGTGCCCTCGAATTTTTTGAGCGCATGATTGAGGGCCTCGATGGATTCCATGTCCAAGTGGTTGGTGGGCTCGTCCATGATGAGCACGTTTACATCCTGCATCATCAGTTTGCCAAACAGCAGGCGGTTTTTCTCGCCACCGGAGCATACCGACACTTTCTTTTTAATGTCGTCGGCACTGAACAGTAAGCGCCCCAGAATGCCGCGTACTTTCAGGTCATCGTGGTCGGGCGTGCGCCATTGATTCATCCATTCGAACAGGTCGAGATCGTCGCTAAAGTCTTGCGAGCTGTCCTGCGGGCAGTAGCCAATGGCGGCGTTTTCAGCCCACTTGATTGTGCCTGCCTGTGCGCTGAGCTCTTGCATCAGGCAGCGCAGGAAGGTTGTTTTGCCTGCGCCGTTTTCACCGATAACGGCGAGTTTGGCGCCGGCTTCGAGAATCAGGTCACCCTCCTGGAACAAGGTCTCGCCTTCAAACCCGTGGCCGAGCTGTTCCAGAACCAGCGCCTGCCGGTGCAGTTTCTGGTGCTGCTCGAAGGTGATGTAGGGGGCGACGCGACTGGAGGCTTTCACCTCATCAAGGGTGATCTTCTCGAGCTTGCGCGCGCGTGACGTTGCTTGCTTGGCCTTTGAAGCATTCGCTGAGAAACGGTTCACGAAGGCCTGCAACTCTTCAATCTCTGCGCTCTTTTTGGCATTTTCGCTGTGCAACTGCTCGCGCGCCAGCGTGGAAGCCGCAACAAACGCTTCGTAATTGCCGGGGTAGATGCGTAACTCGCCATAGTCGATATCGGCCATGTGCGTGCAGACGGCGTTGAGAAAGTGACGATCGTGCGAAATGATCACCATGGTGCTGGAGCGGGCATTGAGCATGTCTTCGAGCCAGCTGATGGTGTGGATGTCGAGGTTGTTGGTGGGCTCGTCGAGCAACAGAATGTCGGGGTTGGCAAACAGCGCCTGAGCCAATAACACGCGGAGTTTCCAGCCCGGTGCCACTTCGCTCATGGGGCCAAAATGCAGGCTTTCGTCAATACCGGCTTGCAGCAGTATTTCGCCGGCCCGGCTTTCGGCGCTGTAGCCGTCCATTTCGGCGAATTTTACTTCCAATTCGGCGACAGCCATGCCGTCTTCTTCACTCATTTCCGCTTGCGCATATATGGCATCGCGCCGCTGTTTGACTTCCCACAGTGCCTTGTCGCCCATGATGACGGCGTCGATCACGCTGTAGGCCTCGAAGGCAAACTGGTCCTGACTCAGGGTGCCTAGCGTGCAGCCCGGCGCGATGGAGACGTTACCCGCGGTGGGCGCCAGAGCGCCACTGAGTATTTTCATAAACGTCGACTTGCCGCAGCCATTGGCACCAATCAGGCCATAGCGATTGCCGTTGCCGAATTTGGCAGAGATATTTTCGAACAGCGGCTTGGCGCCGAATTGCATGGTGATGTTGGCAGTAGAAATCAAAAGGGAAGTACCTGAAATAAATAGAGCGCCGTTGCAAACTGAGCGTTGCGCCGAGCGCGAAGAAAAAAAGGGGGCGAAGTATAGCGGTTTATACTCGCGCTGTCTTGGTACTTGTTGCGCGCTTTTTGTACAGGCAGCGAAGCACACCAGATGTCAGCCCCTGCTGCGCTATCGCCAAAGGGCTTTGGCTAGCCCATAACAAGATGGTTGGTGATGTGCTGAGGCAACATAGGTTGCTTCTAAGGATAGGCATTCACGAGCTTATGTCGCGCCTCGCCTGCCGTCACGGCCATCAGTTTTTCGAGAGTCCAGATGAGTTCTGTCGGTTTCAAGGGTTTGGTGATGCAACTGATTTTATGGTCCCACGGTGGATTTGAGTAACCTTCATGCTGCGTGTCGAGGGTAAGCAGTATCACAGGTGGAACAGTGAAATTTGTGCGGGAAAGCAAGGCGTGAAATAGTTTCCGTCCTTCCATTGCAACGGTGAACATATCGATAATGAGCGCATCAAAGTTTTCGTTTTGAACGCGGCGCAGCGCTTTGTTTGCACTGTCTTCATGCTTCAGAAGGTATCGTCCGTTGGCGAGCGTGTGTTCCAGAAAGTTAGATGATTGTTTTGAATCGTCGACGACAAGAATAGTTTTCGTCATACCGCCCTCCCACAGCAATATTGGTGTTGATACCGATTTAACGGCAATTCTAAAGTCCACACTGTGCGTGGTATGTAGGGATTTTCCGAAGCGGGAATAGGGAAAAACCCTTGGTTCCGTATGAGGATTAGGATGAGAAAAGGAATACAGCGTTTTGGCATTCCGATACGTTGTTGCTGGTGACCGCTACAAAGAGGCTGGCAACGACAAAGCGAGTGTGGGGGGGGTGATCGCCTTGCGCATAAGCCATGGTTGTTTGAACCGCGCGCCTCTTTTGTGGCGGGTGTTGGTGCATTGTTGCGAGGCTGCGCAAAAAAAGGCGGCTTCGTGGAGGAAGCCGCCAAGGACAAAGGAATGTAAGACCTGACTCAACCGGAGCACTCTTCAAACTCGCGGCAAGTATTCCGTGGTCAGAAGATAAACGGGCGAGCTTGAGCGATGGATCACTCCCCAAGAAAATCTTTTCTGAGCGGTGTGTGCAGTCAGGCCACTACGAGCTGATTTCGGCCCGCATGCTTGGCGGTATAGAGCGCGTTATCGGCCTGGGTAATCAGGTTTTCAAAGTCGGGATGGCCGTCATGCAGGGCTCCACCAATACTCACTGTGAACTCGATGCGGGTGCCGTTCTTAAGGGCGACGCTGCCTTGGCGAAACTTGTTCAGGATTTTGTCGCTGACCACACGAAGCTGCTCTTCAGTGAGAGCGGTGAGCAGCACCAGAAACTCTTCGCCGCCATAACGGAAGACAAAATCGCCCGCGCGCACGGTGTTAATCAGGGTTTCCGCCGCGGCCTTTAATACCTCGTCACCGGCGTCATGGCCGTGCGTGTCGTTAATGCGTTTAAAGTAATCGATATCCACCAGTAAAAGTCCAAAGCGCTCTCCGGTCGTCGCCGACAAGTTAACTTCCTTTTGAAGCACTGCCCGCAGGTAGCGACGGTTAAACAGTTTGGTCAGGGCATCCTTGCCGCTTTCCAGCGTCATGGTGCGCTCCGTGATGGTAGACAGTATTTCTGTTGCACGGGTGACCTGTTCATCGATCTCGTTGAGATGCTCAAAAATCTGATCTTCGTTGCCTTTTTGTTGGCGCAATGCGATCGCCGCGTCGAACTGCACTGCGATTTGGTGAGTGATCTGTCTCAGGGTGTTGATCTCCGCGGTATCGGGAAATAGCAGTTCACCTTTGTGATCGACCCATAAGCCGAAATGGGTTTTACGAATCGACGGAATGCGGTCTTGCGGGGTTTTGGTTTTGAGCAGAAGGCCCAGCACGCTGCGGTGCCAGTCGTAGAGAGAGGCTCTGAGGCCCTCGGTTTGCAAGGCGAGGTCAACGCCCATCGAGTGCAGCTTGAGTGCCTGCTGTTCGCGCGCATCGTTAACCATGTCCGAAAAGTATGCCTGATTCATGATCGATGTGGACGCGTCAATCAGTTCGCCGGCGAGCAGAATGGCCTCGGTGAGTGTCTGGCGTTCAAGGTGCGCTTCGGCAAGCGAAAGAAAGATTTCACGTTTCAGTTCGGCGATACCGGTTTGCAATACATGAAAGGGGATGTTGATGCGGGCATGCCGATCACCAATAAAACGCTGGCGCGCGATATAGGCATCGATAGTTTGGGCGTCTTTTTTTTCGAATAAGGCGATGGTCCAGGCCGTCATCGCCGCCTTCAAACGTTGCTCCACGATGTTGTGGCTGAGAAAGCGGCGACTGTCTTCCGACTGCAACATGGTGGCGTAGAACGCGCTGGCGATGGTGCTGGCATGAGGGCTGATAATGGTGGTGATTGTTTCAAGCAGACGATCGTCGGCACTCATCAATACAGTGCTCAGGGCATTGATGGACTCCGTGTTCATAAGGATTCCCTTTTACTTGGAATACAGGGCGTGCGCGGGTCGTTTGCGAAGCAGTGCGCGGTGATGTCAACAAGTATAGCGCTTGTGCTGGAAAGGAGTATGCAAGCCGCCACCGGGCGGGGGAAAAACGGCTCAGGCCGCGCGCATCCAGTCGACAAAATCCTTCTGGCACATGGGCTTGGCGAGGTAGTAGCCCTGCAGGCCCCGAAGGGACTTGCGGCACATGGCGTCGAGCTGATGCTGATCTTCAATGCCCTCGGCAATCACGTCAAACTTGAAGTGTTCCGACAGCGATACCACCGAATCCACGATGCCGAGCGGGTCGTTACTGTGCTTGATGTCGGCGATGAAGCTGCGATCAATCTTGATTTCATTCATGGGCAGGCGTTTGAGGTAAGCCAGCGAAGAGTAACCGGTACCGAAGTCGTCAATGGCCAGGCGGAAGCCCATCTCGCGCAGCATGTTGAGCAGGGCAATGGTGCGGGGTAATTCATCAATGAGCATGCCTTCGGTCAATTCCAGTACGAAGCGGGAAGGGGAGGCGCCGTGTTTTTCGAGTAAGGTTTGCAGGTGCTGCGGGAAGCCATCGTCTTTGAGCTGGCTGGGGCAGATGTTCAAGGCAATGCGAAAGTCATCGGGCAACATGGTTTTCTGTTCGAGGGCGGTCAGCAGGGTGCAGGCTTGTTCGATCATCAGATCCTGTATGCGTGCCATCACACCCATACCTTCTGCCACGGCCAGAAAGTCGGCAGGATAGACCAGCCCTTTTTCAGGATGTTGCCAGCGGACCAGTGCTTCGGCGGCGATGAGTTTGCCGTGTTGATCAAGCTGGGGTTGGAAAAAGGCAAGAAAATCGTGGCTGGCGAGTGATTTGTTGATTTCGCTCTCAACGCGCACGCGGTTGTTGATGCGTTGCTGCAGGCTGGCATTGTGAAAGCAAATCGATTGGTGCGAGCGGTGTTTGGCTTCATACATGGCAGCATCGGCGTGCTTGAGTACTTCGGCGGCTTCGTGATCGCAGGTGTCGATGAGGGCAATGCCAATGCTTGCGCCAATGTAGAACTGCCCTCCAGAAAGTTCAAAGCTTTGTTTGAGCGCCTCAAGAATGCGGTTCGCCACATTGCGGGCCTCTTCGGCGATCTGCATATCGCTGCTTTGCAGGCGTTCCAGCAACACCACAAATTCATCGCCACCGATGCGGGCAAAGGTATCGCTGTCACGAATCGATAATTGCAGGCGTTTGGCGATAGAGACAAGCAGTTCGTCGCCCACGTAATGGCCCAGTGAATCGTTAATCCGCTTGAAGTCGTTCAGATCGATGTAAATCAAGGCGCCAAAGGCTTCTTCACGGCTGACGCGCTCAATCACTTTTTGTGTCTGATTCATCAGCATGCGGCGGTTGGGCAGCTCGGTGAGGGGGTCGAAGTAAGCCAGTTGTTCAATGCGTTGCCGGGCCTGTTTCTGTGGGGTGATGTCTCGCAGCATCCACAACACGTGCTTGGTATTGGGTTGATCGGTGCGGTAGTGCCGCACGATCACCATATGGTTTTCGATTGCGCGGTGACTATCGTCGCGCTGCACGTCACTTTCGAAACTCTGGGTTTCGTCGCAGCGCAATGCCATATCTAGCGCATGGCGAATCTGGTTCACTTCGCCGAGGGGCCAGAAGGCATCAAGATGTTTGCCCTGCAGTCGCTCTGGCGCGTCGGGAAGCAAGGATTGGTCGCCACCAAAGGCATCTACCAGAGTGCCATGTTCATCCAGCACAATCAGCAGTTCCGGGAGCAGGGCGAGCAGTGAACTGACTTTTTCGTGAGCCTGTCGCAGGCAGCGGGTAAGGAGTTCTTCGCGCTGGCTGGCATTGAATTTCTCGATGGCGAGGCTTACCAGATAACCGAAATGCACGATCATTTCCCGTTGCAGTTTACTGGCGGCAACGGTTTCATCAAGGTAAATCAGTATCCAGCCTACATGCTGATTTTTGCTGGTATAAACAGGACTGATCCAGGCATGGTGAAACCCGAGTTGTTTGGCAAGATGCCCGTGCCGGTCGCCTTCTTGATCAAGCCGCAGGGCCGACACATCCAGTTTTCCGGTTGTGCCTAAACTGGCGGCCCGCAGTTCTTCGCTCTGTAGTTTGAGTTGATCAAAATGTTCAATGTAGTCGTGACTGAGTTGCGGGGCGACGACCATATTGAGCTGGGCGCCGCCTTTGAGCAGCACACTGCCGCGCGCGGAGGGGAGGGCAAGCAGGGCTTCCAGGCGTTCGAGTATGGCCAGCAGGCAGGTGTGCAGGTCGGTACCCAGAGCGATGCGACCGATGAGTTCTGTTTGATGCTGGAGCAAACGCTCAATTTGCTCGGCGCGCATCACACGTATCCTCGAAGGCATCAAGGCCGTGCGATGGCAGTCTGGAAATGCTGATAATAAAAGGCGCACACATTGTTATCATCCGGGCACATTCGGCACGTTAAGATCCATTTATCCCAATAATATGAACACAGTTTCATAGATTGGCAAGAAAAAAGGTAACCATATAGTCAAAGCTTATATGTGGCTTCAGATCGCGCTTTAGGTGGTTATTAGCAGCGGACCTGCGTCAAGTTTTTACGCGACGTAGCTCGCCGGCCAACCAGGCTTCTGTACCCGATTGGTACCAGGGAGAAAGGCGATTATCGGAGGGGCCCCCGGCCAGTGCCGTGTGCAAATACGTGTCGGCCATATCGGCGACCAGTCGAATACTGGGTGCAAAGCTGGTCAGACGGCCCGCCACGCGATAGATCTGCCCCTGATGCGGAGTAGCGCGTCCGCCGACCAGGAAATACTCCGGGCTATCAAATCCCAGTACTTTGGGCGCCTTGCCCTGCAACAAAATATTGGTGAAGCGAAAACGGTTGATTTCGCCCCATGTCTTATTCTGGTGGAGCGCGCGGGCGCGGTCGAAGGCCTTGAGAAATGCCTGAGCCTGAGTGCAATGTGAAAACCAGGGTGAGTGGGGGTCGAGCAGGCAGCGGTCGAAGTTCTGATAGAAATCGATAAAGATGCCGGTTTCAGTGGCGAGGTGCTGAATCACTTCCCGGCTCATGCCTTCGGGCCCGAATACCTCTTCGCGCAGGCAGGCATAAAACTGTTCGAAGAAAGTAGCTGCCTGAGCATTGCGTTTGTAGCAGCGATCCCAGGCGTCGAGCAGTTGGGTATGGGGGCAGTCGCGCCCCTGACTGTCGAGCAGCGGCAAGAGCACATCAAGGAAGTCGTCGGCTTGTTGGGAGTAGGTGTCCATCTGCATGCGCCGACAGGTGTTCACGCTGTGGCGTGGGCTCTGTTCGATGAGTTGGCGAATGCGGCGGGCGCGATAATCCCCCATGGGCATATTGATGGGGCGAATGCCGGCCTTGCTGTACGCATTCAGGTCTTGATTGGCCGTCACGATGTAACCGCACTCGGGGTTGAGGCAGCGAGGCAAATCGCGGGGAGCATAAAAGCCTTGCCAATCGAAGTCGGCATCCCAGCCGGGCGCCGGCTGCAGCCCATTCCAGTCGGGGTGTCGCTTAGGTGCAAGGCCCGACATTTGATAGGCGATGTTGCCGCTGTGATCGGCGATCACCCAGTTCCAGGCGCTTTCGATTTTGCCAAAACAGCTCTGAGCCTCACTTGCGGTGCGCGCGCTCAGCAGGTCGTAACTGGCGTTCAGTGATTGCGCGCCAAAGCGGGCTGGCGACCAGGCTGTGCTGAGATAATAGCCGGCTTTGTGCGGATCGCCGTCCAGAACACCATGGGTATTTTCGTAAAAATGCTCGACTACGTCGGCATGCTGCCGGCGCTTGATGCGTTCTTCCCGCACTTTGAATTTGCGCCAGCTTTTGCCGCGCCGGTATTTACCGTCGCGGCAGTCTTCAATCCAGCTGTCGACGGTGTCCATAAAGGTATAGGTTGCCCCCCAGGAGATGGCCGGTGTGCGCCCCACCAGAATGCCCGGCAAACCAGGCATGCCCATGCCGATGGCTTCGTAGTCAGGGCAGCGCAGTGATGCTTCGTACCAGATATTGGGTAAGCGATTGACTTCGAGGTGCGGGTCATTGGCCATGAGGGCCGCCCCGGAATCGCTCAGCATGGGCGCGATGACCCAGTTATTCGAGGCCATGGCGCGGGGCACAGCCTGATTCCATAGATAGTCGCCGGGCACAATACGCTCACCCAGTTCCACCTGCCGCAAAAGATCCCGATCGAGCCACTCGGTATTCAGAGGAAACAATGCGGCAATTTTGTCGGTGCTCACATCCGATTGCAGGAGTTCCACCAGAAAACGCTCCAGGTCTGCCTGCGATTGAGCCAGCGTGAGGTAGGCGCTCATGCGCAGCAGCAGAATAATATCTTCGATGCGCCAGGGCTCCGGCTGATAGCCCTTGAGTTGCAGAAGGCGCAGTCGGCGCGCCTGCAAACCCGCATTGATGCCGTCGCATAAGGCTTGGCACCAGCTGCGCGTGTCGGGCTTGAGTTTGGCGATTTGCTGCGGCACATTCTGCTGCCAGTTGGCGCGGCGGAAAAAACGATCTATGTCGAGGTTGTCGTCATTATCTTCGAGCAGCTCGCAGAGACGCCCCTGACCCAGTATGCGCATCATCTGCAGTTGTGATCCGCGGTCGAGGGCATGACAGTATCCGAGCCCCCAGTTCAGGTCCATCACAGTGTTGGCGTAAATGTGTGGCACCCCGGCTTCGTCACGCTGAATACGCAGTCCTTCGGGGCGTGGGCCTTTCAGCTTGATGTTGCGCAGGGTTGCGGCGCGTTGACGAAATCGCGTGGTCACATTCATTGTGTATTCCTCTGCCCGCCGATAAGTGTAATGCGCTTGATCTGGATCGCTGCGGTGTGCCCTCCGGGCCCTTAGAATTCCAGATGTCTATCGCTAAGTTAAGTAGAGCTGGCGGAACAGTGCAATGCAATAAGGATGAATATGGATGTACTGCTGAATCTGGGGTTGGGGCTGGGTATTTTCCTGTTTGGCATGCGGCAACTGGAAGATAGCCTGGCGAGTTTGGGTAGCCAGCGCATCAAACGATTTTTGGCGCGTTCAACGCGCCGTCCTCTGGGTAGTGTGGCCAGCGGAACCTTTATTACCGCTATTCTGCAAAGCAGTTCGATGGTGAGCCTCATTGTGCTGGCTTTTGCCAGTGCCGGCATGATTCCGCTTTTTAATGCAGTAGGTGTGATTCTGGGTGCAAATCTGGGCACCACCTTCACCGGCTGGATCGTCGCCACTTTTGGATTCAAGCTCGACCTGGCTGCGATTGCCATGCCGTTGTTTGGCATTTCGGCGCTGATCTACGTGTTTATGGAGAAGGGTTCCCGGCGGATGGCTGTGGTGGGCATTGCCATGGGTCTGGGCATCCTGCTGTTCGGTCTGGAGCAGATGAAGATTGCCGTTGCTGAGGTGCCGCAGTGGTTCGATACGCATCGGTTGCAGGGCCTCAATGCGTTCACCTATTTACTCGTTGGTTTGGGTTTGACGGCTGTAATCCAGTCCAGTTCTGCTATGACCATGATTGCGCTGACCGCGCTGCACGGCGGCTTGATAGATTTGCCCGCCGCTGCTGCCATTGTGATCGGGGCCGATATTGGCACCACGAGTACCACGATGCTGGGGAGTTTAAGTGGGCCGCCGGTGGCCAAACAGCTGGCCCTCGCGCATTTTATTTACAACCTGTTTGTGGACGTCATGGCGTTCTTTCTGCTCCTGCCGTTGCTGCCGGCACTGCTCGATGTACTGGGCCTCACTGATCCTCTCTATGGATTGGTGGTGTTTCACAGCAGCTTTAACCTGCTGGGTCTGGTGGTCTTTGTACCCATTCTCAAGCCCTTCAGTGCCTGGCTGGAACAACGCTTCGTGGTGCCACCTCCGCGTTTTGCCACGCACCTGGATGCCGTTCCGCCGGCCGTTACCGAGGCGGCAATTGTGGCCCTGCACACGCAGGTAAGGAGTTTGGGTGAGCGAGTGTTTGAGCTGTGTGTGAGTGCCTTGCATATGCGCCACTTGCATGGCGTTGACGGCAAGACCTTACGGGTGGACGATAGCGACGATTATTTAGCCTTCGTGAAACGTTATGAAGTGTGCAAAGCGATCGAGGCCGAAGTGCATCAGTACCGCGCACAGTTGCAGGCGAACCCGATTGAGCCTGTGTCATCTCAGATCATCACGATATTGATGGAGAGTACCCGCAATTTTATTTACGCAGCCAAAACGCTCAAAGACGTCGCCGACGATTTACATTATTTCGGTGACGACGATGCGGGCGCTGCGGTGATTGTTTATCCCGATGAATTGAAAGAGGTGTTTTCCGCGCTGCAGGAAGGCTTGCAGGGGCGTTGGTCTCCCTCCAGCGTGATTGAGCTTCAGCAAACATGGGAGAAACGTCTCGAAAAAAGTCTGGGTGATATGAATGCAGCGGTGATGCGCGCCTTGCACGCCGAAAGGCTTAACTATGCGGTGTTGCCGAGTGTGCTGAACGCGGCCCGCGAAATTGCCTACGCCACACAGAGTCTGTTGGCTGCCTGCACGGCCTTGCAGGAAGTGCAGGCGCTGCCCCACATGCCGGGATATCAGGAGGCTGCATCGGGTTGAGTGCCGAGACGTTCCCGCAACCAGTGGGAAATGGCCGTGACCTGTTCCGGGCACAGGTTGTGTTCGGTTGGATAGTGTTGCCATTGCGGTGCATAGCCTTGCTCGCTGAGATAATCATGGGCTTTACGACCCAGCGCAGTCAGTACCACGGGGTCGAAATTCCCATGCTGGATGAGCATGGGAATAGCACGATTGGCCGCTTCGTGGTGCAAGGCATCGTAGTCGGCAATGTAGGTCGACATGGCGAGCAGGCCGGCCAGCCGTTTGGGGTAATTTAAGGTGGCCTGATAGGCGACCGCGCCACCCTGCGAAAAGCCTGCCAGTAAGATGTTCTGATGGTCAATACCGCGTTGCTGTTCGTGTTCCATCCACTCCCAGATACTTTGCACGGCCTCGCCGAGGTGTTGCCGATTGATGCGCCGCTCGACACTCATCTCCAGAATGTCGTACCAGGCACGCATGATGTATCCGCCGTTGGCTGTGACCGGTATTTCCGGCGCATGCGGAAAGATAAAGCGCAAACCATGCTGCGTACCAAGCGTGAGCTCGGGTACCAGGGCGGCGAAGTCATGGCCATCGGCGCCAAGACCGTGGCACCAGATAATACTGTGCGTGGCAGGCTGTTCGGGTTCGATAACGACAGCGTCGAGCAATGGCATGGTGACCTCCTTACTTCACAATTGTTGCAAGTCTAGTCGCGGCAGAAGTCACTGTCAGATGAAATATTCCGGCTGTGAACAATGGGGCTCACCTATCCTGTGGTGATGGCCTATAGTTAACACATTCGTCACAGGGTGTCGTTAACGAGTTAGGGGGGGCTTGGATGTTTATCAGCGTGTTGGATCTGTTCAAAATTGGTATCGGTCCGTCCAGTTCTCATACGGTTGGCCCGATGGTTGCCGCACGGCGTTTTCGCGATGACATGGTGTCGCACCTGCCTGAAGGGGCGGAAAACTGGCGTATTCGCTGCGAGCTGAAAGGCTCGCTGGCCTACACCGGTCGCGGCCACGGCAGTGATAAAGCCATTGTGCTGGGGTTGCACGGCTATGCGCCCGACGAACTGGTCGAACAAGACACCGGTGCGCTGGCGGCGCGACTGCGCCAGCGTCAACACGTCTATCTGGATGATGGCCGTGTGCTCGACTTTCAGGTCGATCAGGACCTCATATTTGATACCGAGGTCACGCTCTCCCAGCATCCCAACGGCATGGTCTTCAAACTGATGGAAGGTGAAGATGTACGTTATAGCACCACCTTTTTTTCGATCGGTGGGGGGTTTATTGCCACACTGGACGAGATATCGCAATTGAGTGCGCCCATACGGATGTGCCGTGTTGAGCCTTATCCCTATCCCTTCGATACCGCAAAATCCATGTTGGCGATGGCCGCGCGGTCGGGGTTAACCATTGCCCAGATGAAGCGCGCCAACGAAGTATGCGCCACCGATAATTCCGCTACGGCAAATCAGAATTTAAATGCCAAGCTGATGGACATCTGGCATGCGATGGAGCGTTGTATTGAGCAAGGATTGGCGGCCGAGGGGGAACTGCCGGGCGGCTTGCATGTGCAACGACGGGCACATCAACTTATGGCCGATCTCGACCCCACACAGGCAGCACAGCAGCTGAATGACTGGTTGTGTGCCTATGCGATGGCGGTCAACGAAGAAAATGCCGCAGGCCATTCGGTCGTCACAGCCCCCACTAACGGGGCGGCAGGGGTGATTCCAGCCGTGCTCAAGTACCACCTCGCGCATGGGGGAGGCAAAACTGAAGATGTCTACGACTTTCTGCTTACGGCCTCGGCAATCGGCGGCTTGATCAAGCATCGCAGTTCTATTTCGGGCGCCGAAGTGGGCTGCCAGGGCGAAGTGGGTTCGGCAGCGGCCATGGCTGCTGCGGGGCTGTGCGAAGTGCGGGGGGGGACTCCTGAGCAGGTAGAAAATGCCGCTGAAATTGCACTCGAACATCACCTCGGCATGACCTGCGACCCCGTGAAAGGTTTGGTACAGATTCCGTGCATTGAGCGCAACGGGTTCGGTGCGATCAAAGCGCATACCGCGGCCAGTCTCGCCTTGAAGGGGAGTGGTCGGCATCTGATGTCGCTCGATAATTGCATCGAGGCTATGCGTCAGACCGGGCAGGAAATGTCGGTGAAATTTAAAGAAACGGCTTTGGGCGGTCTGGCTCAAAGCTGGACTGAATGTTGATGTAGGCAGGAGTAGCGTTGGATGAACAAAATGCAGGCAATGGCCATTACCGAGTTGGGCGAAGTGACACAGGATGCCGAGGTACTCACGCCGATTGAGGTGGAAATGCCACACCCAGGCGACGAAGAAGTGTTGATCGCCATTACGCATTGCGGGGTGTGCCACACTGAGCTGGACGAGATTGAAGGGCGCACACCGCCCAACCAACTGCCACGTATTCCCGGCCATCAGGTGGTGGGTGAAATTGTGGAAAAAGGCACCGGACTTAACGACTTACAGGTTGGCCAGCGAGTGGGCGTTGCGTGGATTTACAGTAGTTGCGGGCGCTGTGAATATTGCAAACGCGGTGACGACAACCTGTGTGCCCATTTCGTCGCCACCGGGCGTGATCGTGATGGTGGCTATGCCCAATACATGGTGGCGCCGGCACCGTATGTGTATCCCCTGCCGGCTGAGTTGACGTCGATGGATGCGGCGCCTTTGTTGTGCGCCGGGGCTATTGGTTACCGTGCGCTGCGCTTGAGCGGCATTGGAACCGGCGGCGCACAACGCCTGGGATTAAGTGGATTGGGTGCATCGGGGCACCTGGTGTTGAAGCTGGTGCGGGCCATGTATCCGGAGGTAGAGGTTTATGTGTTTGCGCGGCATGCTGCAGCCCGACAGCATGCGTTGGATCTGGGCGCTGTGTGGGCCGGCGATATCGCCGACACGCCGCCCGAGCAACTGCATGCGATTATCGATACCACCCCAGCCTGGCGGCCCGTGCTCGCCGCGCTCACGGCGCTGTTACCCGGCGGGCGGCTGGTGATTAATGCGATCCGCAAGGAGGCCGACGATCAGGCGCAATTGGCCGAGCTGGATTACGCATCGCAACTGTGGATGGAAAAAGAGATTAAAACTGTCGCCAATGTGAGTCGCCGCGATGTACGTGAATTTCTGGCGCTGGCGGCACAGTATGAGCTTGCGCCCGAGGTCAACAGCTACCCGCTGTTGCGCGCGGCGGACGCACTGAAAGACCTCAAATTTTCATCCCTGCGTGGCGCTGCGGTGCTGGTAGTTGAATAGAACGCTCGTCGCAAAGGGTATGGATATTCTCTCTCCGGGTTTCGCTGCATTGTGAATACGATGCGGCACATCTCTATTATTGCTTGTCTTTTCGCTCACGAACTTAGCAGCTCTGCCAAATAGCGACTACATTAAAGAAGGTGCCTGAAACCTTTTGGGGTGGCCATGTTGTAAATCGTGACGAAGTAAGGTGAGGATAATGGCGGAACTTGATGAGAGTGGTCAGCGCTTAACGGTGAAGCTGGTGTATTACGGCCCTGCTCAAAGTGGTAAAACCACGAACCTCACGTATCTTCATGATCATCTCAGCCCTGAGCTGAAAGGCGAGATGATGGCGCTTGAAACCAAGGGTGATCGGACGCTGTTTTTCGATCTTCTGCCGATGGGAATGAAGTGCCCGTCAGGCCTGCTGATAAAGCTGAAACTTTTTACCGTACCCGGGCAGGTGGCCCACGACAGCACACGCAAGGCGGTTTTATCCCGTGCCGACGGCGTGGTGTTTGTTGCCGATTCCCAGCGCAATCAAAGCATGAATAATCTCGAATCCTTCGAAAATCTGGCGGCTAATATCGGTCGCGTCGGCCTGGATATGGATACCTTGCCCATAGCCATTCAGTTTAATAAACGCGACCTGCCCGAGATCCTCAGTGAAGACGAGATCACCAGTCGCTGGTCTCAAACACCTTGGCCCGTGAGTTTTGCCAGCGCTCTGAAAGGCTATGGCGTCAACGAAACCTTTGCGCGCTTGCTCGATGGGGTGTTCGATCGCGTGGACGGTTTTTTCGACCTTTGCGAGGAGCATGGTGTGACCAAACAGGCTTTTATTGAAAACTTTGCCGGAACAGAAACCGAGGGCCACGCGTGATGGAGCCGCATCGTTTTGTTGAATCACTGAGTTTTGACCGCGAAATTCCCCTGGATGAATTGATTGGTGCGGCAGACCGAAAGGCACTGCATACCATTTTGGGAAAAATTCTCAACGCTGATTTCGCCATTGTGGATACCAGCGGTAAAACGCTGTTAGGCGAAGAGGGAGTGGAGCCGATCTCCAAAGTAAGCCTGGTGCTGGAACTCGAACCTTTGGGTTATCTGGTGACGCTTTCGCAGGACAAAGCGGCGCTGCAGGTCGCACACAAGTGTATCGTCATGCAGTTGCGTTTTGCCCAGAAATACCTGATGGCCTCTGCCTTGCACATTGAGGCCATACAAGAGGATTACACCAAACTGTGCGAAGAACACGAAGCCCTGCTGGCGTCAGAAGCCAAGTACAAGCAGCTTTCGGAATCACTCGATGAGAAAGTGAAGGATCAGGTTAAAACCATTGAATCGGCGCAACGACAATTGTTTGAATCCGAAAAGCTCGCATCGGTAGGGCATCTGGCTGCCGGCGTCGCACATGAGATAAACAACCCCATTGGCTTTATCAACAGCAACCTCAACACGGCAAAAAGCTATGTTGAAGACTTCAAGGCGCTGGGGAAAATGATTTCGGATGGCGCGAGCCCCGATCAGCTGAAGGCGGAGTGGGCGAGTCTCGATATGGACTTTGTGATGGAGGATTTCGAGTCCTTGCTGGTGGACTGCCTCGATGGCGGCAAACGCGTAGCGGAAATCGTGGCCGACCTGAAGCTGTTCTCGAACATTGATGCCGAAGAGGAAATTTCGGTGGACATGAACAAATATGTGGCCACCAGTATGAATGTCGCACAGGCCTCTGTAGACGGCCATATCGACATGGATTTCGACCAGGGTGATCTGCCCATGATTACTTGTCGAGCGGGCTATATCGGGCAGGTGGTGCTCGCCCTGGTACTCAATGCCAACGATGCCATGGGCGGCAAAGGAAAGTTACATGTGCGCAGTTATGCCCAGGATGCCCGCGTGTATTTTGAATTCCGCGATGAGGGGCCGGGCATTCCTGCGGAAGTCATCGACAAGGTGTTCGATCCGTTTTTCACCACCAAAGAGGTGGGGGCCGGCAAGGGGCTGGGCCTGACGTCCTGCCGCGACATTATAGTAAATCATGGTGGCGATATTCGTATCGATAGCACACCCGGCGCAGGCACGACAGTGAGCTTCTGGCTGCCGCTGAAGCGTGATATCAGGAATTAAAAAGAATGAGTAAATTTGGAGCACTGTTTCTCAGTGAAGATCAGGCCAAGGAAAGCGCCGTTGAAGAAGATAAAAATCAAGACAGCCCTGCGGGCAGTGAGGAGGATAAGCCGGAGCGCTATCGCCTGCTGTTCGTAGACGATGAACCTAACGTGCTGAAATCCCTGCGGCGGGTATTCAGGCAGGAAAATTACGAAATTCTCACCGCACCCGATGCCAAAACCGCGCTGCAGGTTCTGGCTGAATCCCCCTGTCAGCTGATGATTACCGATTACAAAATGCCGGGTATGACCGGTGCAGATCTGCTGCGTGAAGTGAAGCGCATGTATCCCGACACCATTCGGATTCTCCTCACCGGGCAGGCAGATACCGATGCCGTGATGGCCGCGATAAAAGACGGCGCGGTATACAAATTCATACTCAAGCCCTGGAACGATGATGACTTGCGAGTCACCGTTGCCCTGGGCTTGGAACAGTTCGATCTTAAGCGCGAGAACGACAAACTCAAGGAAGCCAACGCGCAGAAAAGCAAAGACCTCAACATGCTGGCCAAGCTGGCGGTGACCCATCGCAGCCAGCTGGCGATCATGCTGAATAAAAAGGGCCTGCTGAACGATAAGCAAGTACAGAAGCTGTATCAGGAACAGCAGGCGAAAAAAGGCTCAACGTTTTCGATTATTGTGAATCACGGCTGGCTCAGTGAAGACAAAATTCACAAACTGCTCGTCAAGGATTTCATGTTCGAGAAGGTCGACCTGCGTGAGTTTCAGGTGAGTGATGCCATCGCAGCGCTGATTCCAGCAAGCTTCTGCCGCAAGCAATTACTGGTTCCCATCAAACAGCAGGGGCGGCGTCTGATGCTGGCCATGGTCGACCCCATGGACGAAGGCATGCTGGAGGAGCTCAAGTTTACCGTGGGTATGGACTTGCAGCCGGTGCTGGCAGGCCAGAAAGAAATAGAGCAGAAAATTGTCGAGATTTACGGCGAGGATAAGGTCAGCGTCTCGGAGCTCGCCACCGCCATGGGCTCCGACGAACCCATGGACCAGATCGAAATCGTGATCGATGATGAGGATGACGTAGGTATTGAAGAGTTGCTGCGTGGTACAGACGAACCCCCTGCGATTCGTCTGGTGAATGCCATCATCATGGAGGCGATTCGCCATAAGGTGAGTGATATTCATATTCAGCCGCGCACCAACGATGTGGTCACGCGCTTCCGTGTTGACGGGGTACTGACCGATAAACTGCATATTCCTCTGGGTCTGCTGATGCCCTTGATCTCACGTATCAAGGTGATGGCCGAGCTGGATATTACCGAGCGCCGCCGACCGCAGGACGGACGCATCACCGTGAAAACGCCCATGCGTATAGTGGATTTGCGCATCTCAACCCTGCCAACGGTAAATGGCGAGAAAGTGGTGATGCGTATACTGGACCGAAGTGGCCAGATTCATCGCCTCGATGATCTTGGGTTTGAACCGGTCATGCAGCGCAAGATCGATAATTTAATTCGTAAACCGCAGGGGATTATTCTCGCAACCGGACCCACGGGGAGCGGCAAAACCACCAGTCTCTATTCCATGCTGCAACACACGGCGTCCAGCGAAAAAAACTACATCACCGTTGAAGACCCGGTGGAATACTATTTCGAGCTGGCCGGCCAGGTAATGATAAAAGATAAGGTGGGCCTAAGCTTCGCATCGGTATTACGCGCTATTTTACGTCAGGATCCCGATGTAATTCTGATTGGGGAAATTCGTGATCGTGAAACGGCCGAAGTGGCCTTTCATGCCGCACTCACGGGGCATCAGGTATTTTCAACCCTGCACACGACGTCGACCATCGATACGCTGGCCCGGCTGTTTGATCTTGGGCTCAAGCCCTACGTAGTGGCGTCGGCAGTCGAAGCGATCATTGCGCAACGTCTGGTGCGTAAAATCTGTTCACACTGCAAGGAGGCACACACACCCGACCCCGAGATACTCCAGCGTCTTGGGCCTCTGTTTGCCGATCCCGATCTCAAGTTTTTCCATGGTCGTGGGTGTGATAAGTGCAGTAATACCGGTTTATCCGGGCGGGCTGCGATCTATGAAGTATTAATTCCGAGTGATGTGCTTCGGCATGCCATGTCGGCAGATATATCCATGTTGAAACTGAAACAGTTGGCACAGAAAGAGGGCCTGAAGCCGTTGATCTATGATGCCCGATTAAAATGTGAGAAGGGCGAAATACCCGTTGACGAAGTACTGCGTGTACTCGGGCCTCAGGCACTATGATGCATGATGCGGCACGCTTACGGCATACGCTGAAGATTTTGCACATCGAAGATAAAGCGGCGGATGTGGAGGTTGTCAGGGCGATGTTGCAGCGCGGCCACAAACAGGGGCTCGAGGTGGATGTACAGGCTGAATCCAGTTTGAGCGAGGGCCTGATTGCGCTGGAAAACGAACCGTTTGATGTGGCTTTGCTCGATCTGGACTTGCCCGACTCAAAAGGTGTAGCGACCTTGCAGGCGCTGGCTCTGCGCT
>JBFHUL010000064.1:0-19361 GCA_041590075.1 Oleiphilaceae bacterium
CAGATTCTGCTCGATAGAAGCTAGTTGAAACGAAGGCGAGTAATGATTCCATATTCTGGCGATCAACGTTAACGGCCTTCACTTCACTGTGTGTGAAAAAATCAGACGGTGATTCTAAGAGCCCCACCACATGTACGACCGAATCAGATGGCCAGAAAATGGCACGTATAGTGATCACAGATGTCACTTCTTTGGCCTCGTAAAAGCCGGCATCTCCCCAGCCAATTTCTATGAAATCGTATTGGCCGAACTGCTGACGCAGTTCCGGTAACTTACTGAGTAACGCTTCTGCTTCGAGGACAATCCCCGTATGCCAGCCGTGATTAGTAATGTGGATGAGAGACCGTTCACCGGACTCATACTCACTGGGATCAACGGCCATAGGCAGTGTTGAACAGGCTGCGAATAAGACAACGAGCAGCACGAGCCACAACCTGACTGGAAGTTTATTCATTGCCTTATGACAACCCTGACGCTTGTCGCCGACCTTAGCGTGCGGAGGTCCAGCAAGGTGTTGGCGATGATAATTGAACGTTTAAGTGGGCTTACAGTAAGCGCATTATTGTTTACAAAGAAAGGATATGGCTTATGGCGCGCATAAGCCATTTCTTCAGTAATAATTTAAGCATCCTTAGTGTTTCCTGATAAATCGTTATCTCGTTCAAATTCGGGATTTATCACGTTTTTGCATGATTTGCGGATAAAGGGCGCTGCGGATGTCGGCGCATAGGCATGGAGGGACGGAGAAATGATGAAACAATCAGTCGCCCCTTTTTTGCATGGGACAACCGCTATCACGGTCAGGTACCGGCCCCATGACCGGCGCTAGGGGCAGAACCAAGGGTTATGCCTCAGTCTTCATAGCGTCAGCTACGTCTTAAAAACGATATTCACCAAACTCTCACACGTTTGTCTGCTTTGCTGGACGACTTGTCGGATTATGTGTCCAGACCGAAGCCTGCGATCCAGTCAGATCAGATCTGTTTTTCTAACTGAACGCCTTGGGTGAAGACGCCTCCCTGAGACATATCCCCAGAAGTCAGGATGAGGAGGCTGCATTATCCGCCATGCGTTCGTAGACGCGTACGCGAATCTGCTCACGCTCGTCAAAACGCTCCTGGCGCAGGCGATCAATCTCTCGGGCGCGATCTTTTTCCGTGAGCCCCTGATTAGCGAGTATGGCCCGTCGCGCATTTATAAAGGCGTCGAGACGCTGCTGCCATGCAGCGCGTTCCTGGTCCAACTGGTCGAAGCGTTCGGCAGCTTCCACTCCGAACATCTCTGCGCGCAGCTGACGAATCTCCTGTTGACTTGCGCCCGATTCCTTCAGCGCGATTTCCTGGTGTTGCAGTTCATCGATAATCTGTGTTTCCCGGCGACTTTCCACCAGCTCCCTTGGCGCTTGGGCATCGATTTCTGCTAACGCCCGTTGTTTTTCCGCCTCATTCAGTTGGGTATCGCGCATCACTTTCATTCGTGCCAGGGTGTACGCATCATAAGCTTCCTCATCGGCGAAAAATGCCTCGTGAACCTCGGCACCGAGGTGTTCGGCGCGCAGCGCATTTCGCGCACTCAGCTGCGCCTCGAGCAAGGTCAGCGACTGCTCCTTCAGGCTGCCATCAGCAACTGCTGCCTGTAAACGTGCGCTTTGTTCTTCTTCGTATACAAAGAGCGCTTCCTTCATGGCGATGTAATTGCCCAACATCGTTTTCGCTTCACTCAGAGCCGGCTCATCCAGCTGGTATTCGAGGTATTCTTCAATACGTTGCAGAATGGTCTCGACGTCTTCTTCATGCACGGCTGCGAGGAAAAAATCGAACACCATACGTATGTCATTGGAAATACGCAGATGCCCCTGCTCATCAACAGCAAGCGGATGGTCAAGACGTGTGCCCCGTAAGGATTCCGGCAGAGGCGCAACACGCGTCTGATACGGCAACACTTCGTTATCCCAGGGCGCTGCGCCCTGCGATTCAAGGTCTGCCGGTTCCACAACACCGGTATCGCTTGATGTGATATTCACTGAGAGTGTGGCAGGTTCCTGTGTGCCCGCCAACATGGCCCATACACCCACAACGCTAACAACCGCTGTGGCGCCGAAAAGAACCTTTAATCTACTACTCATATGCGCACTCTTTACCGCTGTGAAACGAAAAGAACGGCCACAGGGGCCGCTCTATTCTTGCTTACGCTTACGTTGCTCTTACAAACCTGCTGACTTGAGGCGCTTGGCCTGATTCTTATACAGGGTAAGTGGATCGGTTTCGAAAAGGTGATGAATACCGAAAATATGGTTTACAGCATCCATGTGATTCATATTGTAACCGCTACCCAGTGAGTCACCCCAATGCTGGTCGCAACGCTCTACCAGACCGTCGTTGGCGCCATTGATTACCGCGCCTGTGAACAACAGGAATGCGTCGGCAATATCCAGCGCATTCGTCCAGGAAGCGTCGCCGCCCCAGGAATAGTAGCGAACGCCATTCACTTTGGCAGCGCCTTCACCGCAGCGAGAGCCGGGCTTGCCATGCGGGAAATAGCTGTTGAATTCAGCCGCGCCGGCACTGGTCATAAAGGTCACGGAGTCCAATGCATCCTGTGCGTAGGATGGATTACCCGACAGAAAATCAATCACATCGCCCAGCAGGTTCAAGGCGCCTTCCACCAGCGCCTCTGCGCCACCCCCTACGGGAACAATGCCGCGAGCGACATCGGCGAAATCAGAACCGAAGTTAACTGCGTTGATGGTGGTAACGGAAGCCACAAGATCAGGTCGTACACCCGCTGCATAGCGAATGGTGGGGCCACCGAGGCTGTGTCCCATCAGGTTGAACTTTTGTTGGCCGGTTGCCGCTCTGAGGTTTTCGAGGTAGCCAACCAGTTGTTCACCTCGCACGTAGGCGTCTTCCCACGCGGTCAGATTGGGCGAATAGACTTTTGCGCCCCGCTCTTTCAGAGCGTTCCGTACGCCGTAGAAATAATCAATACCCAGAATGGAGTCGAAGCCGGAAACACCGTGTACCAACACAATGGGGTACTTGGTTTTGTAGGCCGTACAGTCCTGCCACCACCAGCAAATTGCACTGGCCTGAGCACTGTAGAGAAAGGTGAACAACAACATCACTGGTGCTAAACGCACGCGCAGGAGTTTCTTGGTAGATAGGCGTTTCATGTTTTATTCCCAACTCTTATTTTTGTTTTCGGCAGACCCAATGGGCACCGCCAACCGTGTAACACGGTCCTTGTGGGTTCAATACAAACTGAACAGCGACTTTATGTATAAATCGGCTGTTGAAAAGAACGGACGTTCCGTTGTTTAAAGATCCGTGTGCGGCTTGTTATCTTTATTCACCGTCTTGGTCATGAACATGACCAGATCCTTGTAAAAATAGTGACACATAAACCAAAAAACGCGCTTCACCCATTTGGGGGAAGCGCGTTTTCAGAGTGTGACAGACGTAACACTAACGACGAATATGCCCTGCCCTTACACGCCAATATTCCTCAGCGTATCGAGCAGCTGACGGGTAACCGCCGCCGCCTTGGGGTGGTCAGTTTCGATATCGGCCAGGAGTAGCTCCATGGCATCGATAAAGGTAGGTTCAACCGGGTCGTTTTCGCCGAGCTCGTGAATATGAGCCTGCAGCTGGGCCATCAATTCTTTTTGCTGCGGGCTGGTTTCATCGTCGGCGAAACGTTCGTGCAAATCACTGATCAGCGCTTCCGCGCGGGCTTTAGGCATAAGTTACTCCTTGAACATTCGTAGGCTTACACCAAGCTTAGTCGAACAAGGGAAGATCATGTAGTAAGACGTAGAATCCACCCGCCATCGCTGCCGATACAGGCACCGTAATAATCCACGCAGCCACAATTTTCTTCAGTGCCGAACGCTGCACCAGTTTCTCACTGTAGATGCGTTTCAATTGCTTCCGGTCTTTCTTTTTGAGCCCCAATTCCTTCTTGTTTTCTTTCGCCGTAATGAGCAGTGCTTTCATTTCCTCAACGGATGCAGTTTCAAAATTTTCGAGAAAATCTTTTAAACGTTCACGTTCCTCGCCTTCATGCTGATCCAGTATGCTGTGAAGCTGACTCGCATAACGCGTTTTGAGGAACTCACGCAAGAAACCGACCCCGAAGATACCGCCCACGGCAATATGCGTCGAGCTCACAGGCAGGCCAAGTTGCGAGGCAATAATCACCGTAATGGCAGCCGCCATGGCCACGCAGAAAGCACGCGTTTTATCCAGTTCGGTAATTTCGGTGCCTACTGTGCGGATCAGTTTTGGACCAAACAACAGCAGCCCTAAAGAGATGCCCAGGGCCCCCACCAGCATCACCCATAAGGGTATCGACGCTTTTGTTGAAATGCCTGCATTGGTAATGGAATCGGTGATGGCTGCCAGCGGCCCCACAGCATTGGCAACATCGTTGGCCCCATGGGCGAAGCTTAACAAGGCAGCTGCGAATACCAGTGGAATGGTAAATAAAGCGTTAACGCCTTCACGGTTGTTTTTCAGTTCAACCGAGCGTTTGGCAATACGGGGTCGTACCGTGGCAAAAATCAGGGCAGCCACCGCCGCGCCGATCATCGCAGCCGTTGCAAAATCCATTTTCCATATCTTTTTCAGCCCTTTGAGCATTAAATAGGTCGAGAATGCCCATGCCATGATGGCCAACAACACGGGTACGTAGCGTTTGGCAGCGGCCAGTGTATCGCGCTGATACAGAATGTTTTTCTTGATGAAATAAAGAAACGCTGCGGCAATCAGTCCGCCCAACATCGGCGAAATCACCCAACTCGCGGCAATGGCTGCCATTTTGTTCCAGTTGGCAATGGCTAAACCACCCGCAGCGATACCTGCCCCCAGTACCCCGCCAACAATCGAATGCGTCGTCGATACGGGGGCACCTACGAACGTGGCCAGATTCAACCACAGCGCGCCCGCCAGCAGTGCCGAAACCATCAACCAAACAAAATGGCTGGTTTCGGTAATTTCCTGTGGATTAATAATGCCCTTCTTGATGGTGCTCACCACATCACCCCCGGCGATAATGGCCCCGGCAGCCTCGAAGATGGCAGCAATCAGTATGGCGCCCATTAAACTCAGGGCCTTCGACCCCACCGCCGGCCCAACATTATTGGCAACATCATTAGCCCCGATGTTCATCGCCATGTAGGCACCGATTACGGCAGCGATGGAAAGCACCAAATGCCCGCTTCCGGTTTGCTGCCAGGTCCATACATAGACGAATACACCGATAAGAAAAAACAGTGACAGGCTGAGCCGTGCCCATTCGTTGCGCTGGTCCGCTACGGCATTTTCAAGCTGCTTGAGGTTGGATATTTCCACGCGAAGATCCTGTATATAAATGTATGATTGAGACAAATACAAAATTGGGCGCAACTATAGCGATCTAAACGCGCGTTGTCATATTTCTGCCATACATTTTATGCTCAAAAAAAAACCGCCCGAAGGCGGTATGAAAAATGCGCAGCACCAGGAGGAGCTACTGCACTTTGACCAAAATCTCATCAGACCTGGGGCCTTCCACGCCGTCTGTGGTGACCGTGGAGATCGCAAAGTAGTAGTCGCCTGCTACCATGTCGAGCGTGTAGCTAGTCTGGTCGTTTTGAATGACCTCAGTGAGCAGCTCCAAGGAAGATGGGGTATTACCCGCGTAAATACGGTACATGTCGATTTCCTCGAGCAGCAATGCCGAGTTATCGGTGCGGGCGGTAGGAATCTGCCATTCCAGCGAGACTGTTCTGATGACCGGTAGAGGTTCTGGTTCTGGCACAGGATCTGGCTTCGGCTCGAAGACGGGCTCCGGTTCAACTGGGAAATCCGCGCTATCATCGGGTGTGGTGCCTGCCAGATACTCTTCTAAATTACTGATACCATCGCCATCAAAATCCGTTAGGGCATCACTGGGGTCCAACATGGCCAGCCCGTAGACAAATTCAAAACCGTCTGGCATACCATCGCCATCAGAATCGGAATTATTGGGATTCGTCCTCACTTGATATTCTTCATAGGCGGTCAGTAAATCACCATCGATATCATTGAACGCATCCGTCACATCGTTCGGATCGTTGCCAATTGCCACTTCGTAAAAGTCAGGCAGGCCATCACCATCGGTATCTAGCGGTGGGTAGGTATCATCGTAGGCAGTGAGTAGCGAACCCGAGGTATAGCCAACGTGATAGCCTTCACGATACGCCGTTTCGCCGCTCACCTTGTCCGCCAGACCGTAGGGCAATAAGTTGGCCTCGGTAATCGGGCTCAAATCGATGCCCGGGCCCTCCCACGAAACAACCAAATAATCCTCCAGCGTATATTCCTTGTGCAGCACTTCAAAGTAATAACGTTCGCCCGCGACCAAATCAATCAAGCGTGAGCGTTGAGAATTGAACTTGGTGAAATTCAAATAACCGGTGGGTTTATTACTATAGGCAATCAAGCGTTTGTTATACGGGCTCTCGTCGGTGGACAGCCACACCTCGGCACTCTCATCGGCACTTAGCCAGAACCGGTACCTACCGCTTTCGGCTACCTGGAGCAATCCCACGATACGCTGACCATATTTGTCCCCCCGGGACTCAAAGAAATCGAGGACTTTGATTCGCTCCACGGAAGTGGGGGCTTGGGGGTAATTCGGATTGCGTGTAAGCGCGCGCACCGGCTTGCCGTTAATTCCGGTCCAGATGTGCGCATTCAGTTCGAGATCACCCGCTGCAGTGGGCGGCAGGTCGTCAAAATCGTCGACCATGGTTTTCTTCGACGCGCACCCTGCTAACAATACGATTAACAGGGGTAGCCATATTTTGGGTCCCATGACACTTCCCTCCGATACTTGTGTGCATTTTTTACACAAGTATTAGTCACGCACACAGATTTCGCGTGTTTATGTTAGATCGTTTTCAAATAAGATTACATTTGGTAATAAACATGCCTTATCCCGTTGTTTTTAGTTGGATTTATGCAATAAACACTGCGCCGTAAAAACCTAACTAAATGAAAAGATTAGGAATATATACTGATGTTAATTCGAGGGTCTTGTGGGGTCAGACGAGTTTCGCGAGGCGCGAATATTTATTCCTTCTTCAGCAACACCGCACCGTAGACGCCCCTGAATTCTGCCGGTAGGCGTTTCAACTTACCCGACGAAATGGCAATGCAGCTTAATTGCCAGTTTGCTGTGAGCACAAGCTGCTCATCGCCCTGCCTCGTAACAGAAAAACCCCGCTGCATGCCCGTCGTACACATGTCGTGGAGCCAGGTAGTAATCAATAGAGTATCCCCAGCAAATGAGGGGGCGCGGTAATCGTATTCCGCGCGGCGAACGGCCATGGCGCGATCCAGAGACTGGTAGTCGGAAAGAGTGAGACCCAGCGCACGGGAGTGCGCCCAGGCTGCCTCTTCGCACCATCGTACGTAACAGGCATTATTGCTGTGTTGCAGGCCATCCATGTGCTCGGGCAATACTAAGACCTGATGCGAAAAGAGCGGATTCGCAGTGGTGTTTTCTTTACTCTTCACCACGGTTTTTCTCCGTAAACATTGTCAGCATCATCACAAATATCTATACAGGCGCATCATTAAAATAAATTGCAAAAATAGTGCTGGCCTTTTGTATGCTAGCGTCTCTTTCAACTTGCAACAACACAAGATTATGAGCCGTCTATTACTCGTCAGGCACGGGCAAGCCTCCTTTGGCAGCCAGAACTACGACCAGCTTTCCGAGCTTGGCCACCAACAAGCCCGGTGGCTGGGCGCCTACCTTAAGCACAATGATATCGGCATCAGCCACATTATCAGCGGCAATTTAGCGCGACAGATACAAACGGTGGAAGGCATACTGGCCGACTATGGCGAGACACCGCCTTACCAGCAGAACAGCGACTGGAATGAGTTCGATTTTCATCAGTTGGGTCAGCGCTTTCTCGAGCAATATCCCCATGAGCTCCCCACCGATAACAGTCCCAAGGCGTTTTTCGCGCTGTTACGTAAAGCGCTCCAGGCTTGGGCCAGCAACACGATTGCATGTGAACTACCCGAAAGCTGGCAGGATTTTCAGGCGCGTATCGGTAAGGCCTTACAGGCCAGCTGTGAACAGGCAACTAAACAGGACACCATATTGGTGGTCAGTTCCGGTGGCGCCATTGCCATGGCGATGCAGCATGTGCTGGCACTTCCCAACGCAGGTGTGATAGATCTGAACCTGCAAACCCGTAACACGGGAGTGACCGAGATTTACTTTAATGCACATCGGCGTTATCTCACGAGCTTTAATGCCGTGCCCCACCTTGAACACGCCGACCGGCGTTCCGCCATCACTTCGGCATAATGTCTTTTTTCACCAAATTGTTGTCATATACACCCTTTGTGAACAGCCGTTCATCTCGCAATAATGCGTTCCTACTTTCACTTCCGACCGGGGAATAACAGCATGGGTATCGAAGCGTTCTCTCTCGCAGGCAAAACCGCACTGGTCACAGGCGCGTCCAGCGGCATAGGCGCTGGTCTTGCACTTGGTTTGGCGAGCGCCGGTGCGTGCGTTGTGGTGGCCGCCCGTCGCAAAGAGCGGCTGGATGCACTGGTAGACACCATCAAAGCACAAGGCGGCAAAGCTTATTCGGTCGCGATGGACGTTACCCAGCGCAGCAGTGTCGATACAGCGCTTGCAGAAGCCGAAACCGAATTGGGCGCCATACACATTGTTGTGAACAACGCCGGAGTGGCCGCGCCGAATCATTTCCTTAAGATCAGCGAAGCTGAGCGCGACCGCGTGATGAATACCAATTTCAATGGTGTGTGGAACGTTGCCCAAGCCTGCGCCCAGCGTATGGTCGCGATGCAAACACCCGGCAGCATCATCAATATTGCCTCGGTCTTAGCCATCGGCGCCCAGAGCGGCCAGTCGGTCTACGCCGCCTCCAAAGCCGCCGTTGCCCATCTCACCCGCAACATGGCGCTCGACCTCATGCGGCATCAAATACGCGTGAATGCCATCGCACCAGGCTGGTTTCGCACCGAAATGAACGAAGACTTCTTTGCGACGGAGCAAGGCCAAGCCTACATCAAAAGCATGCCCGCGAGACGCCTTGGTAATATCGAAGAGTTGGTTGGCCCGGTGGTCATGCTCGCAGGCGACACAGCCACGTTTATGACGGGTACCGTCATTCCGGTCGACGGCGCAATTTCTGTAGGCGCTTAAGTCCCCGTTACACCACATGTTCATCTTACTATTCTTTGCGAGGCTCACATCATGACCGATGCTCCCCCCCTGCATTACGCCTTACACAACACTATCGCGGTGATAACGCTCAATGCGCCTCCGGTAAACAGTCTTGGCCATGCGATGCGTTCAGCTATCCATCAGGCATTTCAACAGGCGCTTGCCGACGAAACGGTTGCAGGCATCCTGATCCAGTCCGCCACCAAACTTTTTTGCGGGGGCGCCGACATCAGCGAATTCGGCACCGAACACGCGTTTGCAGAACCCAGCCTGCCGTTTTTGTGCAATCAGATCGAAGCATCCAGCAAGCCGATAGTCGCCGCCATCAATGGCATGGCTCTGGGCGGTGGGTTCGAATTGGCATTAGCCTGCGATTACCGTATTGCGCCTTCTTCTGCCAAGCTGGGTCTGCCCGAGGTACATCTGGGCCTGCTGCCCGGGGCTGGCGGCACGCAGCGCTTGCCTCGATTGGCCAATCCCGCATTCGCGCTCGATATGATCGTAAGTGGCAAACCTGTTTCTGCAAGTCTGCTTGCTGAATATGGGGTCATTGATGCCGTACTAGACGATGCAGATTTCCCGGCTGCCGCGCTCGCCTTTACGCAAACGCTGATTGCCGAGAACGCAGAATGCCGCAGTTGCGCAACGCTCCCGGCACCCAAGGTGGATGCGCAGCTCTTTACCGACTTTCGTACCCACAACGCGCGCAAATTACGCGGCTTCTATGCCCCCGAGCGCTGTATCCAGGCTGTTGAAGCCGCCTGTTCATTGCCTTTCGAAGCCGGTCTTGCTAAGGAAGCTGCATTATTCGAAGAATGCATGCACACGCCACAGGCTCGCGCACAACAACACCTCTTCTTTGCCGAACGCAAGGCCCTGAAGATTCCGGGCATTAACGCAAACGTACCGCCTCGCACAATTCAACGGGTGGCGGTGATCGGCTCCGGCACAATGGGCGGCGGCATCGCGATGAATTTTATTAACGCCGGTATTCCCACGCTACTGCTCGACCTGAGCGAAGAGGCATTGGAAAAAGGGCTGGCGGTGATTCGCAGAAACTATGAAATCAGCCTAAAGAAAGGCAGATTCACCGAGACTCAGGTAAAACAGCGTCTGGCCCTGCTCTCTACCACGACCGACTACGCCGATTTGAAAGCGGTTGACCTGGTGATTGAGGCCGTGTTCGAGAACATGGAGATTAAACGCAAAGTGTTCACCGCACTCGACACGCACTGCAAAGCGGGCGCGATACTGGCGACCAACACCTCCACACTCGATGTAAACGCGATAGCGGCTGCCACACGGCGCCCCGAAGACGTTGTGGGCCTGCACTTTTTCAGCCCCGCCAACGTGATGAAATTGCTCGAAATTGTACGCGCTGACTATACCGCTAACGACGTGATTGTCACCACCCTTAAAATGGCCAAGGTAATCGGCAAAGTGCCTACTGTTGTAGGAGTGTGTTTTGGTTTTGTCGGCAACCGTATGCTGGAACCCTATGGCCGCGAAGCCTCGCGTTTGTTGTTGGAGGGCGCCTCACCCGGCCAAATCGACCGGGCCATCACCGAATTCGGCATGGCGATGGGCCCGCTGGCGATGTCGGATCTGGCGGGTATCGACGTGGGCTATCTGGTACGCGAAAGTCGCCGCGAAGAAATCGCCCATGAGCCCAGTTATCAACTGGTGCAGGATGCGCTTTATAAACAGGGTCGTTATGGACAAAAAACCGGTCGCGGCAACTATCTCTATACCGGCCGCACCCAAAGCGAAGACCCTGAAGTGTTAACGCTCGCCCGTACCTTGGCAGAGGAACTGGGCATCGTGCAACGCGAAATCAGCGATGAGGAAATCGTGGAGCGCTGCGTTTTCAGCCTGATCAACGAAGGGGCGCAGATTCTTGATGAAGGCATTGCGTACCGCGCCTCCGACTGCGATCTGATCTGGGTGAATGGCTATGGCTTTCCGGCCTGGCGCGGTGGACCTATGCATTACGCCGACGAGATCGGTTTGAAATGTATTGTGGCCGCAATTGAAAAATACCGTTCACAGCTTGGCGACTATGGTGAAAAATGGTTTACTCCTGCTCCATTGCTCAAGCGCTTGTCTGAAGAAGGCCGTCAGTTTGGAGATTACCTTAATCCCCAATACCAATGAGCAGAATGTGGCGAAACGTAGGCGTTTCGCCCTACTCCCTCTATTAAAGGGCCCTGTCCCGGCCCCCGCGTAAGGAACAACATTATGAAAGAAGCAGTCATTGTCTCGACCGCCCGCACCCCGATAGGCCGTGCATTCAAAGGCGCCTTCAATAACACCAAATCGCCCACCCTGATGGGGCACGCGATCAAACACGCGGTAGAGCGTGCAGGCGTCGCTGGCGACGAAGTGGAAGATGTGATTATTGGTTCGGTGCTTACGGCAGGCAGTGCCGGCATGAATATCGGGCGCAACGCCGCACTGGCCGCGGGTTTACCGGTAACAGCCCCTGGCCAGACCATCGATCGTCAGTGCTCCTCCGGCCTGATGGCCATTGCAACCGCCGCCAAGCAAATCATTGTAGATGGCCAGAATGTGGTCGTCGCTGGTGGACAGGACAATATCTCGGAAATTCAGAAAAACTATTTTGAGTGGATAGCGAAATCCAAAGACGAAAACGTCACCTTACACGCCGAGCATGCCTACATGCCCATGCTCTTCACCGCAGAGCATGTCGCCAAAGTGTATGGCGTATCGCGCGATGCGCAGGATGCCTACGCGCTGTCTTCCCAGCAACGCACGGCAGCCGCTCAGGAAGCCGGCAAATTCGATGATGAAATTGTGCCCTTCACCACCACCAAAGCCATCTTCAATAAAGAAACCAAGGAAGTGAGCTACGAAGAGGTGACCCTCACCAAAGACGAAGGAAATCGCCCGTCTACCACGCTCGAAAACCTGCAGGCCTTGAACCCTGTGGTGGAAGGTGGCGTGATTACCGCCGGAAACGCCAGTCAGCTTTCTGATGGCGCCTCGGCCTGTGTTGTCATGGAACGCTCGTTGGCCGAAAAGCGTGGCCTGCAGCCGCTGGGCATTTACCGCGGAATGACCGTCGCTGGCAACGCACCGGAAGAAATGGGCATCGGACCCATCTATGCCATTCCCAAATTGCTCAAACAGCACGGCCTGTCTATCAACGATATTGGCTTGTGGGAACTGAACGAAGCCTTTGCGGTACAGTGCCTGTATTGCCGTGACGAGCTCGGTATCGACCCCGATAAATACAACGTGAACGGTGGCGCGATTGCCATTGGTCACCCCTACGGCATGACCGGCGCACGTACCGTTGGCCATGCGCTCATCGAAGGCAAGCGTCGGGGCGTTAAGTATGTCGTGGTCTCGATGTGTGTCGGTGGCGGCATGGGCGCAGCGGGCCTGTTTGAAGTGGCATAACAACAAGGTGGCTTTGGCCACCTTTTTTGTTTCCCACACAGTACGCTATGAAAAATGTGCACCCAGACTTAGCCCCTCTTCAACAACTTGCCGGTAACGAGCTGGGCGTTTCTGAGTGGCTGGTCATTGATCAGGACAAAATAACAGCCTTCGCCGAGGTGAGCGGTGATCATCAATACATTCATCTCGACAAGCAGCGTGCTGCCGCCGAATTTGGCGACACCATTGCCCATGGCTTGCTGACGCTGGCTTTGGTCGTCCCTCTGGTTCTACCCTTAATCAAGCCCTATGTCGGAGACCGCACACTCATCAACTATGGAATCAATGCCCTGCGTTTTCTCGCGCCAGTGCGCTGCAACAGCCGCATTCGCACCCGCTCTAGGCTGATCGACATTGCCCAGAAACAGAACGCACGCAGTCTGCTTACCATCGCTGTGGTGGTTGAGATTGACGGCAGTGAACAACCGGCACTGGTGGGCGAGTTACTGGTATTGGTGCTGTAACGCCTGTTTTTCAATAACACATCTAGGAGAGCACACCATGACACTTATCATCGCTTCAGTAATCACCGCCGCCTTACTCATTGTGGTCAGTAAAATGCCCGTCGCGCTGGCGATGGCAAAGTGCGAAGGCGGTTACGACAACCGCAACCCTCGCGATCAGCAAGCCTCTCTGACCGGGATTGGAAAACGGGCATTGGCGGCCCACCACAACTCAATTGAGGCGTTTCCGTTGTTTGGCGTGGGCGTTGCGCTTGCACTGTGGGCGCAAGCCGATCTGAACACCATCACCTATCTGTGTGCGAGTTTTGTGCTGGCGCGCGTGGCCTACCTGGTATGTTATTGGCTGGATATCCATGCCTTGCGCAGCACCGTTTGGTCGGTCGGCTTTATTGCGTCTATCTGGCTAATGGCGTTAGCACTGCCCTAGCCCCAGGCTACAGCAACGACGGCAGCCCTTTATGCAATGCCCACCTTGCCGCACCGAATGACCGTGATCTTTTTACGCCTCTGTGAAAGTCGGGGGCGTTTTCATGGCACACGACGCTGAGTCAGTTGATACGCGTCAATTTGGCGGTTTTTTTAAGTTCCAGTTGCTACCGGCTCTCGTCTATCTTTAGACTGAGTGATGCCCCCATTCAGCAGGCACCGCTCACAGGCGCAATATTCATCCTGATTAAGAGGCGTAATGCGATGACCAAAGATATGCCTCCACAACAGGAAAAACACGCCAACTGGCTCACCCGACTGCGCACCATGCCAAAAGACAGTAAACCGAGAGCGTTCACGATCGCTCTCATACTGGGCTTAACCGCCGGCATTCTGGTGACGGCAACATCGGTCTTACTCAAGCCTACCCAAATCGCAAACCAGGAGCGCGCCCAACAACGCATTCTGTTGGAAATCATCGCGCGTGAACCAGGTATCAAAGCGCTCATTGACACCGCTGCTGCTTCGCAGATAACACCACGCATCGTTGAACTCGGCACGGGCAGTTATCTGACCCACGTACGCCCGGAAAGCTTCGACCCTGCCGCCGCCCTGCGCGATGAAAGCCAGAGCGTTGCGATTCCCCCCGACCAAGACGTGGCGAATATCAAACGACGGGCGAAACATGCGCTAGTCTTTCAGGTCACCACGAAAACATCGGGCAACTTTGTGATCGTGCCGATTTACGGCAAGGGTTATGCGTCTACCCTCTATGGCTATCTGGGCATTGATGCCGCTGAAAACCAGGTAGTGGGCCTTAACTTTTACGATCACAATGAGACACCGGGCCTCGGCGCGCAAATCAATGATCCGGCCTGGTTGAACCAATGGCGGGGTAAAAAAATCTGGGATTCTGAAGGCACCGTGCGGCTCGGTATAGCGCTGCGTTCGTTGACTGCAACGAACCCATCCGCCGAATACACCGTTGATGGTATATCCGGTGCCACGCGCACCAGCAGGGGCGTTCATCGTTTAATGCAATACTGGTTGGGCGACCACGGTTTTGGTCGCTATCTCAAATCATTGCGTGAACATAGGGCGCATACGGCCCCTCCAAGCCCCCCCTAATCATTATGTTGAACGGTGCGGCGTTGTCACCGCGGAAGGGCTAAACAGCATGTGTTGTGTTTCTCATCGCCAAGGCCATGACTTTTCTCGCAGTTCCTGCCATGAAAACTTCAGCAAAATACAGTATGATGCGCGCCAGATTTTAACCGCCCCCTAATTGAATTCAGCGAGCAGAGAGCTACATGTCCATCAAAAATGCTTTTTATGCCCAATCCGGTGGTGTTACCGCCGTCATCAACGCCTCGGCCTGTGGTGTCATTGAAACCGCGCGCCAGCACAGTGATAAGATCGGCAAAGTGTATGCCGGACGCAATGGCATCATTGGCGCTTTGCGAGAAGAATTAATCGACACCAGCCTTGAAACGCCTGAAAACATTGCGGCACTGCGCCATACACCCAGCGGTGCCTTCGGATCTTGTCGCTACAAGCTCAAAAATCTCGAAGAAAACAAACGCGAATACGAACGCTTGATCGAGGTATTTCAGGCCCACAACATCGGTTATTTTTTCTACAACGGTGGCGGTGATTCTCAGGATACGGCCTATAAGGTGTCGCAACTCAGCGAGAAAATGGGCTACCCGATTACCTGCATAGGCGTACCCAAAACCGTCGACAATGATTTGCCCTTTACCGACTGTTGCCCCGGGTTCGGCTCTGTCGCCAAGTACATCGCCATCTCCACGCAAGAAGCCGCCATGGACATCGCATCGATGTGTGAGTCTTCCACCAAAGTTTTCATTCTTGAGGTCATGGGTCGCCACGCTGGCTGGATTGCTGCAGCCGGAGGGCTCGCGGGCAGCAATCACGACGAAGCACCGCATATTATTCTGTTCCCGGAGATCGCCTTCGACCGCGAAAAGTTCCTTGCCCGCGTGGATGACTGCGTTAAAAAACACGGCTATTGCGTGATCGTGGCATCGGAAGGCACGCAGTATGAGGATGGCCGCTTCGTCGCCGACGCCGGACAAAAAGATGCCTTCGGCCACACCCAGTTGGGTGGCGTGGCACCCACGCTTGCCAATATGGTGAAGCAGGCGCTTGGCTACAAATATCATTGGGCAGTTGCTGACTACCTGCAACGCGCCGCACGACATATCGCCTCGCGTACCGACGTGGAGCAAGCCTATGCAATGGGCAAAGCGGCCGTGGAGTTTGCCGTAAGTGGTAAGAACGCCGTCATGCCCATTATCGTGCGCGAACAGGCCTCGCCCTACCGTTGGAGTATCGGCGAAGCGCCACTCAGCCAAGTGGCCAATCAGGAAAAGAAAATGCCGATTCACTATATTACCGACGATGGGTTCGGCATCACCGCCGAATGCCGGGAATACCTTGCGCCCCTGATTCAGGGTGAAGATTTCCCGCCGTTCACCGATGCCGGGTTACCCCGCTACGTGAAGTTAGGCAACACCTTGGTCGAGAAAAAACTGCGCGCCGAATTTGACGTTTAAACCCCGCGCGCATGCAAGCAGATCGAGACAAGTGGAATCGGATTTTCAATCAGAAATCCGCTTCCACTGAGTCTGACAACCTCCCTACTCCGCCGCCATTTCTCATCCCCTACTTCGATGCCTTAGTGCCGGGACGCACATTGGATATCGCGAGTGGTGATGGTTGCGCCAGCCTGTATTTAGCAGACCGGGGTCATAGCATGACCGCTCTCGATATCGCCGATGCAGGATTGAAACGCCTGCGCGACTTCGCCACGGACAAAAAACTGACGATCACAACAGTCCAGGCCGATCTGGATACCCTGGACGCGCCAGTACACGGCGCGCCATTTGATAATCTAGTGATTACGCGCTTTAAACCGGCTCCCCGGCACTGGGCCACACTCGTGAACAATTTGAAACCGGGTGGCGCGTTGTTAATTGCCACCTTCAATCTCACACATCACCAGCAAACGGGTTTTAATAAGCGTTACTGTTTAGCCCCCGAAGAACTCAAGCATTGCCACCCCCAACTTGTGCTGCGCGATTACCGTGACTGCCACGCCGCGCAATGCGCGATGGATGTGTATCGCTTTACATGCACCCGTCACACCACCCATACGTCCGCGCCATCCTCCGTCGGCATATCACCCAGCTTTTAGCGAAGACTCACAAGACGCTTCTAGTTCGCCCTGTTTAGACCGGATTAAACCTACTACTGCCTACCAAATGCTTGGGCTTTCGCCAATTTTTTACTATAGTGACGAGCCAACATGAACATCCGTCATGTTTTTCTGTAGTACTTGAAGTAATCGCGTCATCAACAAGAACAAGAGGCGAATCTCAATGCACAGACGCACTGCGCCCCAATTCGACAAGAACCAAATGGTGGTAGGGATTTTTTACCTGTCGCTGCTCAAACAAGTACTGGAACATGCCGGCTGTCGCCTACGAGGGTATCAAGGCACCCCCCGGAGTCTGCACGACCATCGCACGCGCATGACGCTGAGCGCTTTTTTTCATAGCGCTATACGCTCACTGGCAAAAGCACCCGCAGGCCTGGGCTTTGACTATGGCAATCGACTCAACCTGGTCGCGGCCGATACCGTGGGTCAATTACTGATGTCGAGCAGTCACCTGCACCACGCGCTCGATTATTTGCAGCGCTATCAGGTCTTACTCGGGGTGTGTCTCGACATCAAAGTACGCGAGCACAAAGGCACTGCGCAGGTAAGCTTCAACCAACTGCACTCGCGGCGCCTACCGAATGTATTGCAGTGGTTTGTTTCGGAAGCGCTGCTAACCTGCGTGGTACGCCAATCCGAATGGTTAACGGGCAAACATCTTCCTCTGAAACGCGTATGCGTACCTTACCCGCCGCCCCCACATTCCCAGCGGTACGCACGCGAACTGGGCTGTGAGGTATGCTTCGATGCGCAGACTCAGCAACTGATTTTTGATGCGAGTTACCTGAATTATCCGATTTTAACGGCGAATCCAGAGCTATGTGATCTCAAGGCGCGCCACTGCGAATCGGCACTGCGCAAAAGGCAGCAGACCCTAAGTACGACGACGCTCGTCAAACAAAAACTCGCCCAGCACTGCCCGACCTTTCCTACGATCGACGCCATGGCCGAACAGCTCCATACTTCACGCAGTTGCCTCTACCGCCGCTTGCAGGAAGAAAACACCAGCTACCAGATACTGATCAATGAGCTGAAACGGGACACCTCGATCACATTGCTGGGTGAAACGATGATGACCATCACCGATATCGCAGACAAGCTCGGCTTTAGTGATGCCTCCAGCTTTCGCCGGGCGTTCAAAAACTGGACGGGCATGCAGCCGTCTAGCTTTCGGGAACTCAAGCAGTGCTAGCTCAACTGTGAAGAAGGCTTTGGCGCTGCATACCGACGCGGAACGGTAATCATCACTAAGACGGCTAATGCCACCCATCCTGGCCAATCGCCCAGAATCAGGTACAGGCTTGTACCGCGATACACAGGCATTGGCGCATAAAGCACCTCCTGCGTGCCGAATCCGGTTCTCGCAACGACCTGCCCAAGCGGATTGATCACTGCGCTCACCCCAGTGCTGGTAGATCGCACGACCCACCTTCGCGATTCAATGGCCCGTAATTGTGCCAGTGCCAGATGCATGCCCGGTGCGCGAGAATGCGCAAACCAGTCGTCATTTGCCAATGTGATGATCACATCCGCATCACTTTCCCGCACCAAATTGCGCACAAAGCTCGAATGAATCATTTCAAAGCAAACAGGCGTGACAAAAGACACATCGCCCAGGGTGAATGCTAGATTACGTTCACCGGCCTTAAAGTTCTGATGATGCGGAAACAGCCCGGCAAGCGCGTACTTCACTGGCGCAGGTAAAGGCAGCTCCGCTAGGGATTCGGCGAAAGGAATTAGCAATTGCTTGTTGTAGACCTGATCCAGCATTCCCTCAGAATTGATCAAAAATACCGAATTGGCACTCACCCGCTGCCCTGCATGCTGATCAATCGACGTACCGCCAAACAACAGCGGCACATGCAGATCTCTGGTAATGCTTTGCCCATCCAGCGGCAATGGCAGACGCAGGCCTCTCGGGTAAGCAGATTCCGGCCAGACCAGCAGGTCCATCGCTTGTTGAGTGGCCAGCGTGCGGCTCATATCCAGGTGCACTGCGTGACTTTGCCCCTCATAGCGGGCTTTATCCCGCTGCGTAATATTCGCCTGTATCACCCCTACCTTAAGGTGGGTAGAAGGGTTGCTTGCCTCCAATGCGCCCTGACGCCACACACCGTATATAAAGGGAAACGCCGCGACACTCACTGCCAGCATGATGACTGCCGGGCGCCATTGCCGTCGCTGACGCCAGCCATAAAATACCCCCGCATTCACGCACAGTAGCCAGGCACTCAACAGTAAGGGTCCCCCCAGATCGGCGATTTGTACCCATTGTGGGGCTGATATCAGCGCAGCACCGAGATGCACGGGAAACAGGCTAGGCTGCCACCACTCCAACAACACCCAGGGCGTGATCGCGGCCAACAGGGGATTCGTTCCCCGCCGTAACAACCAAGCGTGCAGTAACGCGGCCAGGCCAACCCCCACAAGCACGAGCGCCCCGTAGGCCACCCAAAGGCCATAGGTGGCGAGGGCAGAACCACCCATAAAACCATCGGCCAGAACCAGCAACCAGCCAAATCCACTGA
>JBFHUL010000065.1:0-19217 GCA_041590075.1 Oleiphilaceae bacterium
CGCTTACCCTGCTCTTTACTGGCATAGAATATCTGGAGCTGCTCAGCGAAATACAACATATGCTCGCGGCGCATGCTGCTGATCTCGGGTAAATGGACAAAGTGCGCGAGCCCCGGAGCATAGGGGCATACACTTTCTTTTCGGGCGATCCACATGCGGATCGCCTGCTCGCGTTGCGCCGCACGCTGCGGAGCAGGTGGATCAGTACGTTCTACACCGTCTCGCCGTTCAATCGCTTCGATACCGTCAATACTTTCGATACCTTGACTACTTCCACACCGCTCAACACCTAAACTCCTCACCGCACTCATCCTTACATCCCGCCTGCGTTTTTATCCGTGTTTTTTCTCTTCTCCACTATTTTGCGGGCAGATCAAAAAACAATCAGGCACCAGTGTGCGCCTATTCATGCTATGATTAAAACGAATAGATGGAATATTACTTGAGAACTTTATTCATAGATGATTCAGCGAGACTGGCTTGATCTTCTCGCCATCGTCGCCAGCATGGGCCGACGCTAAAGAAAGATCAAAACCGCTAGCTGCCGGTCACAGACACATCAGGAACATCCTATGGTGGACGCGCATAAAACCTTTGTTGAGGCCGTTGATAGTGGCAGCTTCTCCGCTGCGGCCAAGCGCCTGCATAAATCGCCTTCCGCCATCAGCAAGCAGATGGCCTCTCTCGAAGAAAAGCTGGGCGTGCAGCTGTTCGTGCGCACCACGCGAACGCTACAACTCACTGAAGCAGGCGAGCTGTACTACCAGCGCAGCAAGGAGATTGTGCAGCGCATAGAAGCCACTCACGCCGAATTGATGGAATTTCAGGGCACACCCTCGGGGGGCATTACGCTCACCTGGCCAAATGGTTTGTCCTACTCGCATATCAGCGCCGCGCTTGCGCACTTTGTGAAGGACAATCCCGGCATTCGCCTGCATGTGCGTGCCTCGACGGAGGTGGTGAATCTGGTTGCCGAAAAAGTTGATTTTGCGTTTCGCGTGGGCCACTTGGAAGACTCCAACCTGATCGCCGTGCAGCTGGACCAATTACAACTGATGGTATGCGCCAGCCCGGAATTCATTCAGCGCCATGGCCGGCCAGACTCTGTGAAAAGTCTGTTTTCGGTGCCGAATCTGATCCCTACCTATGTGAATCTCCATCAAAAAATGAAACAGGGTGTGCTTGCCTCACTCAAGGATTTCGACCTCCGTGAGCACCACACGGTAGATGATATTACCTCGCTCTACAATCTCGCCAAACAGGGCCTGGGTGCGGCATTTCTATTTCGGCATGTGGTGGAAAACGATCTTAACACCGGCGCACTGATCGACCTGACCGAACAGATGCCACTGCCTACCGTGCCCCTGTACCTGGTCTACCCGAAACTGGATTTTCAACCCCGAAAAATTCGCGCCTTTATCGACCACTTCAAGGCGTATTATCGGGTGTAGAGCGCTTAAGGCGCTGTAAGGCACTGAACACGTAAGGGTTGCTTTGACACCACAGCCAGGTTTGCCTAACTAAGCGCCAAACACTCGTTGGCAAACGCCACACAATCGGCCAGCACTTTACTACCACTTCTCCGCCTCAGTTTTGGCGCGGAGTATTACTGCTCAACCCGCACCCTGGATAAACGTTCCCGCAGTTCGTTTAGACCCGCACCGTATTTTTCACTGAGATTGAGTGAGGTCGTATAAATGGGTTTCCTCACTTGAAATTCGCTGGCCGTATGCACGAAGCGTTTTGACTTAAAATACGAAAGGCATGCCGCATCAAAAGGTAGCCCACAGTAGTCAAGGGTCTGCTTGAGTATCTTTTCAGGGTGAGCAATCAACTCTTCATAAGGAACTGTAAACAGCCTGTTCCCGTATATGGTCTTCCAATGCTGAACCAGTTTGTTATACGCGCGATAGTACTCGGCGAGTTCCTCAAAAGATTGACCGTACCGGTGCAGGTCCCCTTCAAATTGGTGCTTGTATATTGAGAAACAGGTTTCTATCGGTGCACGTTCACACACCAGAATCTTCGCCTCAGGCATGGCCCCCAATATATATCCAATGTACAGAAAATTATGCGGCAACTTATCTGTAAAGTAAGGCTTGTGTGCATCAGACAAGCGCACCCGTCGCCTATACTCCTTGGCAAGTAATTGAAATTCGGTTTCGGTAAATATCTCGGACTGCGCTGTCATCTCATGCAGGATTTCCGATAGCGTCGTCAGCTCACCCATTGCCTCTATCGACTGATGACAACTCAACATTTGCTCAAGTAGCGATGTGCCCGAACGCGGCATGCCCACGATAAAAATGGGCGTTGGTTGATCAGAGCTCAGCGCATCCGGCACATTATTGCTTGGGAAAGCCGCTTCTATTGCCGCAAACTTTTGAATCTCGGAATAAACGTTGTACTCATAAGTATCTCTGAGTCGCGTGTTTGCATTTTTGAAACATGATAAAGCGGCATCATAGTCGCCTATTCGCTCGTAGAAACGCCCCAAACGGAACTCAAGCTGTGTGGCAGCTTTCTTGTTCTCGTAAAAACAGGAAGCAAGCACATCTTTTA
Source organism: Oleiphilaceae bacterium (assembly GCA_041590075.1). Taxonomy (GTDB): domain Bacteria; phylum Pseudomonadota; class Gammaproteobacteria; order Pseudomonadales; family Oleiphilaceae; genus PZPK01. The sequence continues at coordinate 2,563 of JBFHUL010000065.1, forward strand.
CCGACGTAATCAGGCGCTCCGTCAAAGCATGACCTGCAGGTAGCAAATCAAGTAATGCGATCTGCGTTTCGTAGAATTGAGGATTCAACTCGAACGATCTGACCAGAGCCTCCATAGCAACTTGCTCTTCCCCAGATTTCGCTGCGATCATCCCTAATATGCACAGTGCAGTCGCATTATGTTTGTCAAATGCTAATACACTGTTGGCCGCAGCCTTTGCTTGCGAATACTCTCGAAGCTTGAATGACACATAAGAAAGCGGCTCCCATAATTGCTCTGCGTCGGCGTATTGCTCAAGGCCGCGCGTCAGCAAATTTCTTGCTTCGGCGAACTGGTGCAGCCCCATCAGTGCGGTAGAGCGAACAAGATATGCATCCAAGGACGGTCTCGTTTCAAAAAGTCTCTTGCTTACCTCGAGCGAACGTTCAAAGCCACCACTCTTGTTATGGAGTATCGCCAGATTAAGCGCCGCTTCAGAAAAGTTAGCATCCAGCTTTAATGCCATCTCAAGATGGGTGCGTGCGTCATTTTCGCGACTCAACTCCATCAGGACATTTGCAAGATTGTAGTGCAACTGGGGTACCGCAGGCATATTTGCCAAGGCCGCTTGGTAGGCAAGAACCGCTTCTTCATTCTTACCCAACTTGCGCAATAGCCCTGCCCGCTCAACCAGCGCTTTGCCATCACCGAAACGCTCATAATAGTCTTTTAGTAAAGCCGCCGCGTCCTCAAGCTTTTGTTCCAGCTTATACATTTTCAACAGGTCGATATAAGGCAGTGTATCCGCGGGATTCAGCTGAATTGACTTTTCAACCAATTGGATGCCTGTTTTCTTATTGCTGGTTTGGTATTTCAAAAGACCATAAAGATGATTGGCCTTGGGGTGTTCATCATTAGCAGCCAGCACCGATTCATACAGAGCTTCTGCCTTTGTGAGTTGGTTTTTCTGATGAAGTTCAATGGCTTCTTTAAGTTTCGATTGCGCATTACGTTCCATTTTTATTGTTATTTCCCTGGTCTCATTTTTACAATTATTAATTCATACCCGCTCTCCGACGGGGGCTTTGATTTACCTGATTACGTGAAGGAGCAGTAGGCTAACACAATCTGCTTTGTTCTTTAAATTCGGAAAACCCTGGTTCGGCTACGACTTTAATCTTAACGCCATAGCTACTCTGCGCACTTAAATACCAGCGCAATAAACGGTCTCAAAATTCAGTTCCCTGGCAACAAAACAGCGCCAAATGCTGCCCCGTTATCTGCGTAAATAACGGGGTAAGAGCTTGATAGTCACTGCGCGATGATATCTCTTGTTATGGATAGAGAAACCAACCTTCACGCACGCTAATTGAGGTGCTTGAGCATTATTGCGGAGCCGGAAACGCGAACGACTTGTTAACCACCAATAATGCCCCAATCAATCTCGGCCAACGATTCATAGGCCGGCCTGGCGAAATAAAAGCCCTGATACAGTTCGATGCCCATCGCACGGAGCGTTTCCAATTCGTCGACGGTTTCCACTCCTTCGGCAATAATGCGAATACCGAGTTCACGACAGGTGGTACATATGCCCCGCACAATCGCCTGTTTGCGCGGGTTCTCATGAATATTACGCGCCATATGCATATCCAGTTTAAGTACACTCACTTCGAGATCTGCGAGCAGGTTTAATCCCGAATAGCCGGCGCCGAAATCGTCCAGGGCCGTTGTAAAACCACGATTGCGATAGTCACGAAAAATACCGCGCAAATGATCGATGTTCCGCACTTCTTCCGACTCCGTCACTTCAAACATGATGCGGGAACTGGGGAACCCGAATTCCTCCGAGGCCATCAAGGTAGTGCGAATACAGAGTTCTGGCCGATATACGGCATTGGGCATGAAGTTAATGCTCAACAGCGAATCGATGCCCAGTTGTGCTGCCAGCCTTACCGCTTTCACGCGACAAGCCTGATCAAAGGCGTACAGGTTGTCGGAATTGACATGCTTGAACACCTCGCCCGCGGGAAGGTCCCCAATCCCTCTGGCGAGGGCTTCCTGAGCAAACACGCGGCGATTTTTGATATCCACAATGGGCTGAAAGGCCATCGTAAAATCGAAGCCCAGCCCCGCCCCGTTCAAGCATTCACGGCATCCGCGCTGTTGAAAGTTCTTTACGTCAACCATTCCACCTCGTTCCTTTCCGGTTATGAGTATATGAAATGCTAAGTGTAGGTTATTTCGCGCATCTCAACCGCCGCTCCCACAGCAAAACCTGGTGTAAAAAATTCATCGCCTGAATCGTCAGCTTTTACATGAAAATCTGCGAACTTATCAGGTAGACTCCCGCGCTTTTGACTGACCTACCTTGCAGGACGCTCACGTGAACAAAATGGACGCCACCTCTCTTTCACCACACATGCACCGTTCTCCGGAAGAAATACGAACCCGCTTGACGCAGGATGCTCGTGCGGTCTCGGACCCCGCCATCAAGGCCTGGTTATCCAGCCGCTGGCACCAGCTTTTTCTTCAGGAAGCGGTCCATGACAAACGCGCGCTCAAAGCGGCACGCTCCACCATGGCGACGGTGGGCCGCGATCGCCGCCCGGCTGCCCAGAAAATTGCTGAGCGATTTTTAAGAGGCGACGGTATCCTCGAATGGCAACGACCTCAACCCGCGGCGACTGAACGCCCCATTACCGAAACGACTCTGGTGTTCTGTGCCGGCCTGCTCAATGGGCTGTTGCCGGACCATGCCTTTCGCGATGAATTTTCGGCCTTGCACGAGCAGCATGGCTGGAAGATCCTGCGTGCCGACATTCACCCCATGCGAGGCTGTGAGGCCAACGCGGACGATATTCGTCGCGCCCTCGATGACGGGGAAGGTATGTGTCTGGATGGCTCTCGAAATACAGCACAGTATGAGGCTCCCGGAGATATCGTGCTCATGGGATACAGTAAGGGCGGCGCCGATATTCTGGAATTTCTGGTGCGCCATCCCGAGTACGCGCCCCGTGTGCGGGCCGTCGTACTCTGGGCATCGGCGATTGGCGGCTCCTACACGGCCGATGGCATTTACGACGCCATCAAGGATGTGGATCTCGCCAGTGCCTATCAGCGCCTCAATGACTTCCTCAAACTATTTTCACCCTTTGTGCAGTCAAAGCCCAAGGGAATGTTTCGTCGTCTGGATGAATTCGACATCAAAGGCGCACTGCGCGATCTCACCACTCACCAGCGCGGTGACTTTATGAACCGGCACCACGCCCAACTGGACGCCCTGAACATTCCGGTGTTTACCTTCACGGCGGCCACATCCTTTCTTAAAGTGCCCACCTTTCAGATGCACGATGCACTGAAAATCAGTAAATACGATGCCAATAACGATATGCAGCTGACACAAGCACAGGCAAAAACCGGGTTCGCGATGGAAACCCATCTGGCCACGTTGCATGGCCACCACTGGGATATCTCCTATCCGCCTTTTCCCCGTGCCGCACGGCTTGGTTCTCCCAATCTCGACCACCCCTTTCCCCGGCAAGCGGCCATCACCGCCATCTTTAAGTTGCTGGCGGAAATTGGTGTGATGCATTAATCAGTATCGCAGCGCGAAACGTGAAGAAAGGCGCCTAAATGGGGCCCTTAGGTTCTTTACTAGCGAGAAACGCAGACATAAAAAACCGCCTAACGGCGGTTTTTTATGTCAATCGTGGCCAGTGCACAGGCAGGACTCAAGCCTAGATTGAAATATGGATGTGCTCGTCCAACTCTCTGATTTCCAGAAATTTACGGTCAGCCAACTGGATTTTAAACCTGTCCACCGAATCGTTCAGGAACACAATCCGGGTTTCTTCGCTGCCATCCACAATCACCAGCTCAACGGTTTTCCCGTAGGTTTCCACGTGCTTGAATTGCTCGCGCTGAAGATTGGTAAGAATGATCCCGGGCTCATCGAGGTCACTTAATTCAAAGCTGCGGCCAGAATAGATATACGCCTGCTCGGAGTTAGCCAAATTCGCTTTGGCTACGCGGTCGTCGAGTAAATCCTTGATAAAGTCCAAACCGAGATCCTTTTGTTCCTGCAAAAAAGAAGCACTACTTTCAGTTTAGATTGAATTTTACATTTTTTTATATTTCGTTTCGAAATGTTGTTCGCAATTTTGAGAAAGCGCCAATTTAAAGCCAATCTCGAACGTTTCTTCGTCAGACTTTGGAGCCCAGTTTTTAGGCAGCAAGCCGATGAGACTTCTTCTAGCCCCCCTGTATCACCGCAACAGCAGGCTTTATCTTGTGGGGATTATCGTCTTAACTGTAAGTGGTTTGTTCATTCCATTTTGAAGCGTACAACGATCATGCTGCTGCAAGATCGATGCGTGAAACCTATTAGGAGCCGCTATGAAAACAAGACTAAACATGCTCGCAGTACTGGCCATTTCATCCTCAATGCTCGTAGGCTGCGGCAGTGACGACGATCAGCACAGCGGACAGCAAAACACCCCGATGGATGAAGCCTCCTCGTCTCAACAAGCCGGCTTCACAGATTCCATTAAGGACGGCGCAGCAAGCCTGAAGCAAGCCGTTAAAGATACCGGCAGCGCGATAGAAGAAGGCGCCGGTGCCATGCTTGAGCAAGCGGGCGATATCGCAGACGATGCCGCCAGTCTCGCGTCCGATGCGGGGAGTCAGATTGGTGAAACAGCTCAGGCGACCGTTGATAAAGCAGAAGATGTAGTGGATAGCTCCGTCAACACCGTGAAAGAGGCGAGCGATTCGGCCATGAAGAGTATCAATGAAGCCAGCACATCACTGATGGGCGACGCGGAAGAAGCTTCCGACAACGCCAGCGAAGAAGCGGAAGACGACTCTGCGATGGATAAAGCCAAAAAACTGTTCGGTAATTAGGCGAATAGGGGACGGACGTCCCCTTTTCCCCGTCCCCTTTACCCGGAGCCATTAACTTGACTCCCTCGCGCCGCCAATAAAGGGGGGATCAATATGTTTTTAAATTATAAAAACGTCAATTAAATTTACACTTTGACCTAATGACAGCGCCCTCCATACGTCTAAAAACCTCTAATCGAGATACTTTCATTATTTCGGCCTAATTAATGCTTGTATTTCTTTTAACGCGCTCAGAAGTGCGTGAGGCAAAAATAAAAACCAAAAAAGTCTAATAAACTATGGGGATACAAACATGAGCAACAGACTAATACTTTTTTTGGTGCTGTCGGTGGCAGCGCTTTCCTCTAACGCCGGAATCATCACCGATTACCGCATCAATGCCCTGAACTCCGGTGCAATGGCCGCACAAAATACAATCACAAGCTGGAGTCATCCAACACAAGCGCGCATTCAAGGCCGAAACGGGCATCCCACGTTTTATATGGGAACAAATAATCGCACCTATGGAAACGGTCTAAGCAACCATTACAGCGGCCGACACATAAGAGATCAGCTGGGCTTTGAAGCCTTCGACAATTCCTTGGGCAATATTGTAAATGCAACACTCCATTTTGACTTCAGCTACGGCATTGTAAACTTTGCCAGCAGTCTGGAGTGGCATTATCGAAGAAATGCTTACGCAAACAGTCGCTTTGACTTTGGATCATTTGTTACGATGAACGACGCCAACCTTGGCACTCAACAACGTATTGCCGCACATTCTGGCGGCACGCCGACCATATACTGCAATTCTCATTCTGGAGTTCCGGGCCCTCAACATTCCATCGTTCGCCGGCATTACATTGGAGATGGAGATGATATGTACTGCAGCAACGCATGGAGTCAGGGAAGCGCCCGGTCTCTGTCCGTGCAGGTAGACAGTCAATACTTTACAGCCATTGAGAATGAAGACTTTTCCTTGCTGCTCGATTCACACATCAATAACTGGAGCCTGAATTTTGGTTACGGGGACGATATGAGATTCGGGCGCGCGACGGTCGACACCATAGTACGACGGGCCTACCTGTCTATCGACTATGATGATGGGATAAGTGTGATTGCCCCTCCCACCGTCGATGTTTCAGAGCCAGGAAGTCTGGCACTACTCGGTTTGGGTCTGGCAGGGCTGAGTTTGACTCGTAGAAAATCAGCACGCACTTAGGCTCGGTATATTTCTGAAGGTCAGGGCGACAGTCGCGACGGGTTCTACCCAGATTTCTCGGACGGTTTTATAAAGGCCTTAATCTGTTGTCCTGATTGGCTAGTCTACGCCTCATTCTGAGCTGGCGGAAAGGAAAAGGAAGGAAAAACGTAAGGAGTCCCCTTTTCCCTACCGACTCAGCGTTTGAACAAACGAACGAATATTCAAATGTTCACATTTTTCTTCTGATAAGGTTTTAGCCTCTGAAATATGATCTAGCTGTGTTTTTGAAAAGTAATATTCTTGGCTTTCGGGTATCCATCTTTTAATCCAAGTGTATGCAATGACGTCTTTTGCCAAGTGTGCATTAGCTTCGAATAGGCCTTCGAACAAGCATGCGCCTCTTGCTTGAAAAAAATCCCGAAATCGTCGCTTGCATTCTTTTACAGGCAAGACACATCCCCATAGATCATTACCACCTTTAAACAAGCTCTCTACAACAGCGCGCGCTTCTTTGCTTTCAAATTCATAGTATAGTTTTTGCACATCTGTGCTATTCGCGCCACTGGATTGGAGATATTCAATAACATGGACTTTATTCACAAAGTCATCGCAGTCCGGCTGCTCTCCGTATCGATCTGCGATTCGCTGCAACGCCCCCTGATGGAGCTTGAAGGCCCTTTCGTCAGACTCATCAATATTTTTCTTTTTCATCGCCAATACGACGCCGCCACCGAGATCTAACGACATCTTTCCGTTCGCCACTGAAAACTCTACAAAAGGTTTTCCCTTGTTTTTTCTTCCCGTCGGAAAAGCCTGCAATTTGCCATTACCCTTTGCAAAGCAGGCTCTATTCACAATATCACCACCGCTATTGATGGCTGTCAGGGTGAAATATCCTTCGTCCACATATACTTTTCTACCAATGTACAGCTGCATAGCAGCACGCGACTCTGTACTGAGCTCTAATGGTGTTGGTGTATACACATGGTCAATAAGCCAGACTTCCCTGGGTGGGTAATATGCTGGCCCGCTTGAAGTTGATGCCAAGGCATATAGATTCGGAAAAATGACCAATAGAACCCAAATGATTGCACGCAGTCCGGCAGCAATTTTAGGCTTACTTAATGTTCTCATTTGAAAAAACTCCTTCCTTGGTGGTGTTGCAGACGAAAAGGGGACGCATTGATTTAATCCTGTTCCGCGATTGTGTCCACGTTGTAACAAATGGTGCCGACAAGTTGGCATCAATATCCTCGCTTTCCTTGGCATGGTATGTCTCCTTAGTTAAATAAATGCGTTCCCTTTTCTCGTCCCCTTTTCTACTTTTTCTGGCACATAAAACACGTTACCGCTCCCCCAAACTCTCCTGCTGATACCGCAACAAGGGCGACAGGAAGAACTCGACGATCCGGCGCGTGCCGGTTTTCAGCTCGGCCGTGACGGCCATGCCGGGCGACAACATCACGGGTCGGCCATTCACGGGTAAACTCTGTTCGTCTAGTTGAATCGTGGCTTTGTACACCAGGCCGAGGTGTTCGTCTTGTATGGCATCGTCTGAAATATTAAGCAGTGTGCCGGTGATAAATCCGTACTTGGTAAAGTTGAAGGTATCGATTTTTACCTTGGCAGACTGGCCTTCGGCCACAAAACCGATGTCCTTATTTAGAATCATGGCTTCGACGTCGAGTTGACTGTCGGCCGGTACGATCTGCATCAGCACTTGCGCCGGTGTGACCACGCCGCCCACAGTGGTCACCGCAAGTTGCTGCACCTCACCGTTAATCGGGGCGGCCAGCCGGTGTTGCCGTTCGCGCTGCGTCGCTTTGATTAGTTCTTGCCGTAGCGCGCTGGTCTGCACCTTGAGTTGTTGCAGTTCATCGAGCGTGCGTGTGCGCTGCTCGCTAATGAGTGTGTGTTGCTGCAATGCCACCCCTTGCAGCGTTGCGCCAAGTTGCTGTTCGCGGGCCTGTTGTACGGCCAGATCCTGTTCTTCTTCGATGAGTTGTTGTTGCAGTTCGAGGAATTGCAGTTTGGAGCCGTAGGACTTTTGTTGCAGGGTATCGAGGGCATCTACACGTTGTTGTAATACAGGCAGGATGCGCTGCTTTTTGCGGATCTCGGCATGCACCATGGCTTGCTCGGCGCGCAGTTTTTGTTGTTCGTTACTGAGGCCATTGATGCGTGATCGCACTTCACTGATTTGTTGCTGAAGTAAGTGCTGTTGCGGGATACCAGAGTGCTCGGCATGAATAAGGGGGTCAGACTCAAAGACGCTGCCCCCTTTATTCATCTTCAACACACCTCCTAGCCAGGCTTCAAATAGGCGCAGCCGTTGTTGCGTGGCGCTTGCTTCATTCAGTTCTTGCGTGAGTCGTGTGACATCGGCTTGGGCCTGCGTACTGTCGAGGGTAAGCAGCGGTTCACCTGCGACGACCTTTTGCCCTTCTGTGACATGAATCGCCTGCACCGTAGCCGCTTCGAGGGGCTGAATGAGTTTGACGCGTTCGTTGGGAATCACTTTGCCCTGGGCCACTGCCACGATATCGATATGACCCAAGCAGGCCCACGCCACGGCAAGACTAAACAGCAACACGATGACCCAGATAATGGCGCGCCCGGTTTTGGATGCGGGAGTGGATTCAACCTCGATAGCGGCGGGAAGGAAGGAGAGCAAATCGCTGTCGTTGGCGGCGGTTGTCTTTTTGGGGGAGTGATTTAAATCTGTCCCCTTGGCGTTGGCAAGATTCAACATGGAGCTTCCCCTTTTTTGGTAGCGGGGGTTACGGTGACAGAATACGGGCTTTGCTGTGCGTTTTTCACCTCGCGTATGGCCGGGATATGATTTTGATGACTGTGCAGTGTGGCGTAGTAGCCATTCTGTGCGATCAGCGTATCGTGGGTGCCACTTTCAACAATGCGGCCTTTATCCATCACGATAATGCGATCGGCCATGCGCACGGTCGACAGGCGATGGGCAATAATAAACACCGTGCGTTGCTGGCAGATGTGCCGCATGTTGTCTTGAATCATGCGTTCGGATTCATAGTCGAGAGCACTGGTGGCTTCGTCGAAAATCAGAATACGCGGATGGGTGATCAGGGCTCGAGCAATGGCAATGCGTTGCTTTTGCCCGCCGGAGAGCGATGCGCCCTGCTCGCCCACGATGGTGTCGTAGCCTTCAGGCAGCTCAAGAATAAAATCGTGCGCACCGGCCAGTTTGGCAGCACGCATGACCGCTTCGATGGAGTGCGCCGGATCGCTCAGGGCGATATTGTCTTTAACGCTGCGATTGAACAGCACATTATCTTGCAGCACCACGCCAATCTGGCGGCGCAGCCACGCGGTATCGACCTGCGACAGATCCACGCCATCCACCAACACCCTGCCGCTTTCAGGCACGTATAGCCGTTGCACCAGCTTGGTAAGCGTGCTCTTGCCGGAACCGGAACGCCCGACAATGCCGATCACTTCGCCGGCGTTTACATCGAGTGATAAATCCTTGAGTATTTCGGGGCGATCCGGCTGATAACGAAAGGTGACATGATCAAACTGAACCTGCCCTTTGATACTGGGCAGTGAGGTGCGATTAGGGTTATGACCCGGCTCGGTGGGAGTGTTGAGAATATCGCCCAAGCGTCGCAGAGAAATGCCCGCCTGCTGGAAGTCCTGCCAGAGCTGCACCAGTTTAAGAATGGGGGCGCTCACGCGCCCGGCAATCATATTAAAGGCAATGAGCTGCCCCACACTCATACTGCCTGCAATCACCAGACTCGCCCCTACCCAGAGAATGAGTACGGTGACGACTTTGCTGATCAGACCCGCCGTTTGGCTGGCAATATTGCCCAGGTTGGTCGCTTTGAACGAGGCCGACACATAAGCGGCGAGCTGCTCTTCCCAGCGCCGCTGCATCTGCGGTTCCACCGCCATCGACTTGAGCGTTTCGGCACCCGAGACCGATTCCACCAAAAAGGCTTGATTCTCAGCACCGCGCTGAAACTTCTCATTTAAACGCTTACGCAGAATGGGAGTAATCACCACCGAGAGCAGCACATAAAGCGGAATGGAGCCCAGCACAATCCAGGTGAGTGTGGGGCTATAAAAATACAACACGGCAAAAAAGATAAAGGTAAAGCCCAGATCGATCACCAGCGTGAGCGCCGAGCTGGTTATGAATTCCCGAATGGTATCGAGCTCGCGCACCCGTGCTACCGTATTGCCCACCTGTCGTGCATGAAAAAAGGCGATGGGTAAGTGCATAAGATGATCAAATAACCGTGCCCCCAGGGTGACATCAACCCGGTTGGTGGTGTGACTGAACACGTAGTTGCGCAAGCCGTTGAGCAGCACATCAAATATCGAGATGGCCAGCAGACCAAAGCAGAGCACATCGAGTGTGGTAAGGCCCTGATGCACCAGTACCTTGTCGATCACTACCTGGAAAAACAGGGGCGTAATCAGGGCAAACAGCTGAATAAAGAAGGAGGCCACCAGCACTTGCCCGAGAATTTTTTTGTATTTGAGAATCGCCGGAACAAACCAGGAGATATCGAACTTGCTGTGCACACCGGATAGCAGGGAGCGGGTGGTAATGAGGATGACTTCGCCCGACCACTCTGCTTCGAATGCCGCGCAAGAGATTACCTCGGGGGAAGCGGCACCGGCGCGTTGAATCAGCAGCTTGCAGGGGGCACGGGCGTCATTCTGATCGGTAATCACCTTGGCCAAGACACAGTATTCACCCGACTGTAATCGTGCGATGGCAGGTAACGACATACCAGCCAAATTGCCGACAGAGGCCTGAAAGCTACTGGCTTTGAGTTTAAGGTAGCTGGCAGCACGCACAATATCGCGCGAGCTAAACGCGTGTTCACCACTGGCAAACGCGTGTTGGAGTTGATGGGGGCTGGCCGCCACCTGATGAAATCTGGCCACCATGACCAGCGCTAATAAGCCCGAATTCTTGACCGGGCTATGTTCTGCCGTATACGCGGAGGTGTGCATCGTCGTCCCTGATTGTTGTGGTATGTCGCGACGTCCCTATCGCGAGTTGCTCGCAGAATACGGCCAAGCCACTCGTGACATCAAGGGATTACAGCACTTACCGCCCGAACTGAGAGGCCTTACACAAAAAACTGTGACACGATTGATCGAGATTAAGTGTACGAAAAATAAACATGGCGATTGACGATGCGGTCAAGAACAGGATGACCTACACTGGAGAGGTGAGCAGACCTATCCAAGCATTTGTGAGAGTAGTACCTTGACACATACATCTTTTCTGAAACGGGCCCGTGCACTTTTATTCTGCACAGGTACGCTTTTTTTTGGACTCTCTTTTTCCGGCTCACACACGCAACACGCACAGGCCAGCGAGTTAGTGACCATTGGTTTCGACCAGAACTACGTTCCCTTCTCTTTTGTGGATGACGACGGCAATGCCCGCGGCGTGTATACCGAAATACTGCAACACGCGTTTGCGCGCATGAAGGGGTATCAGATTGCAGTAAAAGGCTACCCATGGAAACGCCTGATGCGCATGGTGGAAACCGGCCAAATCTTCGCCGCCTATCCGCCCTATTACTGGCCGGAAAAGCGCCCCTGGATGGCGCCCTACAGCGAACCCATCATTACCGAACGCGTCGCGCTGTACTGCAACCGGCAACGCATCGACACCACCAAGTTGCCGCAACCCTTGCGCTGGCCAGAATCCTTTTACGGGTACACCATTGGCAACGATACAGGCTTTGAGACACCCGGCCCTGAGTTTTTCGAAGCCGTCGCAGCCGGCCAGATTTTCATGCATGAAGATTCCACCACACGCAACTCCAAACTGCTGATGCTGGGCAGAATCGACTGTTATGTGAATGGCGAACTGTCGATTCTCTACTCCATCAAACAGTTTATTGACCGGGGTGAAATGCAACATGCCTCCACGCACATCTACAAGGCACTGACGATTCGCGAGAACGATGGCTACCTGGGCTATACCAAACAGGCCGACGCCTACCCCTTCAAAGAAGACTTCGTGCAGCAACTCAATGCTATTCTGAAAGAAATGAAGTCGAACGGCGACATTGAGCGTATTCTGGCTCGCTATCGTGCCGACCTGCATCGCCACTGAACATTGCTCCAACATGCCCCCCATTCGGGCATAGCCGAGCGCTGCCGGCTTCCCTATAATGTGCCGCTCATCCTTACCCCCTAGTCCCAGCATTGATTAACAGGTCGATTCATGAACAAGGTATACATCAGCGCGCAGCAACTGCTCGAGGATTCATTTAATCTCGCACTGCAGGTTTTCGAAAGCGGCTATCGACCCAACTATATTGTGGGCGTATGGCGCGGCGGTGCGCCGGTGGGGATTGCAGTACAGGAACTGTTACATGTACTGGGCGTGGATGCCGATCATATCGCCATTCGCACCTCGTCTTACACCGGAATCGGCGAGCGCGGCAAGAGAGTGCGCGTGCACGGCTTGAACTATCTGATTCGCCGCGTGGAGAGTGAGGATTCCATGTTGATTGTTGATGATGTGCATGATTCCGGCCTGAGCATTGCCGAAACCATTAAGGATCTGAAGCGGGCCTGCAAGAAAAACACGCCGGAGATACGCGTCGCAACGCCGTATTACAAGCCCGGCAACAACAAGACCGACCGGGTACCGGATTACTTTATTCACGAAAGCGATGACTGGCTGGTCTTTCCCCACGAACTGGATGGACTGAGCACGCAGGAAATCCGCGAAAACAGGCCAGAGCTCGCAGCCATTGTCGATCGCATCGAACAGCTCGGTGTCGGCAAGCAGGACTAGGCGCTTAAGCCGCACCCCGAGAGAATCATGTCGCACAGAAAGGTCTTGATGGCGGCAACGTCTTCGGCTTCGTACTCGCGCCTGTTGGTCACGGTCAGAATCTGGGCATCGAAGTCGGCATAGTGCTGCGTCGTGGACCAGATCATGAAAATCAGATGCTCGGCATTCAACTGGCGCATTTTGCCTTGTGCCATCCAGCTTTCCATAATCCGCACCTTCTCACGAAACCAGTCGCGCACTTCGCCACGCAGGTGGTCCTGCAAATGCGGCGCGCCCTGAATGATCTCCATGGCAAAGATTTTTGACGCACTCGGCTCGGCAATGGCGAGATCGACTTTCTCGCAGATGTAGCGTTCGAGGGTCGATTTGGGGTCATCGTTTTCACTCATCTTTTCTACTGAAGAGTTCCAACGCTGAATAATGGCCTCGAGCACGGCACTGTATAAGGCTTTTTTGGATTTGAAGTAGTACAGCACATTGGCCTTGGGAAGCTTGGCTTGATCGGCAATGGCCTGCATGCTGGTGCCTTTGTAGCCATGCTTGACGAATTCCTTTTCGGCAGCCTCGAGTATGCACTGGCTGTTCTTTTCTCGTATTCGTCCGGTCTTGTATGTCTTGGTCACGACATTCCCTTACTAGGCGTTAGAGGGGCTGAAGCCCGCATGAGGAGGCGCCATTTTATGCGAACATTGTGCACAAAAAACAGTACACAGCTCGCAAAAAATGGGCTAAAAACGCAGGAATGTAGGCGTGTAAAAAGTGAATCCGGGTTCACTCTGAAAAGAGCACAGAATGCACCAAAAAGCAGCGGTTCGACAACGCGATCACCCCGCTGCGGCGACATCAGGATTCAGGCAGTTTGCCTTCCACCCCTTCTATATACCAATTAAACCCCAGGAGTGCTTCGTCAGTCATGCTTTCGCCTTCCGGCACCATCATCTTACCCTGTTGGTTTTTGATGGGGCCCGAGAACACCTGCCAGGCACGCTCCGCAATCAGGCCTTTTTTCATGGCCACCAACGCGCGCACGTCTTCAGGAATCGCCGCATTGAGCGGTGCCAGATCGGTGGTGCCTTCGGGAATGCCGGGCCACAGGTTTTCGGATGTCCAGGTGCCGTTAATCACAGCAGTGGCTTTCTGGGCATAGAGCGGCCCCCATTTATGCACGGTAGAAGTAAGGTGAGCATTCTTGCCGTATACCGACATATCGGAGTGGTAACCAATTGCATAGACGCCCTTAGCTTCGGCAGCCTGAATCACCGCAGCCGAATCGGTATGCTGGGTAAGCACATCGGCACCTTGCAGAATCATGGTTTCGGCGGCCTCGCGTTCTTTGGCGGGGTCATACCAGCTCGACACCCACACCACACGCACCACCGCATTGGGATTCGACTCACGCACGCCCTTGGTAAAAGCGTTGATACCGCGGATCACTTCGGGAATAGGAAAAGAGGCCACATAGCCGATCACATTGGATGCGCTCATTTTGCCGGCAATCAAACCGGTGAGGTAACGCCCCTGATAGGCACGCGTAAAATAAGTGCCCATGTTCGGCGCCCGCTTGTAGCCCGAGGCATGCTCAAACTTCACCTTGGGAAAACGCTTGGCGACCTTCAAGGTAGGGTTCATGTAACCAAATGAGGTGGTAAAAATCAGACCATGCCCCTTAGCTGCCAACTGGCGAATCACGCGTTCGGCGTCCGCCCCTTCCGACACGCTTTCAACATAGTTGGTCACCACGGCATCACCCAGCTCGGTTTCCAGATACTGCCGCCCCTGATCGTGTGAATAGGTCCAGCCGGCATCACCCGTTGGCCCCACATAAACAAAACCCACCTTTAACGGTTCGGCAGCGTGCACCGCACCAACGATCACACAGGCAAGTGCCAGCATGACAGTGTGGATGCACGTTCGCAGTCGCGGTTGTGGTGTTCTCATCGTTTCTCCCCTAAAGACTCATGTATGAATAACAGCTTATCGTGTTAATGTTGCGGACGGTAAGGTCGCCCTAGCGCGAGCGGTGATGCGAGCTTGGCTTTCATGGCATCGTTGGCCAGTATAACCAGTACCAGAATGGTTGCCACATAGGGCAGCATCGCCAACAGGTTCGGTGAAATTTCCATGCCGAACCCCTGCAAAACCAGATGCAGAATGCTCGCCGCACCAAACAAATAGGCGCCCCAGAGAATGCGGGTTGCTTTCCAGCTCGCAAACACCACCAGCGCCAGCGCAATCCACCCGCGCCCGGCCGACATGCCTTCCGTCCACAGAGGGGTATAGGCCAGCGACAGATACCCCCCGGCCAGCCCGGCCATGGCACCACCAAACAGCACCGCCGCATAACGCAGGGTGAACACCGGCAAGCCAATCGCATTGGCCGCTTCGGGGTTTTCTCCCACCGCACGTATCATCAGCCCAATGCGGCCACGCCGAAAACACCACCACACTGCCAGAAAAATCGCCCACGACAAGTACACTACGGGGTCGTGCGAAAACAGCACCTTGCCAATCACTGGCACACTGCTTAAACCGGGAAGCTCCCACGCAGCAATTCCCTCAATGGCAAAGCCCACATAGTCGGCACCCAAAAAAGCACTCAACCCCGTGCCGAAAATAGTCAGGGCCAAGCCGGTGGCTACCTGATTGGACACCAGTGAAATGGCCAGCACACCGAACAACAGCGACATGAGCATGCCGGCGCCCATGGCAGCGAGCAATCCAAGGCCGCTATGCCCGGTCACCGAGGCCGCTATAAAGCCCAGTACCGCCCCCATCAGCACCATACCTTCCTGTCCGAGGTTCAGTACGCCCGATTTCTCACAGACCATTTCGCCCAACGCTATCAGCACCAGAGGCGTACCGGTGCGAATCGTGGCAAACAGAATATTGGTAATCAGTTCCAGATCCATAAACCTTATCGCTCCTCGGCGGCGTTGATACGTTGTTGCTCTTGGGGAGGCCGATCTCGCACCACGCGGTAACTGATCAACAGATCGCAGGCCAAAAGATAAAACAGCAGCATGCCTTGAAACAGCCCGGTGAGCGATTTGGGTAGCCCCAGGTCCATCTGTACCATTTCGCCGCCCATAAAGGTGAGCGCGAGCAGAATACTGGCCAGCAGGATGCCTACCGGATGCAGGCGCCCAAGAAACACAACGATGATCGCCGCATACCCATAGCCTGGTGCGATATGCGGGTTGAGTTGTCCGACTGGGCCGGTCACCTCACTCACGCCCGCCAGGCCCGCGGTGGCGCCGGAAATGAGTAACACCCACCACACCAGACGCTTATGCTGAAAACCGGCAAACCGGGCGGCCGACGGGTCATGACCCAGCACCGCAATCTGAAAGCCAAACAAGGTGCGCGACATCAGCGTCCACACCACCGCCAGAATGAACAGCGCAAACAGCATGCTGATATTCAGACGATACGCCTCGAGCAACACCGGCAGAGTTGCCGCCTCTGAAAGCATCGCCGATTCGGGAAAGTTATAGCCCTGCGGATCTTTTAAGGGGCCATGCACCGCGTAAAGCAAGGCATTGAGGGCAATATAGTTGAGCATGATGGTGGTGAGGATTTCATTCACCCCAAAGCGCGTTTTAAGCAGCGCTGCCAAAGCGGCCCAGAGCAGACCACACAGCGTACCGAATAGCAGCACGGTAGGCAGTACCCAGGCAGATTCACTCTCGCCCCAGTGCAGGGCCAGAAAGCCTCCGCCCAAGCCACCCAGAATAAACTGGCCTTCGGCGCCTATGTTCCACACCCTAGCCTTGAAACACA
>JBFHUL010000066.1:0-18838 GCA_041590075.1 Oleiphilaceae bacterium
CCACGATCAGGTCAATATAGGGGTCAATTTGTTCGCACAGGTTTTGCCAGTCTGCAGGGTCAAGGGGGGGGAGTATTCTGCGTTTTAGAATGAGCTGTCGCTCTATCCGACCTTTGATGTCAGACAGAATGGCATTACTGAAAAGAGATCGATTCCTGATGCTCCAAAATATAAACTTCCCCAATGGTTCTGGGCCTGCGTCTGCTAGGCCGCACACGATATTGCAACTA
This sequence comes from Oleiphilaceae bacterium, assembly GCA_041590075.1. Lineage (GTDB taxonomy): Bacteria > Pseudomonadota > Gammaproteobacteria > Pseudomonadales > Oleiphilaceae > PZPK01. The sequence continues at coordinate 231 of JBFHUL010000066.1, forward strand.
CTTGGTGGTATATCGAGCGTTTTCGGTGGCAAAGGCGTTTGCATTGCGTGCATGATGGCCAAGTGCTCTGCGGCCCGCAAATGATCCCGTTTTCTGAAATTCGTGACGACGGTCATGCGATCTGTCGTGCCTGACGACGATAGATACTGATACGATTCTTTTTTGGATGGGCTGGTTACTTGATCAGGAAAGCCGCGGCTGTATGTTGTCTTAGTGGTGATCGGGAGTCGTCCGAGTGTGGATAATGCACTCTGTGAGCAAAGGTCCTCTTTTTGAAGATTACATTGATGCTTCACGTCTTTCCATAGCGGAACAGAATCGGTTGCATGGCTCAGTAATTCACCTAGCTTGTTTGCTTGGAACTCGATTATTTCAGCCTCTGATAATGACTGAATGGAGTATGACTTCCGGTATAGGCTCCAAAATCTGCTTTGGGTCGTTTTTTCGACCAGCGGAAATGCTATTTTTTTTATTAGAGCATCGGCTATCATGTCCGGGTTTTCCTGTCGTTCCTTCGTTCTGCTTAATTAGACTTCAATTTTGATAAATTCGAAAGGCTTATTAAATCGATACGTGAACACTATGGGCTTTTGATCTGGCCGTTTCTTTCGCGAGTTATGGCTGACAAAGTGTTCATACCTCAAGGTGCAAAGTTAACCCCAACGATGTAAGGAATAATCCGTTGTCAAACACGGGAAGAAGTCTCGAAAAGTCGATTGCTATCGGCGCGGCCTGGATGGTGAGTATTCGTCTCTCATACCGATTGCTGGGTCTAATCAGTACCGTCATTCTTGCGCGGTTGCTAACGCCTGATGACTTTGGTGTCGTCGCGATTGCGATGTCTTTTTTCGCCTTGATTGATGTGTTCTCAAAGCTTGGCTTTCAAACTGCACTTATTCAAAACCAATCCGCAACAGAAGAACATTACCATTCTGCGTGGACCTTCAATTTCCTCTTTGGGATCGTTTCGGCAGCCATTCTCTTTCTGGCTTCTTCTCCCATCGCTGAATTTTATGAACGGCAGGAACTTGAAGTTATTCTTTGGGTGATTTCGTTTATGTTTGTGCTTAACGGGCTGAAAAACATCGGCACGGTTGAATTTCAGAAAGAACTTACTTTCGATAAGGAATTCAAGCTGATTGTGATACCCAAGTTTATTAGTTTCTTCTGCACCATCGCACTAGCTCTGTACTTCTTGAATTTTTGGGCATTAGTGATTGGTAATGTTATCTGGCGCCTACTTGAAGTGGTCGTGTCCTATTGGATGCATCCTTTTCGTCCTCGTTTTTGTGTGTCAAAGGGCAAAGAACTTTTTAAATTCTCGCGTTGGATGATTGTTAACAACGTGTTTATTTTCATTCAAATGAGATCGCCAGAGATGATCCTGGGTAAGATGGTTTCGCCTCAAGGAGCGGCGATCTATAACTTGTCTAATGAAATAGGAACGATGTCGACGTCGGAGGTAATCGCTAATCTTAATCGCGCGATTTATCCTGGATATGCGAAGGTCTCGCACGACAGAAAGAGACTCACCGAGCTTTATCATGAATCGATCCGAGCCATCGCCCTTTTTGCTATGCCTTTGGGCGTAGGCGTTGCGTTACTTGCGGAGTTTGTGGTGCCAGTGATGTTGGGAAGCCAGTGGCTGGATGCGAGAGAACCGCTAATATACCTCGCCTTGGGTGGAGCTGTGAATGCGCTGAGTTCTAATCTCGGCTACATCTATTACGCGCTGAATAAACCGCGTCTTTCTACCGTTGTTCATGGCATTAAAGCAACCGTATTTCTCTGTTTGCTGTTCAGTTTAATTAATCTGCATGGTGTTGTTGGTGCTGCCCAGGCGTATATGTTGTCGGCGTTAGTATCGTTTATGGTGTCAATGCGCATGCTCAAATCTGTGTTGGGTGTTTCGTTAAGGCGACAATTCTCGTTTTACTGGCAACCCGCGATGAGTACCGCTTTAATGGCCATGGTCATTATATTGTTGAAGCCCGTTTTGGCGTTGGCGGGCATTCTGGCCATCCTGGCCTTTGGCCTGATTGGTGCGGCCATTTATACCTCTTGTGTATACATTTTCTGGGTGCGTGCCGGTAAACCGGGCGGTATTGAGAGAACGGTGTTCTCCAGCGTGTCTAAAATCTTTGCGCGCTTCACGCGAAGGGACTAGGAATCATCGTTTAGGGTATCACGACCGTTTTTATTCAAACTGGATGCAGAGATAACTATGGGACAATCAGTAGAACGGGGTTTGAGTTTCGAGGTTTTACAGAATCGAAAGGGTGAACTATCTCGACTGATTGGTGAAGCCAAGAGGAATGGCCAGTCTGCCGATGCATTGATTGAGGAAATGAAAGAGGTGACGGCGCAGATAAAAGCCTATGCCTCTGATAAAAAGTCGCACCACAAAGAGGTCGATGCAAGCCGGCAGTCGAATACCGTGCCAGAGGCTGCATCGGATGCACTGCCACAGTTGTTTTCCGCCTCAACCACCGCGTGCTCTGCAGAGAAGCTCATCACTCGTCTCGCGCGAGACGAAGATGCGCAGGCATGGGACCAGTTTGTTGAGCGTCAGCCGGGCTCCAGCCCCTACCATTTATGGGCGATTCGTCGCATTGTGCAAAATGCGTTTGGCCATGCCTTGTGTTATCTGGTCGCCGTTAATGCGTCGGGTGAGGTGGTGGGTGTGCTGCCAGCCGTAGAAATCAATAGCCGGCTGTTCGGACACCAGATGGTCACGCTGCCATTCTTTAACTACGGTGGTCCATTGGCCCTAAATCGTCAGATTGAGGCCTCTCTGATTCAGGCTTTGATCGATGAAGCGGCTCGGCGTGGCTGCGAACACGTTGAAGTTCGTTCAGTTATCTCGCGAAGCGAACACTTAGAGAAACAGAATAAGGTTTCCATGATCTTGAGTCTGCCCGGGAGCGTCGATGCGCTCTGGAAGCAAATTGGCAGCAAGGTGAGGGCACAGATCAAGAAAGCACAGCGCGAGGCGCTTGTCTGCAAAATTGGCCGGGAGGAGTTGTTAGATGATTTCTACCGGGTTTTTGCAGTCAATATGCGGGATTTGGGAACACCGGTGTACGGGATTTCTTTTTTTCGGAATATTTTCTCGAATTTCGCCGAGTCTGCAGCGAATGTTGTGGTGGTCTATCACGACAAACAGCCGGTTTCGGCTTCAATCCTGATTGGGCATAAAGACATGATGGAAGTGCCTTGGGCGTCCACGCTGCGCGCTGCGAATGCCTTGAACGCCAACATGTTTCTGTATTGGAATATGCTGAGTCATGCGCAGACAAGCGGTTATCAATACTTTGATTTTGGGCGCTCATCAAAGGACGCGGGCACCTACAAGTTTAAAAAGCAGTGGGGTACCCGCGAAGTGCCACTGTACTGGCAGTATTGGCTGCGAGACAGCGATGAATTGCCCGAACTGAACCCTGATAATCCAAAGTTTAAATTGCTCATCGCGATTTGGCAGCGTTTGCCTGTGTGGTTCACCAAACTGATAGGGCCGTATGTCGTAAAAAATATCCCCTAAGGCGAGCCCTTCCGAATTTGGCTCTGCTCGTGTGCGAGTTACGCTGACGTGCCTGTAGTCGCTCACTCAGCGCTGCGGGCAAGCGTATTAAAGGGGTAAGGTACGCCGTGTTCTTTGATAATCGCTTCACCAATTTTCCATGAGGCATTCAAAGTGAGATGGCTTGCATCATAAAAGTTAAGATCACCATTTTCGTCGAGCACGTTGCACGTGCCTTGCGGACAGATGTAAGCGTTAAAGTCTGCGTACTCGATATTGTCTTCCTGATCTGCGAACGACTTGAGGCGCGCATTGGCCTCAATGACTTTCTGCGCAAGCGGCGCGTTGGGGTATTCGCAGCGTATTGCGGGAAAACTGATCGCCTTTTCCCGGCACTTTCTGTCGTAGGTTTCTAAAACGGGCGCCTTGCCGATAATGATAATGCGCTTTCCGTCGCGCACGAGGTCGCGCAGTGTGGTGAAAAACTGTTCGTAAAACCCGTTCGATTGTTCGTCGTAAAAGGTCCAGTTTGCCGAGACAATGATGGTGTCGTATTTCGCCAGTGTCTCAAATGTAATGGCTTGCGATTGTCGGCAGTCTGCTAGCCTTTTGGCTGTAGCAAAGGGGGCTGGGTCACTCTTGACGGGCGGGCACGATCCTATCTGTAAATTGCGGAAAGAGAATTTCTCGGCATGCGCGAAGGCACCAATAATGCCGATGTAATGTGCTGCATTCGAGTCACCCCAAAGTAAAATGTCTGTAGATTGACCTGTATGGGTCTCACCCACAATACATTTAGGGTCACTTGCGTCGGCTAACGTAATTACCTGGCTCTGACACACGTAATCATAGCGATAGGCAGGTTTGTTGGCGTCGCGAAGGGTAGTGAGCGTGTTTTTGTAATCCTGCGATAACCATCGGAAACCATAGCCATCCAGCTTCATAGATGCCAGGGAGAGAAATATGATGACAAATGAAGGCAGTGCAAATTGGCGGATGATTACCGTTAACGCACTTTGCTCTGACTGACGGAAAGGAATTTCAACGAACCTGTAACTCAACCACGCGCACAGAAGTGTTACGGTAAATAGCACAACGCCCGCCGTGGCGGATATGTCGCCATAGCCGTAGCGGTAAAAAGCCAAAAGTGGCCAGTGCCACAGGTAGGCAGAATAGGAAATCAGCCCTACAAACACCATGGGCTTAAGTTTCAAGCAGGAGATCAGAGCGCTTGTGCTGAAACCTCCAGAAAAAATGAGTAACGCGGCCCCCAGCGTGGGGGGGATGGCTTTCAGACCCGGGAACACATCATGCTCTGAAAGTAAAAACAGCGATGCAACAATGAGTACCCAGCCCAGCAGGCTGCATATGAATGCCAGATTGTCTGATGGCACGTAGTCCGGCCTTTTGAGTAGATACTTGGCCAGCAGCGCGCCTACCAGCAGCTCGCCTGCTCTGGTTGGCAACATGTAATAGACAAAGGAGGGCGCGTGAGAATAAAAATATTCACCCGCGATAAACGAGACAAATGCGATGAGCACCAAAGACAGAAAGAAATTACGACCCGCATGCAGCTTATATGCGAGCATGAGCATGAGTGGCCAGAATATATAGAACTGTTCTTCAACACCCAGTGACCACAGATGTAGTAGCGGTTTTTCTTGGCTGGCGGCGGCAAAATAGCTGGTGTCTTCGAACAGCCAAAAGTAAACGTTCGCCATGGATAGTACAGACCACAAGGCCGACTCGGCGACTTCTTCGGCATCTCTGGGCAGTAACAGTTGCTGGGCGGCGATTAACGTTACGAATACGACGACGAGCATGGCCGGCATAATGCGCTTGACGCGCCGTCGGTAAAACTCGGCAATGGAAAACCGCTGTTTATCAAGATCGCGCAGTATATGCTGGGTAATCAGGTAGCCGGAGATCACAAAAAATATATCCACACCCACAAATCCGCCAGGTAGCAGACTTTCGTTGATGTGAAAGATGATGACCGAGAGCACGGCAACGGCGCGCAAACCATCTATATCAGGGCGATAATTTTTCGGGGTGATTGGCGAGGTAGACATTATTGGAAGAGCTCTTGCTTCACATCAAAAGGTTTAACTTGTAAGGGGGGGCAATGAGTGGGAAGGCCTATTGAGCCAGATTGATGATCGTGTCCCACTGCTGCTTTAATTCCTTCTGGTACCGAACAATACATGCGTTTTCAGACTTGAACGCCGGTGCCAGTGCAGTGTGGAAGTGTTCGTATTTATCATGTAATTCCTGCTCGCTGAAGTCTTCAATATCTACATAACATTCTGTCAGGCCCACGTCGTCCAGCAATTCTTTCGCCTTGCGATAATAAGCGATCCCAAAAGTGGGGATGCCCATGCGCAACGGAAGAACCGTTGCGTGGAAACGTGTTGCTACCACAAAATCTGCACGAGTCAGTGTTTCCAGCAGCTCCTGAAGCGTGTTGTTTTCTACGGTCAGAAGCTGTTCTGAGTTGGCGACAGCTGTATGGTGGGCCTGCAGGTGATTCCGAATATCTTGGATGGTATCCAGGTCTTTGACTTGCGTATTAAACAGAATAACCGTTGCACCGCTTTCAATCTGTTTGGCGGCAAAATTCGACATGGCGGCCACATAGTGCTCGCGTTTTTGAGGATTAATAACAGGCCAGTATCTAGGGTCAAACACTGGCATGGGGTTGAGTGCGACGACCTTCCCGGAGGGCTCTCCTGATCTCTGCGGGGTGTTGAGCAGGCTGTGTGCCAGATCCGGATATACGGGCGCTTCTATCTCTTTTATACGCTCTTCAATCAGGGCCTTGGAGCCTGCATCGCGGTAAGAAATATAGTCGGCGCGAATCAGTGCCTGCTTGATCATCCAAAAGCTGAGTTTGCCGTTCAGAGGGCCGGCGCCAATGCTGGCGAAGGCGACTTTGGTGTTGTTTTTTTTGGCCAGAAGCGTCCACTTCATCAAGGTGTAGGGGAAGCCCCAGGCTCCGCCAAAGTTATCGAGAAACTGGTTTGAGCCGCATACGATCAGCAAGTCCATATCACGCAGCTGGCGGGAGCAGGCGCGCAGAAACTGTATTTCGCGAATGAGCTTGATGGAGCCGTTAACCAGGCGTGATGCAATGCCTCTTACTATACGAACCGGAAGGGATCGCTGAGCGGGTGTGTGCGATACCGGCTCCGCATCGGTGATTGGTTCTGGCTTTGAGGTGGTGTTGGCTGACGCCTGATTGGTATGTTGCTGCGAGTCGGACTGAAAAAATGCCTCCCGATATCGAATAGGAAAACTGGGAATGCCATATCGCTGCGCGGTGTCAGCGGGATTGATCGACAGCCCCACTAATTCGACACCGGGAATGCGGGCGCGTAGATTTTGAATGGTGGCCTCGATAATGGCCTCGTCGCCCAGGTTTTTATTGCCATAGTGGCCAAAAACGCCAATTTTTTTCGTGTTCACGCGTGAACGTTTCCTGTGTGCTGGATTTGGCTAGCTAGCCTGTATGACCGCTTTGCGCGTATAAAAAGCTTCGGCAAGTTGCGATGGCGCATTACATTCCATGCCGCGAATGCGCATCAGCGAATAAAACAGGTCGTCGGTGAACCAGTTTTTATTCTGCTGAGAGTTGTATACCTCTTGCAGCAGCGCGACTTTTTCACGGGCGGTATCCTGATCTATTTCAATAAACGTATTGGGCTGACCCATATCGCCGTCCCACTTGGGAATTTCGTATTCCAGAATCAGATGATTGCGAAAGCTGTTCCAAGTGAGTTCAGAAATCTTGCGGTGATCCTGGTGCAGATCGTGCCGGTAGTGGGTGAATACCAGGTCAGGTTTCACGCGGCGCGCAATATCCTGCATGGCTTCTTTCACTTCTAGCCCTGAATAGGGCAAATACCCGTCTCTGAAATCCCGAATCTCGACAAAAAGATCCTTGGCATGTTTGCCGAACCTTTCAGCGCCAAGCATCGCCTCTTTTTTACGTTCCGGCGTAGAGGTGAAGAGCTGCCAGTGCAGCTCGATATTCGGGTTGGCTCGTAATAACTTGAGCAGACTTGCACCGCAACCAATCTCAATATCGTCACAGTGCGCGCCGAGACACAGAAGGGTGAGCTTTTCCTGTTTTGGCAGATTTAAACCGATCATCTAGTGGCCTTCAGCACTCTTCCATACCTGCCAAGGGCAATCGCCCGTGGCATAGAGCTCATCGAATTCCTGCTTATCCTTGAAGGTATCCATGCAGCGCCAGAACCCATCATATTGGTATGCGACTAGCTGGTTTTCTTTGATCAGCCGTTCAAATGGCTCGTGCACCAGTTCTTCACCTTCTCGCATGTAATCAAAGATTCTACGATTGAAGATGAAGAAACCGCCGTTCACGGTCAGGCCTGTTTCCGTGGTGTCCTGAATACGATCGACTGTACCGTCTTCGTTTAAGTGCACATAGTGGAAGGTTTGCGCGGGTTTTACACAGAGAAAGCAGGCCAATTTTCCGGACTGTTTAAAGAATTCCATCATCTCGTCCAGCGGCGCATCCGACAACCCATCGGCATAGTTAGCGAGGAAGTATTCGTCATCGCCCAGGTACTTTTCGACGGCCTTTAAGCGCATGCCGATGTTTGATTTCAGGCCGGTATCCGCAAAGGTGATGGTCCAGTCGTGAATGTCGGTTTGCAGAAGCTGGGGTTTTTCGTCGCCATGCAGCACAAAGTCATTCGATAAACATTCATCGTAATTAAGAAAGTAATCCTTGATCACGTGGGCATTATGGCCGAGGCAGAGAATAAACTCCTTGTGCCCAAAATGCGCATAGTATTTCATCAGTTGCCAAAGAATAGGGCGATTTCCAATGGGCACCATCGGCTTGGGAATGTTTTCGGAGTATTCCCGCAGGCGCATACCGAGGCCGCCGCAAAATAGAATGACTTTCATTGTCTTATCGTCCTTTATTTACCGAAGAAAGTTTGAATCATTTCACTGCGCAGTTCGTCGATGAGTCGGTCTTTTGGCAACTCCACGTCGTCATAGGTAATGGGTGTATCTATGGCCACATCACGCACCAGTTTGCAGTTTTCTGCTACGCCCATCGGCAGCAGGTTTTCTTCTCGACAGGTTTCGAAATTGTCGATGAGCGTGTAGGCAGTGAATCCGCCAATGCCGTCGAGCGTTTCGCCTGCTTTCAAATCCCGCTTGGCGATGGCCGCAGCGTCGCAATAGGGTTTACCGACGGGGGCTACGGTAGCATCGTTGCACAATACCGCTCTGGACACGGTAACGGGAATATCCAGCTGCGGTAAGTGGAAAGGTGTGTAGAATACGTAAAACGGACCCTCGCCCATCTTAAGGTATTTGAGGTAATCCATTTTCAGGGGTTGTTCGCAGTAACCGACCACGAACGCGCCTGTTGCCGGTGCCGCTCCGAGTAGAAAATCGACCACGCCACGTCCCGGTTTAAATGCCCCTTCAGGGAAATGCTCAAGACAGTGTCGAACATCATCGCAAGCCACGCCATGCATGCCACGCTTATCCACGCCAAACCCCAATCCATTAGCCAGGGTGGCGAGCTCCATCGATAACTTCGTACCATCCACGAAAGAGGTCATCATATGGGCTTTTTGATTGTTGGCTTCAGCGAACGCTTTTTGCGTTTCGGGTGTGCGGTGCACATCATAGAAGCCTTTGAGGTTGCCCGCGCCCACCACTTCGAGCCCGATCGTGCGCACATAGCGTGCAAGGTTGCAGGCCACACCGGGCTCATCACCATCGGTATTGGAGTAGATCACGCCCTGTTGATCCGCGAAGCGTTTCAGCAAGGGGCCTACCGTCGCATCCATCTCACAATTGAGAACGATGGTGTGTTTGCCGGCCTTGATGGCATTCAGCGCAGCCCAGGCACCGTATTCTACTTCACCGGTCGTTTCGATGATGGCGTCTATTTGACCACAGTTGAATAAAGCGTGTGGATCATCGGTGACGGCAAACTCACGCTTGGCGATCGTCTTGTCCAGATCGGTGCTGTTACTGATATTGCTGACTGCTTCCACCCCGGCGATGCGATACACCTCTTCGGCATGTTTGGGCGTGCGATTGGCAATGGCGGCAAGATGAATGGCCGGGAAGAAATTCACAATCTGGTTGGCAATGTGCTTGGCGCTGTATCCAGCACCAATCATGCCCACGCGAATAGGGCGATCTTCGGCAATGCGTTTTGCGATCTCGGTATCGACAATGATCATGATATGTTTCCTGCGTTATACCTGTAGATGCGGCCACTTTTGGTCGTTGTCAGACAGGGTGTTTATCGTGCCTGGCCATTCAATACCGATGGCCGGGTCGTCGTAGCGTATGCCTGTAGCATGTTCAGGCGCGTAGAACTCAGAGGTGAGGTAATAAATCTCGGAGTTTTCTTCTAGCGTAAGATATCCTGTGGCGCAGCCTTCAGGCACGTAAAGCATTGATCCGTTGTCGGGGTTGAGTTCGACCCCGTGCCAGGCAAGGTAGGTAGGGGAGTCTTCGCGCAAGTCGACCACGACATCGAATACCCGGCCTCGCGTGCAGCGCACAATTTTAATTTCCTGATGTGGTTTTCTTTGGTAGTGCAGACCGCGCAAAGTGCCTTTTAGTGGGTTGAAGCCCACATTGGCTTGTTTGATGTGCGCCACCAGCCCCATATCCTGCATTTCTTTTTCACACCACAATCGCCCGAAGTAACCGCGATCGTCACCGATGCGGTTTACATCTATCACAAATGCGCCGTGAACGCCGGTTTCCGTAAATTTCATTGCACTTTCCCCTATACCCGCTCGATTAAAGGTGCCAACGTAGGTTGGTGTCCAGCTTGCCCTGCGCGATGAGATTTTTTATGTGTGCAATGCGTTTGAATTTAATTCCTTCGTAATCGTCGATGCCCAGGCCGAATTTTCGGTACGACTCATAGCACTGCTCCACACCCATGCGAGCGGTCCATTTGGTTTCGAAATCGGGGAATACACGATGAATTTTGTCGAAGTTCACGCGGTAGCAGCGCTCATCCGGCCCTGCGCCTTCTTCATACTCTATTTCGCAGTTGGGTACAGTTTCTTTGACGAATTGCGCCAAGTCGCGCATTTGGTAATTTTCGGTGTTGCTACCCACATTCACGGCCAGGTTGTGGATTACGCTTTGCTCTGCTTTGAGCGCGCAGATCACTGCTTGTGAAATGTCTTCGATATGCACAAGCGGACGCCATGGTGTGCCATCGCTTTTGAGTAGGATCTTTCCTGTTGTATAGGCCCAGGCGACTAAATTGTTGATGACCAGATCGAAGCGAATTCTGGGCGACACGCCGTAGGCGGTGGCATTACGCAGAAATACCGGGCTAAAGTCGTCGCTGGCCATTTGCGATACATCGCGCTCTACGAATACTTTCGATTTTGCGTAAGGCGTGACTGGGTTGAAATCTGCAGTTTCATCCAGCACGTCTTCGCCGGCTTTGCCATACATGCTGCACGAGGAGGCAAACAGAAAACGCTTAACGCCCACTTCTTTGGCCATTTCGGCAATGCGTACAGAGGCTTTGTAGTTAATGTCGTAGGTCAGGTCGGGGTTGATGTTGCCCAGTGGATCGTTCGAGAGGGCCGCCAGATGGACGATCGCATCGAAACCTTTTAGGTCTTCCGGCTGAACGTCCCGTACGTCTTTGTCGATGGAGGGGACGGTCTGTGGTTCATCGCCATAGGTACAGAAGCGATACAGATCGCTGTCGAGGCCTGTTACGTCAAAACCTTCTTTGAGCAACATGGGCACCATCACTGTGCCTATAAATCCGCGATGGCCCGTTACCAGAACTTTCATTTATGTCTCCTGTGGTCCTTCAAGACCGTTTAAGTGTGTTGTATTTGATGTAATCGGCAAACTCGTGCCAGAGGCGGTCTTTGCCCCAGTACAGGTGTTTGGCGAGATAGATATAAATCTGCTTTTTATCCTGGGCTGGAATATTGGCTCTGCGGGTGGCCTTGAAGTATTCCCTGAGTGCCCGGGTATATTGAAACCATAGTTTTTTCTTTGAAGTGTCCCAGAAGGACTTTTGCCGGTCTTCATCTTTTCTATCCCAGCTGCTGGCACCAGGATGCATGCGCCGGGAGAACAGATATTCCGGGATTTCGTAGAACTTTCCGTAAAGGGTAAGTTCAAGGATAAGATTGATGTCGGACGCAATGTAGTTACCGAGCAGGGCTGTTTTTGCGAGCTGATCTCTGCGCATCAGGCCGTAGAGCACATTGCTCAGGCCGATGTTTTCCTTACCTGTAATGAAACGTTCTGCCGCCGACTCCTGCCGCAGGTCGAGCTGATCATCGTAATGGTCCAGCAAAGCACCTTTGTCATCGATAATTTTGGTTTTACCATATACGAGTACGGTGTCCGGATGTTGGTCCAGCACTTCCACACATTTTTCAACCAGTGTCGGTTCCAGCAGGTCATCGGCATTAGACCACCTGAAGTACAGGCAATTGGCGGGCTCAAAGCAGCGCGTGTAGTTTTTGGAAGCCCCCAGATTCACCGGATTGTGTAGGTAGTGAATGCGTTTATCCTGGGCGGCATAGTCGCGACAGATTTCGGCGGTGCGGTCTGTTGAGGCGTTGTCGGAAATGATCAGATGAAAGTCTTCAAAGCTTTGTGCGAGGTTGGCACGAATACTTTCTTCGATGTATTGTTCGCCGTTGTAGACGGGCATGCCAATGCCAACCTTGGCAAAGGCGAGAGTGTTTTCAGATTGCGACATGTTTCGTCCTTTTGGTATCTGTTAGGATGCCCTTCCGTACTTTCGCGTCTCTACACGTCACTACTGCTGTTTTGTCACAGAGACCATATGGCAGATTACCATAAGATCCATGTCACCATCGCGCATGAACGCAATGCATGTTCGAAAAAAAATGATGAGAGATGGCTCGATCGGAACACGGTAACTTAAACGCATTACCACAAATTTAGTTTAGACAGGAGTCATGATGCGTGCAAGAGCGCCCAATGCGGCAATTCACTTAATTTTGCGTACTTTAGTACTGAGTCTCATTGTCATACTTTCTCTTGGTTGTGGTGAGGATCAAGGCAGCTTCGAAAAGACTGTTATTGATGCGAGCGGGCCGCGCTCTCCTTGGGGAAAATCTGTGGGTGATGTAGATGGTGATGGCGATCTGGATATATTGATTGGAGGCAATCAGATAGCCAGGCCCAGCATTTTTACCAGAGTGATGAAAAAACTTGGCTTCGAGGTAGAAATGCCGTCAGGTGGCGAGCTGGTATGGTATGAAAATCCGGGCTGGCGCAAGCATCTCATATCCGAAAACTATCGTATTCGTACCGATCTCGAAGTGGGCGATCTCAATGGTGATGGGCTAAATGACATCGTGGCCTTGACCAATCAGGGTGTGGTTGCATTCAGCGGGCCCGACTGGGTGGAAACCGTGATCGACCAAGGAGTTTATCACGACCTGGAATTAAGTGATCTCGATAACGATGGCATGCTGGATGTCGTGGTGCGAGATCAAACACTGTTTGGCCATGAACGCGGTGATGAGCTCGTTCTGTTCTGGAATGCAAAAAACCATTGGCGCAAGCAGGTATTGCCGCTTGATCATGGAGAGGGGCTCAAAGTGGCGGATGTAAATCGTGACGGTTACGCCGACATTGTGGTGAATCGTTGGCTGCTTGTGAATCCCGGAAGGAATGGGGAGGCAACGTGGTCGCGCATGCATTATTCCCCTAGCTATACGTGGCCAGATGTGTATATCGATGTGGCAGATGTGGATCAGGATGGGTGGCCGGATATTCTGCTTAGCCCATCCGAGCCAGCCGGATTCCAAACTTACCGCATTTCATGGTTGAAAAATCCCCAATCGATAACGCAATCGTGGCAAGAAAATGTCGTCGATGCTGCCGTAGAAACGGTGCATCACTTTGTGGGGGCGGGCGACTGGGATGGTGATGGTGATGTGGATGTATTTGCGGCAGAGATGAACCAGGGTATCGATACCAATGAAGTGAAAGTTTATCTGAATGGCGGCGGTGGCCGTGAATGGCACAAGCGCGTGCTGGGCCTTGAAGGTTCACATAGCATGCGCGTTGCGGATTTCGACGGAGATATGGATGTAGAGCTTGTTGGTGCCAATTGGCACATTCGGAACTACGAGGGTAATTATGCAATTACCCTGTGGAATGGCATGCGCGTAACGGATTCATCCGCTTGGAAAAGTTATGAGGTTGGCGATCTGGCACCACAGCGGTTGCTGTTCGTGTTGAGCGAAGATCTCGATCAGGACGGGTTTAATGACATCGTGGTGGGGCCCAAGTGGTTTCGTAATCCGGGGCGGCCGGAACTGGAGTGGTCTGCCCATGAGGTAGGCCCGGGGTTTAGCAATATTGTCGCGATTAGTGATTTCACTCACGATGGCCGGCCGGATCTTCTGGGCACACGCTGGAATAAGTGGCTGCGATCGCCAAGCTTCGGTGAGCGCATTGCGCGTAAGCTAAAGGGTGAGCCGTACCCCGGAAGTCAGTCAGGCAATGCGTTCGTGTGGGCTGTAAACCAAGGTGAAGGACACTTCGAGCTTGTTGAGAATATTAGTGTTGCGCAGGGCGACTATTTGCAGGGGGCTACCGTGATAGAGGCGCGGGGCAAAACAGGCGTCGCATTGTCGTGGCACAAGGCGGGTTTTGGTGTGCAGGCGCTATGGGTTCCGAATGCGCCTCTTGAAGAGGCGTGGCCCTGGGAGAGGCTAAGCGACCTTTCTCAGGATGAGGCCATTAGCGTGGCGGATATCAATCGTGATGGTTTGGATGACCTCGTGCTGGGAACCATATGGCTGGATCAGGCGCACGATTGGGCTCCGGTAACGATCACCGATCATGCTATTAAACCAGACCGAAATCGTGTTGCCGATTTCAATCGCGATGGGTGGCCGGATATCGTGGTTGGCGAAGAAGCGATCGATCGTATTGGCAAGGTTATGTGGTTTGAAAATCCACGGGCTAAAGGTGGGCATTGGGCGCCGCATGTGGTGGGGCATTATTTTGGGCCAATGAGTTTGGATGCCGGGGATGTAGACGATGATGGTGATGTGGATCTTGTAGTGGGCGAGCACCGTCTGCAGTCACCCGAAGAGGCCCGGTTACTTTGGCTTGAAAACAGAGGCGCCGATGGAGCGATCTGGAAGCCGCACTATATCGCCAGGGGTATGGAGCATCACAATGGTGCGCGGCTTAAGGATCTCGATGGAGATAATGATCTGGACATTGTTTCCATTGGCTGGGGACATTCTAAAGTGCGCATTTACATGAATCCTGCGCGTTAGCCTGGTTTGCTGATGATTGTATGTAAATTCGCCATCATGCTTTAAGTATGTCTGCGATGCGCGCCGCCGCTTTACCATCACCGTAAGGGTTATGAGCCTCCGACATCGAACGATAAATGTTTTCGTCCGTCAGAATCTCAAGCGTGTTGGCAATAATTTTCTCCGCAGAGGTTCCGACCAGTCTTACGGTTCCTGCTTCTACCGCCTCTGGCCGTTCCGTCACTTCGCGCGTAACCAGCACGGGCTTTCCGAAAGAGGGTGCTTCTTCCTGAATGCCACCGGAATCCGTGATCACCAAGTCGCATTTGTCGAGTAACCAGACAAAAGGCAGGTAGTCCTGTGGTTCAATCAGCAGAATGTTGTCGCAATCACCCAGGCGTTCGAATACCGGTTTCTGCACATTTGGGTTGAGATGCACCGGGTAGATAAGCAGCCACTCCGGATGCTGGCTTGCGATTGCTCGTAGGGCGTCGCAAAAGTCGATAAAGCCCTGTCCGAAATTTTCACGCCGGTGGCCTGTGATGAGGATGAACTTGGAGCGTTTGTTTTCAACGCGTTCGATTGCGTGCTCGGGCAGCTTGGGGGCCCAGCTGCGGGCCTGATATTCCGGCAGGCGTTGTTGTACCTCAAGCAATGCGTCGATGACGGTATTGCCGGTCACCCAGATGCGTTCTACGGGTATGCCTTCCCGCAATAGGTTTTCACGGGCTTTGTCAGTGGGGGCAAAATGAAACTGGGCAAGCCTGCCCACCAGACTGCGGTTGGCTTCTTCGGGGAAGGGGGCGAGCATGTTGCCTGTGCGCAGTCCGGCTTCAACATGTCCCACCGGAATCTGCTGGTAAAAGGCGGCAAGGCTTGCAGCAAAACAAGTGGTCGTATCACCGTGCACCAGCACCACATCGGCTTTGCATTCTTTTAACACATCGCGTAGCCCGAGCAATGCCTTGGATGTCACATCATACAAGTCCTGATTGGCTTGCATGATATCCAGATCATAATCGGCCTTGATCTCAAACAGTTCCAGCACCTGATCCAGCATTTGGCGGTGTTGGGCCGTGACGGCTACTTTGCTGTCGATGCCTTCGGTTTGTGACAAGGCTTTGACAACCGGTGCCATCTTGATTGCTTCGGGGCGCGTTCCAAATACCGAGAGTACTTTTAATGTCATAACTGCTGTGGTTTCCCTGTTTCTATTTCACGATGCCGCGCGTATCAATCACGATTTTTTCACTCAGTTTAGCCGCGGAGAGTGCCCGAAATTCTTTGTGGTCGACCAGTACCAGTACGATATCCGCTTTTTCGAGGGCTTCGTCGAGCGGAGCGAGCGGTATTTCGGGATGTTTCTGAATGTTGGGTTCACAGGCAATGATATCGGCAAACTCAAGCGCCAGCAGGCGTTTTACAATGGCCGCTGCGGGCGACTCTCTCAGGTCATCCACATCGGCTTTGAAGGCCAGGCCGAGACATGCAATGACCGGCCGCTTAAATTTGGCCGCTTTTTCACTCACCTTATTGATTACCCAATCCGGCTTGCCGTCATTCACTTCGCGTGCAGTGCGAATGAGTTTTGATACCTCCGGCGCGCGGTTCACGATAAACCATGGGTCAACGGCAATGCAGTGTCCGCCGACGCCAGGCCCTGGCTGAAGTATGTTTACGCGGGGGTGCCGGTTAGCGAGTGCGATGAGTTCCCACACATCAATGTGCTCCTGGTCGCAAATCAGAGAGAGTTCGTTGGCAAAGGCGATATTCACATCGCGAAAGGAGTTTTCGGTCAGCTTCGACAGTTCAGCCGTTTTGGCATTGGTTTTGAGCACTTCGCCGCTCACAAACTCATTGTAGAAGTCTGCTGCAACCGCGGTGGATTTTTCATTGATGCCGCCAACAATACGGTCGTTCTGTACGAGCTCTATCAGTATGCGGCCAGGTAGTACGCGTTCAGGGCAATGCGCCACGAAAACCTCCTCTCCGACTTTGTGACCCGCCTCCGCGAGAATGTTGGCAACGTACTCGTCGGTAGTGCCCACTGGGCTGGTGGACTCCAGAATCACGAGATTGCCCGGCTCTATATAGGGGGCGATTGCTTTGGAGGCTTGCTCTACATAACTGAGATCGGGTACGTGGCCATCTTTGAAGGGGGTGGGCACCGCGATAATGAAAATATCCGCTTTTTCGGGTTTCAGGCTGGCGCGGAGCTTACCGGCATTAACAGCTGATTTCACCAGAAGGTCGAGATCCGGCTCGACGATATGTATTTTGCCTTGATTGATGGTGTCGACGACATGGCTGGATACATCAACGCCCACGACGTCGTAGCCTTTGGTTCCCAACAGCGAAGCGGTGGGCAGACCGATATAACCCAAGCCAATCACACATACCGATTGAAATTTGCGTACCATTGATTTCCAGCCTTAGTTGTAAGAACGAATTGGCAGCAAGCGGCAGCACGAGTATGGCCAAGTATCTGGATGGCCGGTGTGGCTGTCTCTTCCTGCATCTGATTGTTTCAGCTTTTCGGTTTTCCGAGGCGCACTGGGCGGGACAAAACTCCGTTTAACGAGTCGCGAATCTAGTTTGTAATTGAAAACCGTGTAAAATCCCGATTCTATCGCTGTTTGAGTAGGCGTCAAACCAAAAAGACGTTTAAAAGCAAGTTAATGGCAAGAATTGTCGCCAGCATCAAAGTATTTCAGAGGACCTATGAAAGTATCTATATTCGGAACAGGTTACGTGGGACTGGTAACCGGCGCGTGTTTGGCTGATGTGGGGCACGATGTGATTTGTGTCGACGTGGATGAAAGCAAGGTTGAAAAGCTTAATCAGGGCATTATTCCCATCTACGAGCCCGGTCTCGAACCCATTGTGAAAAGTAACTTTGAAGCCGGAAATCTGCGGTTCACGACCAATGCTGAAGAAGCCATTGCCCACGCCAAGCTCCAGTTCATTGCCGTGGGTACGCCTCCCGATGAAGACGGTTCGGCCGATCTGCAGTATGTGCTAAAAGTGGCCGAAACTATCGCCACGCACATGCAGGATGAAAAAATCGTGATTGATAAGTCCACGGTGCCGGTGGGTACCGGAGACAAGGTCAGCGCAAAGATTGCCGAGGTGCTGGAAAGCCGTGGTGTCAACATCGCCTATGATGTGGTGTCTAACCCCGAGTTTTTGAAAGAAGGCGCGGCGGTAGGCGACTTTATGAAGCCTGATCGGATTGTGATTGGTATTTCGCGCGAAGAGTCCGAAGCGCCCATGCGTGAGCTGTATGCGCCATTTAACCGCAACCACGATAAAGTACTGTTTATGGATGTGCGGTCTGCGGAGTTGACCAAGTATGCGGCCAATGCCATGTTGGCGACCAAGATCAGTTTTATGAATGAAATGGCGAACCTGGCCGAGCGGCTGGATGCGGACATCGAACAGGTACGCTTGGGTATCGGTTCGGACCCCCGAATTGGCTACCACTTTATTTATCCCGGTGCGGGATACGGTGGTTCATGTTTTCCCAAAGATGTTCAGGCACTCACTCGCATTGCGTCCTCTGTAGGCTATGAAGCAGAGCTGGTGCAGGCGGTTGAGAACGTCAACAACCGGCAGAAGCACCGTTTGTTTGAGAAACTAAATGCGTATTTCGACAACGATTTGAGTGGTAAGACCATTGCGGTGTGGGGCCTGGCTTTCAAACCTGAAACCGATGATATGCGTGAGGCACCTTCGCGTGTTCTGATGGAATCATTGTGGGCGGCGGGTGCACA
>JBFHUL010000067.1:0-18832 GCA_041590075.1 Oleiphilaceae bacterium
ATAAGTCTCGCCGCGATTTAACCAAGGGCGGAAAAGGGGACGCATCTATTTTTGTTTTGCCCGGTTTACCACTGTCCATGGCCCCGCACACCCTGGGGTGCCTTCTCTTGCTGCACAATTGATGGGCTCTGACAACGCTGCGGGTTGCCACTATTCGCTCACAGCGGGGCTAAAAAGCATTGCCACATTTCGTCTCCGTTCTTCTTCTTACAGAAAACATTTTTACCTTCGCCTAGTTGGTGGCAAGCGGGTATGTGTGGTTGTGGCGCCTCGATATGCATTTTTTTCCGTCAACTTTGTTGAACGCTCATCCGGCGGCCGACATATGTTTCAAGGAGACCCACGTTCGGCCTGCAAGGCTCTATTATGCTGGCGGCACTAGGGTACACCCGTTTAGACCGCCGGGTTTATTTACTTGCCGAAGAGGAATTTTGTTCTTCCATGTTGATCTGTTGCCATAACGCGTCGGCTTCCTTGCTCAACATGGAATAGGATTTGATATCGCCATTGCGTTGTGCGTGCATCGCTGCTTCGAGTTTCTCGTGGTAGCGTTTGCGCAGTTTTTTTACCGGATCGGCTTTCAGCCACGACAGCATGGTCTGTCCTCTGGTTGTGGGTATGTGAGTAATACGCGTCAGACTCTGATTGGATCAGTTGTATGGCACTGGCCGAATTTTTTTCTGTGTAGTGAATATGCTTCGTGTGCGTGCGAGCAGAGAGCGTGGAGGAGAGAAGCATAAAATAAACCATTCTTTTATAGACGTCGTGAAGTAATACCTATACAGTGCTCGCCAGCTAGAGAGAAACGCCCAATATTTATATCCTACATTTCGCTGTTTTATTCGTAATTCCTCGTTCTGCAGTTTTAAGTTCAAGCCTCTGTTTTCAGCTATTTCAGCCTTATCAAAGGCACACTTTTATATTTAGGAACAAGATTATGTCTAATACAGTAACGGGTACCGTTAAGTGGTTTAACGAAGCGAAAGGTTTTGGTTTTATTGAGCAAAAGTCTGGTCCAGACGTGTTTGCACATTTCAGTGAAATTGCCAGCTCCGGTTTTAAAACGCTTAACGAAGGTCAAAGCGTTGAATTTGCAGTGACTCAGGGCGCCAAAGGCCCACAGGCTGTGAATATCGTTGCCATCTAAGGCGAACGCATAGTTAAAAAAGCAGAGCTTAGGCTCTGCTTTTTTTTGGCCCGACGCCCGTGACCTATGCCCAGATCAGAGGATCTTGTGAGCGTGCCCAGTCGGCGTAATGTTGGCGAAACCGTTCATCGACTGCATGCCGTTTGACTTTCAGGGTCGGCGTGAACAGGCCGCAATCCTCCTCCCAGCCGCTGGTAAACAGCACCAGATGGCTGAGGCGGGAGTAGGGGGCCAGTGTGGTGTTGGTCTCTTCCAATGTCGTGGCCAGCATGTGTACCAGTGCTTCACGATCTCCCAGACTTGCCGCCTCTGACAGCCTTACGAGCGCGAGTGGTTGATCCAATCCTGATCCCACTACCACGACGTGTTCGATCGCTGAGTTACTTCCCAGTGTCTGTTCGATAGGCACAGGCAAGATGAATTTGCCTTTGGTTGTTTTGAATGTGTCTTTGATGCGGCCGGTGATCATCAGGTTGCCTTCGTGATCGAAACGCCCAGTATCGCCCGTTCGGTAATAGTCCCCCTGAAATACCTCTGCGGTTTTTTCCGGGTCATTGTAATACCCCGTCATTACCCACGGAGCCTTGACCAACACCTCGTCGGTTTGGGGGTCAATTTTGATATGCGTTCCGGGCAGGGGTTTCCCCACAGTGCCGGGTCGTGTGTCGTTAATGTCGTTATAGGTCACGCCACCACAGAGTTCTGTGGCGCCATAAACTTCCTGAATGGTGATATCGAGTCGGGCAAACCATTCCAGTACCGATGGCGCAATGGGAGCCGCGCCTGAGATGGCAGAACGCACCTGATTCAGCCCCAGGCCCTTACGGATTTTGGTTTTGATGACATTGCGTACCAGAGGGATACGCAACAAGGTATCCAGTTTTCGCTGCGGTAATTTAGTGAGAATGCCTTGCTGGATTTTTACCCAGATGCGCGGAACGGCAAAAAACTGAGTGGGCTGCACACTCTGTAGATTCGCGGCAAAGCGGTCCAGCGATTCCGAAAACGAGACTTCCGAGCCGGCCACAATCGAGCTGATCTCTGAAACCACGCGTTCGGCAATGTGGTTGAGCGGCAAATAGGAGATCAGGCGCTCTCCCACACCCTGATAGATTCCGTAACGCGGGTGCGCGCGCTCGTAGTGCATCACCTGGTTAGCGCAATCATAATTCAGCATAACGCCCTTGGGCGTACCGGTGGTGCCGGAGGTATAAATGATGGTGAACAGGTCATCGGCCTGAGGGAGATAGACCTGCTCCGCCGGAGCCTGATTCGAGAGAATGTCCTCCCATGCAAGACCTCGCTGCACTTTCGCATTACCCGGATAGTGCGGGAAACGAATGCAATGGACTGTGTCGGGAACGCCATCCTGTTGTTGTGCCCAGTGTTCGAGTTTGCCGATGAACAGCGCTTTAATATTGCTGAGGCGAATCACTTCATGCAGTTCGTCTTTGGGCAATGTTGGATAAAAAGGTACCGATACAAAGCCGCCCATCAGAATGGCCAGGTCTGCAATGATCCATTGTGCGCAGTTTTTCGACAGAATGCCTACGTGATCACCCGGTACCAGCCCCATTGCACGGAGGGCGGCCAATACTTGTCGCGCTTGCCTACCCACCTCGCGCCAGCTGAAAGTGTGCCAGGTGTCGCCTTCAGGTTGTCGCAAGTACACCTGATCGGGATGCAGTCTTTCACGCGCATAGAAGAGCTCAAGAAAGCTCTGAGCGTCCTGCATCGCTTCGTTTTCGTATATGGTCACGGGCGGGACTGTTGCAATAGGTGGGGTGTGCGCTGCGTGCTGATTCAATGTGGCTGCGGGTGTCGACATGGTGATCCTCGTGCGAGTGTGTCTGGCCTGAAGGAAGCAGCCAGACCGCAAACCGGCTGCGAAGGGCAGGATGAGCACCTGTGAGTGAACAGATGCCCATCGCTGTCTGGATTAATCCAGAAACAGGTCGTTCATTAAAGGTTTGTTGCTGTGTTGGTCGTAACGGTATTGTTCGAAGTCCACAACACCACGCTCGCGCAGCAGTGTCTCGTCGATGAGCAACTGTCCGGACAGCTCACCGGGCGGCGTGCGCAGTATTTCATAAGCCGCGTCGGCCATAATGGCGGGCGTGCGTCCTTTGGACAGCGCCGTCTTTCCGCCGCCCTCAAATTCGATGGCGGCCGTGGCAATCAGGGTTTGTGGCCACAAACCATTCACCGCAATGCCGTAGCGCCGGTATTCCTCAGCCATGCCCAGGGTGAGCATGCTCATGCCGTATTTCGTTACAGTATAAGGCCCATAGTGCTGGAACCATTTGGTATCCAGATTGATCGGAGGGGACAGGCTCAGAATATGCCCCTGATCCGACTTTTTGAGCCAGGGCAGAACGGCCTGTGCGCCGCACAGCACCGCCCGGGTGTTAATCTGAAACATCAGGTCGAAGCGTTTGGGTGGCAGGCTCTCGCTGTTCACCAGTTTAATGGCGCCCGCGTTATTGATGAGCCCGTCGATCCCGCCGAAGGTGTCTGCCGCCTCTTGCGCCATTTGCTTGAGGCGTTCTTCGTCGCGCACATCAACCTGCATCGCAAGGGCTTTGCCCCCGGCCTCTTCCACCTCTTTTGCCACACTGTGAATGGTGCCGGGTAGCTTGGGGTGGGGGTGTGCGGATTTCGCGGCTACCACGATATTGGCGCCTTCGCGGGCGAGGCGCAGCGCAATTTCGCGGCCAATACCGCGGCTCGCGCCGGTAATGATGTAGGTGCGACCTTGCAGGGCAGTGTTACTCATGATGTAGCGTCCTCGTCGGGTGTAATACTCACCAGTAATTGTCGCAGTTTCACCTGGTCACCCGCCTGCACCCGCACTTCATTGATGGTACCGTCCACGTCGGCTTTGAGTGGGTGTTCCATCTTCATGGCTTCGAGAATCACCAAGGTCTGGCCGCGCGTCACTTTAGCACCGGGTTCTGCTGTGACTTCAATGATGGCGCCGTCCATGGAGGCTTTTATTTCACCCGTACCGGCACCTTCCTGCGCCGAAATAGCCGCGTGGGTGGCATCTTCAAATAGGTAATCCCGGCTGCCCAGGCGCAAGAACACCTCGTTACCGGCGATATGGTAAACGCAGCTGCGGCGCACACCTTCATGCACATACACAAGCCGCTTGCCGTCGTCACTGATCACCTGCAGCGCCAGGGTGCTGTCTCCCTGTCGAATCACATAGGCATCGCGTTGATGTTCCAGTGTGATTGACCATTTGCTGTCGCCCGACTTTAACTGATAGGGCCAGGGGGCCTGGCCGGTATTGCTCCAGCCGGCCAGTTCCTGAGTAAAATCATGTTGTGGGCGTTGCTCGAGAAAACTGATCAGCGTGGCGATGGCGATTGCCAGCGGCTCGGGTGTTTGCGCGCACATGCTGGGATTATCGGCAAAGTCTTCGCCAATAAAGGCCGTCGTGGCGTCGCCTGCGATAAAACTCGGGTGGCGCAGGACTTCGCAGAGAAAGTGACTGTTTACCGTAACGCCAAAAAGCGTGCTGTCTTCGATGGCGCGTACCAGTCTTCTTCGGGCCTCTTCGCGATTACTCCCGTAGGCGATAATCTTGGCAAGCATGGGGTCGTAAAAGGCCGACACCATTTGACCACTGCGAATGCCGCCATCGATACGCACACCGTCACCGCTTGCGGGCCGCCACACGTGAATGGGGCCGGTCTGGGGGAGAAACTGATTCGCAGGGTCTTCCGCGTACAGACGCACCTCCATGGCGTGGCCCTGAATCATAATATCGGCTTGCGTGAGAGGTAATACCTGCCCGGCGGCCACGTTGAGCTGCCAGGCGACCAAGTCGGTACCGGTGACCAGTTCAGTAACGGGGTGCTCCACCTGGAGTCGCGTATTCATTTCGAGAAAGTAAAAGTTTTTGTCGGCATCAACGAGAAACTCCACCGTGCCGGCGCCCACATAGTTGCAGGCAAGGGCCGCTTTAACGGCCGACTCGCCCATGCGGCGGCGCAAATCCTCATCAACAAAAGGCGAGGGTGCTTCCTCGACCACCTTCTGGTGGCGGCGCTGTACCGAGCAGTCACGTTCGCCAAGATACACAGCATTGCCGTGTTTATCTGCGAATACCTGAATCTCAATATGCCGTGGTTGCAACACGGCTTTTTCGAGAATGAGTTCGCCATTGCCAAAGGCATTTTCCGCTTCGCTGCGCGCGGTTTTAATCTGCGCGGCAAGTTCACTTTCTTCCATCACCAGGCGCATGCCGCGGCCACCGCCGCCTGCAGAGGCTTTGACCATAATGGGGAAGCCTATACTTTTGGCCTGCGCCACCAGATGCTCAAGCTCCTGATTCGCGCCTTCGTAGCCGGGAATGCAGGGTACGCCCGCCTCAATCATGGCAATTTTAGACAGGCGTTTACTGCCCATCAGCTCAATTGCCTTGGATGGTGGACCAATAAATTCAATGCCGGCGGCCTCGCAGGCATTGGCGAAGCCGCTGTTCTCCGATAAAAAACCATAACCGGGGTGCACCGCCTGAGCGCCGGTTTTACGCGCGGCGTCGAGCACTTTGTCGATCACCAGATACGATTCGCCAACCGCGGCCGGCCCGATACATACGGCTTCATCAGCCAGTTGTACATGGGGCGCACAGGCATCGGCCTCGCTGTAAACGGCCACCGTGCGATAGCCGAGTGACTTGGCGGTACGCATGACGCGTACGGCGATTTCGCCACGGTTGGCGATCAGTATTTTTTCAAAGCTGTTTTGCTGGGGCATGTCTTTGTCTCACCTGAGGTTGGGGTCGCTCGCGATTATTCTGTCCATGAGGGCTGACGCTTCTGCATGAATGCCAAGGTGCCTTCCTGTCCTTCTTCGCTCTGTACGGCTGCAGAGAATGCATGGGCAGCATCATCGAGCAAGGTGTCGAGAGGACGATCGCCCACACCGAGTATGAGTTGCTTGGTGTAGCGGTTGGCGTGTGGCGCGCAGCGTTTTACCTGTTGCAGAACATGCTGCAAGGCGGCCTCCAATTGCGCAGTGTCGGCATGTACTTCGTGCACAATGCCAAGGCGTTGGGCTTCATTGCCATCAAAGCGCGCGCCCAGTAAGGCCAGTCGGCGGGTTTGCGTTAAGCCAATTCGCCGCACAACAAACGGTGCAATCTGTGCGGGAGGAATGCCCAGTCCGGTTTCCGGCAGGCCAAATTGCGCTGAAGATGCCGAGAGTGCAACGTCCGAAATACAGCACAGCCCAAAACCGCCACCGAGAACGGCGCCCTCGGTCACCGCGATGACCACTTGAGGAAGTTGATTGGCGGCAGTAATCATGCGGCCGAATTGGCGATTCAGGGTATAGAAGGGGTCTTCGTCATCCGCCGGTTTGGCCGCGGCCATACGCGCGTTCGCCATATCTTTGATATCGCCCCCAGCACAGAAGTGCCCGTCGCTGCCGCGCAGCACGAGGGCGCGAATATCCCGAGAGTCGGCAATGCGCTCAAACAATGCCATGAATTCGTGCACCATCTTCAGGCTCATGGCGTTGCGCACTTTAGGGCGATTCAAGGTCACATGCAGGGCATGATCCTCTTGCCGCACTAACAGGGTTTCGCATTCAGGAAAAGGGGATTCGCTCATCGTTCAGCCCTCGCTTATTTCTTTTTACCGGGCAGAATGCCCATCATCTTGCAGATAATACCGAGCATGATTTCATCGGCGCCGCCGCCAATGGAGACCAGACGCACATCGCGATAGGCACGCGACACCATGTTCTCCCACATATAGCCCATGCCGCCCCAATACTGCAGGCAAGAATCGGTCACTTCACGGCCCAGGCGGCCGGCTTTGAGTTTTGCCATGGAGGCCAGCAGGGTAACATCCTGTTTGTTCACGTACTGCTCGACGGCCTGATAGACCATGCAGCGCAGGGCTTCGATCTCGGTTTGTAGTTCTCCAAAGCGGAAATGGATGGCCTGATTGTTGATAAGTGGCTGGCCGAAAGTTTCGCGTTCTTTACAGTAGTCGATGGTTCCGGTGACACAATTTTCCAGACCCTTAAGAATATTGGCCGCGCCGAACAGGCGTTCCTCCTGAAACTGGATCATCTGCATCATAAAGCCCGCACCTTCCTGACCAATGCGATAACGTTGCGGCACCCGCACGTTGTCGAAAAACACCTGGGCGGTTTCCGAGGAGCGCATACCCAGTTTGTCGAGTTTGGGTGCTACGGTGATGCCGGGGGACTTCATGGGCACAATGATCAGGCTCTTGTTGATATGCACCTTATCGTCGGAAGTGTTGGCCAGCAGACAGATGAAATCGGCACTGGGGCTGTTGGTGATCCACATTTTGGTGCCATTGATAATGTAGTCGTCGCCGTCTTTCACGGCACTGGTTTTCAAACCGGCCACGTCGGATCCCGCGCCGGGTTCGGATACCCCGATACAGCCCACCATGTCGCCCTGAATGGCGGGTGTGAGAAATTCATGCCGCAGTTCATCCGAGCCAAAACGCGCCAGAGCGGGTGTACACATGTCGGTCTGCACGCCAATGGCCAGAGGCACGCCGCCGCAGTGTGCCGCGCCGAATTCTTCCGCCGCTACAATGTTGTAACTGTAATCGAGCCCCATGCCGCCGAACTCTTCAGGCTTGCTGATACCCAGCAGGCCCAGGTCGCCCAGCTTTTTAAAGATCTCTTTCATCGGGAAGGTGCCGGCTTTTTCCCATTCATTAACATGGGGGTTGATTTCATTCTCGACGAAGTTTTTAACGGTACGGCGAATTTCTTTGTGTTCCTGCGTAAAAATCATGCTGTTGCTCTCTTGTTGTCGTGGCTTGAAGGGGCTGTCTTCAAGTTACGCACGCTATTGGTAAATGTCGGGTTAAAGTCGCGCGACCCCAAAACTGTTGGGGCGCAGTGTGCGCTTGTCGGCTTCTTCACAGATGTCCAGTAGGAAGGCGAGTACCTTGCGTGTATCACGCGGGTCGATCAGTCCGTCATCCCACAAGCGTGCCGTGCCAAACAGGGCGGTGGAGCCTTTGTCGAGTTTGTCGGCGGTGGCTTTTTCCAGGACTTCGAGCATCGCGGGGTCGGCCTCTTTGCCCAGCTTGGCGTGTTTTTCTTCGGTCACGATGCGCAGAACTTTGCCGGCCTGGGCGCCGCCCATCACGGCCGTGCGGCTATTGGGCCAAGCGAAGATAAAGCGCGGGTCGAGGCCGCGGCCACACATGGCATAGTTGCCGGCTCCATAGGATCCGCCCACCACAATGGTGAGCTTGGGTACAGTGGCGTTGGCCACTGCCTGCAGCATCTTGGAACCATGCTTGATGACGCCGTGTTGTTCGGAATGGGTGCCCACCATAAAGCCGGTGGTGTTATGAAAAAACAACAGCGCCGTATTGCTTTGTTCGCAAAGCTGAATAAATTGTGCCGCTTTCGCTGCGCCTTCGGGCGTGATCGGCCCGTTGTTGCCAATCAGACCGCAGGCGTGCCCCTGAATCTTGAGAAATCCGCATACCGTTTGATTGTCGAATTCCGGCTTGAAATCAACGAAATCCGAACCATCTGCAATGCGGGCCACAATTTCGCGTACATCGTAGGGCTTCTTGTTGTCGGCGGGCACCACGCCAAGCAATTCCTGAGGTGAATAACGTGGCTCCTGCCATTGGCGTTTGGGCAGCGGAGGCAAGGCATCATTCCAGGGAACGGTTTTCATCAGGTCGCGCAGCATACGAATGGCGTCGCTATCGTCTTCGGCGAGAAACTCCGCGGTGCCGGCTACCTGAGCATGCATTTCGGCACCACCCAGCTCTTCGTCGCTGGCGACTTCACCGGTCGCTGCTTTCAACAAAGGGGGCCCGGCCAGAAACATCTTGGCCTTGTTTTTGACCACGATAGTGTAGTCGGACAAACCGGGCTGATACGCGCCACCAGCGGTGGCATTGCCGTGCACAATCGTAAACTGTGGAATACCCGCCGCTGACAAGCGCGCCTGATTGGCGAATCCCCGTGCGCCCTGCACAAAAATATCGGTAGCATAGTTGAGGTTGGCACCGCCGCTTTCGGCCAGCGTAACGATCGGCAATTTGTTCAGCTTGGCGATTTCCTGCAGGCGCAGGGTTTTATCCAGACCCGCGGGCGAAATCGTACCGCCCTTGATGGCGCTGTTACTGGCAACGATCATGCAGCGTATGCCCGCCACATAGCCTATGCCTGCAATAATGCCCCCGCCGGCGAGGGAACCGTCTTTATCGTCGTGCATTTTATAGCCAGCGAGGCTGCTGATTTCGAGAAAGGGGGCGCCGCGATCGAGCAAGAGATTCAGGCGTTCCCGGGGGAGCAGTTTGCCTCTGGCTGAAAACTTCTCTTTGGCTTCTTTTTCCTTGTCGACCACTTTCTTTTCCACTTCGCGAAAGGCGTCGATAAACTGCTGCATCATTTCAGCATTGGCCTGAAAGTCGGAAGAGTGGGCATCGATATCGGAATGTAACTGGGTCATAGTGCTTCCTATAGGTCGCTGTGGGGGCGCTGCGCGATGGTCTACTCGTCAAGATCCTGCAGAACCGCAGGGATATGTGAACGATGGAAGCCATCAAAGGGTTCGGAGTTGCTCGCTTTCGGCAAGGGCCAAACGCGATTACCTTGTGAGGCACCGCCATCAATACGAAGGCAATCGCCGGAAATAAAATTCGCACCGTCACTGAGTAGAAAACAAATTGCCGCACTCACTTCGGCTTCCGTACCCATGCGCTTGAGGGGCACGGCGTCGCGCAGTTGCCGAATCATCGGTTTCATGGACGGCGGGTAGTTGTCCATGCCGCTCGAGGCAATCCAGCCCGGGGCCACGGCGTTCACTCGCACACCGGCGGTGCCCCATTCAAAGGCGGCCGTTTGGGTAAAATTGACCATGCCGGCGCGGGCGGCGCCAGAATGCCCCATGCCGGGCATGCCGCCCCACATGTCGGCAACAATATTCACGATGCTGCCACCGTGTTTGCTCATGCTTTGCAGATAGACTTCTTTCGCCATCATAAAGCCGCCGGTGAGATTGGTGCGTACAACTGTTTCCCAGCCTTTCTGGTTGATGGCAGTCAGCGGCGCCGGGAACTGTCCGCCGGCATTATTCACCAGGCCATGGATGCGCGAATAGTT
The DNA here is from genome assembly GCA_041590075.1 of Oleiphilaceae bacterium. Lineage (GTDB taxonomy): Bacteria > Pseudomonadota > Gammaproteobacteria > Pseudomonadales > Oleiphilaceae > PZPK01. Next base: position 10,286 of record JBFHUL010000067.1, read on the forward strand.
AGCGACAATGTCTTTTACCACCGCTTTCACCGCATCTTCCTCGCGTATGTCGCAGACCCGCGCATCGGCTTGTCCGCCATCTTCCTTGATTTCGGCGACCACCTGCTCAAGCTTCTCGGGTTTTCTGCCCAGAATAATTACCCGGGCGCCAAGGCTGGCAAGTTCGTGCGCCGTACAGCGGCCTATGCCGCTGCCGCCACCGGTGACGATGATATGTTTATTGGCAAAGGCGTCGGCGCGTAATACCGACGCGTATCGGTTGCTCATGGGCGTTACCTGCTTGTTCAGGGCTGAGAATTTAGGTTGTTGGCTACGGCTTGAGGCACGCCTATCGGCATCTCAAGCAGCTGTTGTGCAAAGGCTTTGCCCTGCGGATCGATACGCAGGCTGGCAACACCGCCCCCGCCCAGGCTGTTTTCCAACAGGAAGTTCAGGGCATGGATGCCGGGCAGGTCCCAGCGGGTCACTTTGCCGGTGTCGGGGTCGAGTGTGTGGGCCATATAGTCCGCTACCCGTGCACTGCTGAGTGCCTGCCTGATATAGGGCAGGTATTCCGGTTTTCTGGCAATTACGCCAATGTTGGCGTGATTACCTTTGTCGCCACTGCGGGCCCAGGCGAGTTTAACCAGGGGAACGGTGGTTTCGGTGGCCAGTGCTTCTTCTTCCTGTTCGGTTGGTGCTTCAGGGGGATCATAATCGCCGGTGTCTGGCAGGCTTACCGGAGTTTCCGTGTCGTTCATCACCACACGGATGGGAAGGTCCTGCTTGGGCACAAGGCAGGAAAACAAGCGAATCTTGGGCCACACCGTTGGGCGCCCGCCTACAATACCGGTAATGCCCGGTGCCATGCCGGTGGCCGCCTGGGCGATCTCGCGGGAGAACAGTACCAGAGCCTTTTTGTCTGGGCTGGCTACGGCAATTTTTACTACGACTTCGCGGCACTGCTGGGCCTGGGCGTGGGGGCCATAAGTGGCTTCAGTGCCCAGCAATTCGATATTCACGTCGGAGTAGGGTGCCAGACCTTTGTCTTTGAACATGCGCGAGGTTTTGCTGATGATAGCATCGGCTACGTGCTGCGCTTTGGCTTTGGCGTCGATACCGGCCATCAGAAAGGTGACGGTGCATTTGAAACCGTCGGGCCAGGTACCCGATACCTTGTATTGATGGGTCGGCGGTCGCCCGCGCGCACCGGTTACACGCACCTGATCGGCGCCGAGTTCCTGCACTGTTACCTGACTGAAATCGCAGGCTACATCGGGCAACAAATAAGCGCGCGGATCACCGATTTCATACACCAGCTGTTCGGCAACGGTGGCGTGATTGACCACACCGCCGGTGTTGTCGGGTTTGGTCACCACAAAACTGCCATCGTCGGAAACTTCGGCAATGGGAAAGCCCATGTTGTCGAAGCCGTCTTTGACGGTCTCCCAATCGGTGAAGTTGCCCCCGGTACAGTGGGCGCCACATTCAATAATGTGGCCCGCGAGACTTCCTTGCGCGAGTTTGTCGTAATCGTTCCAGTCCCAGTCAAACTCATGCATCAGGGCACCCAGCACGACAGCGCTGTCGACCACTCGACCGGTAATCACAATGTCTGCACCGGCATCGAGTGCAGCTTTGATACCCGGTGCACCGAGGTAGGCGTTCATACTTACCATCATAGGGGGCATGCGTTGACCGCTGAACATTTCGGTGACCCCTGCTTTCTGATATTCACTGCGCCGGGTGAGAATGTCATCACCGGCTACCAATGCAATCTTGAGGGCGACGCCTTCGGATTCGGCCAGCGCACGCAGCGCAGCCACGCAAGCTTGAGGATTCACGCCACCGGCATTGCTGATGACTTTAATGCCTTGTTTCTGAATCGGTGTAAGCAGCGGGCCCATCACGGTTTTGACAAAGTCAGTCGCGTAGCCGGCCTGAGGATCTTTCATTTTCTGACCCGCCATAATCGACATGGTGATTTCAGCGAGATAGTCGAAAACGAGGTAGTCAATGCGGCCGTGATGTACGAGCTGGGCCGCGGCAGTTTCGGTGTCGCCCCAGAAGGCCGAAGCGCAGCCGATGCGCAGGGTGTGTCGACTCATGATGTGCAATCCTTGTAGCGGTTTCACAGGATGTTGCGCACAATACCAAGCAAGCGCTTGGTTTGTAAACCCTCCGGTTTCAAATTACACTGTTCGGTGTGGTCAGCACGCGATGACGCGCGCATGACGACGATTGTTTTTACGCGCCCGGCGAGCGCAGCGAAAGGGGATGAGAACACCACCAATGATGCCCGCGAATTTGATAAAAGAAGGGATACTTACCGATCCCGCCAGTGCGAAAGGCAAGTTGCTGAGTCAGGCGGCGCGACTGTTTCGTGAGAAAGGCTATGAGCGCACCACCGTAAGAGATCTGGCGGCTGCGGTAGGAATTCAGTCCGGCAGTATTTTTCATCACTTTAAAAGCAAGGAAGCGATTCTCAGGGCGGTCATGGAAGAAGTGATCATCTATAACACCCACCGTATGCGCGAAGCGTTGGCGAGAGCACAGAATCCCCGCGACGAAGTGCTCGCATTGATTCGCTGTGAGCTCGAAGCCATCAACGGTGTCACGGGCGATGCGATGTCGGTGTTGGTCTATGAATGGCGCAGTCTGAACGCGGAAAACCAACAGCACATTCTGAAACTGCGGGATGTGTACGAGGCGCTGTGGCTCGAAGCACTGAATAAAGCCAGAGATGCCGGGCAGGTGATGGGCGATACCTTTATTCTCAGACGGTTTCTTACCGGGGCGCTGAGTTGGACCACAACCTGGTATAAGCCACAAGGCAATGTTTCGCTCGATCAGCTTGCTGAAGAAGCGTTATTGCTCGCGATTAAACAAAGCAGGTAAGCTCGCCATGTCCCACACGCCTCCAGATTCTGAACGCGACAAGGAGCAAGATGCGCCCGGCGACCTCACGCTCTGGCAGACCTTTCAAAGCGTTTTGTGGGCCATGCTGGGGGTTCAGAAACGCAGTAATGCTAAACGCGATTTCAGTCGTGGCAAGGCCAGTCACTTTATCATTCTCGGGATACTGTTCGGACTTGGCTTTGTGATCTCGCTCATATTTGTGGCAAGGCTGGTACTGCAACACGCCACGCAATAGCAGGAGTGGCGCCTTCGGTCTAAGAGGCCCTGCATCTTTGTCGTTATAGTGCCGGCTGCTCATCCTTTGATAAAGCTAATAACATGATGACGCCACACATCCCACACGCCCATATGCTCAGGCTTCTTTCGTTGCTGCTGGGCATGCTGATGCTCAATCTGGCCCAGGCTGCAACGCCTGCGAGTGCTGCCGAAATTGATTTGCGCGGAGAGCATTGGGGGGAGGGCAGCCACTTCAAATTGAGTGGTGTGTGGCAGATGGTATGGGGTGAACTGCTGACGCCAGAGCAAATGCGCACGGCCTCCAATGTACGTATGTTCCCGGTCCCGTCGCAATGGGATCAACCTACGCAGGGCCACGCACCGCTACCCACGCAAGGTGCCATGACCTATCAGCTGCGCGTCAAGGTGCCTGCAGAGATTGCACCGTTTTATCTTTACATGCCCGACATGCCCAGTGCCTACCGATTGTTCGTGAACGATGACGAAGTGGGCGGCAATGGCACGCCGGCCTTGGAGCTGGCACACGAACACCCTGCCTTTACGCCACAGGTGTATAAACTGTCCGCTCATAACGGCGAACTGCTCCTCACGCTGCAACTCTCCAACTTTCATTACCGCGAAGGCGGTGTATGGTTTGATCCGGTATTGACCGATGCATCCGGGTATTTCGCCCTGGCCGAACGGCCTGTGCTGTTTGCAGTATTTGTCGCAGCCATTCTCATTACCCTCGGTATCTATAATTTTTCCTTGTTTCTGTTTCGGCGCAGCGAATGGGCGGCATGTTTTTTTGGGCTCTTGTGCCTCGTAGTTGGCCTGCGCAGATTATTAATTGATGAGCGTGTGCTGTACGGCTTTGACCTGTTCTCCTGGCAGATTCTGCAAGGCGTGGAACATATCTGCTTCTATCTCACTCTGCCGCTTTTTGTGAGCTATTTTGTCGCGCTGTTTACGCCGCGTGGTGGTATAGCGGTTGCGCGGGTAGCGTGGTCGGTATGTGTGGTGTTTGTAGCCATCTGTTTGATTTACCCCACCCGTATTTACACCGAGTTCAACGTGCTGTTCCAAGGGGTGATATCTCTGGCGGTGTTCTACTGCGTCGGCATGTTTATCCAAAACTGGCGCGAAAAAGGGCGCGCCGTTTGGGATTTCGGCTTGAGTCTGGCGGTGCTGGCCGTCGCGGTATTGCATGATGTGCTCAAAGCCAACGATGTATTTGATACCCCCAATGTGGCGCACTTTGGCGTGCTGGCGTTCGCAGTCACTCAGTCTCTGTCGTTGCAGCGGCGCTATCTGAATGGCATGAAATTAGTGGAACGCATGTCGGAGACCTTGCAGGCCCGTAACAACGAGCTGCAACAGCTGGACGCTTTTAAAGATGAGTTTCTGGCAACCACGTCGCATGAATTGCGCACGCCGCTCAACGGTATTGCCGGTTTGGCGCGGGTGCTGTCGGAAAGTGCTTCCGATCAGCTACATGCCAACCAGCGAGAGCAATTGCAGTTGATACAAAGTACGGCGCAACGGCTGGGATCATTGGTGAACGACATTCTGGATTTTTCCAGTGCCAAGCATGGGCGTCTCACCTTGCATCCCAGTCGCGTGGATTTAGTCGAAATGACCGATTGGGTGCTGGATACGCTTAAACCGACACTGGGTGACAAGCCCATCCGCCTGCGGGCACGCATCGATGAGAGCAGTCGCTTCCTGCATGTGGACCAATACCGCTTTCAGCAGATTCTGTTCAACCTGCTCGGAAATGCCATCAAGTTTACGCATGCGGGTGAAATCTCGGTGAATACCCGGCGTTGTGAACGTGGTGTCGAAGTGGAAATTGCCGACAGCGGCACCGGGATGAGCGATGCTCAGCAGGCGCGACTGTTTGTGGCATTTGAGCAGTTGCACGAAGAGCCAAGCTTCCGTGAGGGCGGAAGCGGCCTGGGGTTGTCGATCACGCGGCATCTGGTCGCCTTGCATGAAGGTGAGATGCAGGTATATAGCTGCGAAGGTCAGGGCACGCGGGTGGTGGTGAGTTTGCCTGAGCAGTGCCTGGATGCGCACCCGCAACACGCAACCCCGACGGATGATGCTTTGGATGTGCCGATTATTGTGGCTGCGGAGCACGACACCGATCGGCCGGTTTCCCATGATGGTGGCGTTGGCGCCCTGCACGCGGCGCAGCTGATGCCCGACATCGACGGCGACGTAAGGATATTTGTAGTCGATGACGAACAGGTGAATCGCGAGTTGGTGCGCGGACAATTGTCGTCTCACGGATACGCAGTGCAGGTATTTGCTTCGGGTATGGAATTGCTGAAAGCCCTGCAGCAGCAGGTACCGGATGTAATTTTGCTCGATTTGATGATGCCGGGCATGAATGGTTTTGAGGTCTGCCAGAGTATTCGGCGTGATTACAGTGCCTACGAGCTCCCGGTCATGATGCTCACTGCGCGTCATCAGGTGCAGGATATCGTCCAGGCGCTGAGTGTCGGGGCCAATGATTACCTCATTAAGCCCTACAACGAGCGTGAACTGCTTGCGCGCCTGGGGAGTCAGGTGAGCGTACGTGCCAGTTGGATTGCCAACCGGGAGAATCAGAAGCTGAAGGCCGAAATGGCACGGCGCGAAGCGCTGGAAGGTGAGTTGGTGGAACTAAATGCGCGGCTCTTGCAAGTACTGGATGTGTCGGACGAAATGATCCTTCTTATCAATCACGAGATGCACGCGATCTACGCAAATGGGGCCGCGCGGGAAGCCTTTGCCGATGAACTGGCGGATAACGCAGGCAGGGAGAAAAGCGTATCGATAGCCCTGCATGAGCTTGTTAATGAAGATCTGGCGGCCGAAGTGCAGGCCTGTCTGAATGACCCACAAGCCCTGCCGCGCTGGTTGTCGACCAGTGGCCTTCAGCCGGAGGATGTATGGCAATGCAGTATTCGCACTTTTGAGGAGCGGGGGAAACGCTACGCGGCGCTGTTGGCGCGGCGAGCAACGATACCCATGCCTGTCGCCCAGGGCGACGCACTGGCCGGGCTCACGCGCGAATTGAGTGAGAACCGACGCAAGATCACGCAGATAGAAGGTGCGTTGAAACAGATGAAATTGGCAACTGCTCTTGAAGCGTCAGGTAACGGGGGCTTGGAACAGGGTCCAGTACCGCATGTCAAAGGCGGCGTTGCCAGTCCCGAAGTCAAATCGCACATTGTCGCCCTGCATCGCCTGACGCTCAACCTCTGGGAGCGTTACAGCGGGAAAGGCAAAACCGAACTGGCCGACCATAGTCGCTGCTGGCGCGTTTACATCGATGGCACCACAGTAAAGACCCGTACCTATGATAAATACCTGAGTTTGAAGACGGTTCCCGACAAGCCTCGGTGGCGTGCTGTGGTACGCACGGCCAACTACGTGATGGCGCAATGTCAATTACAGGATGTTGATAGGTTGGAACTGCAGCAACTTACTGAAACTGTTGAGGAAATATTTGGGTAGAAATGTGACTCAGGTAGCTAAAGCGGTTTGGTAATTGACCTAATCAACCTAAAATTTCCGCTTTTGCCACAGCGTTTCAAGCCGCAATTTTTTACGCTTTCGAAGTCTGCAACAGAGGCGCATCGCCGGCTGGCAGCCTTCGAAGATAATAAGCGCACCTGCGCACCTAACTGAAACTGGAGAAGTATCACAATGAAAAAAATAACCATGAAATCTGCGGCCTTGGCAGCTTTGCTGCTGAGCTTCGTCGCAAGCCACGCGAGTGCATTCAGCAACGTGTATGTGTTTGGCGACAGCCTTTCTGATAACGGTAACCTGATGGCACTCGATCCCAATGTGCCGGAACGTTTTACTAATGGCCCAGTAGCGGCAGAAGTGATTGCCGGTGCTTTCGGTTTAACCTTGACGCCTTCCTACCATCTGCTGCCGGTGGCTTCTTTTGGCAACAATTATGCGATTGCTGGTGCCAAGGCGGTCGACGAAGACGGTGATGAAACCACACCCGATATTAACCTGCCGACTCAGGTCAATGCCTTTTTGCAGATCCATCAGTACGAGGTGCCTTCCGATGCCCTCTACATCGTTTTAATTGGTGGTAACGATATTCGCGCAGCACGCGAAATTCGCGCCGGTGTCGTGTTCGCCGAAACCGGTGAAGAGCGTCGCGCCATCCGTCAGGCAGCGCGGGATTCCATTGCTGCAGCCGTAGAATCACAAATCGCCCAGATCGAAAAACTGATCAACGCAGGTGCTCAGAATATTCTGGTTGTAAATGCCCCTGACATCGGTGCGATTCCGGAGACCGATCTGGTTGCCATGCAGCTGGCCGCTGGCGCGCAAAGCCCTGCACAACTGCGTAAAGCCGAGCGTTTGCCACACGTGACCACTAAACTGTCGGCGAAGTACAACCGCAAACTGGCTAAAAAAGTAGCACGTCTTGAGCATCGCACTGGCCTGGATATCATCGAATACGACCTGTTCGGATTCCTGTCTGAGCAGATCTCAGGTGCCGAAGATTTCGGGTATACCAATACTGACGATGCGTGCATCTACATCTTCTCACAAGGCGGTGCTGTGAATCCTGAGTGTGCGGACTTTCCTGTTGCATCAGGCTTCCTGTTCTGGGATGAAATTCACCCCACAACGACTGCCCACCAGAATGCAGGTATTGCGATCGTAGAGACCATTCTCGCGCAATAATCGTCAATCAATAGTGGTTGAGTTCCATTGTCTTGTGATGACAATGGAACTCTGCCCCAAACGTCGATCCTTTTCTCTTCAGTATTTACCTTTCACAATCGTTTTCATTTCGGGTGCTTGTTCGGCCGATCGGGTCGAAAATGCTGACCTATACTCAAACTCGCTTACCTGCGATTCTCTCGCACAACTTCTGGAGGCGGTATGAACATGAAGGTAACGAGCACAGCATTACAGATTCTTCTTTTTTCGATTCTCTGCAACGGCGCATTATTCAGCAGCGCGAGTGCAGAACAAAGCACCATCGATCTATTCGACACCCCTTTTGATCATTGTTTTGAGCATGGCTATCACCTCGATGCCGTAACGCAGGACCAGGCGTTTGCGACAGCGCAGTGTTTTACTAACTTGCTGAGCAGCGAGTCGGACGTCGCGGCATTGGGGGCGAGCGTCCATACGATTCGCCAATATGCCGCCAGTTGGTACAGCGCTGCGGCGGCTAAAGGGCATGCACTGGCTTTAGCGCAAATAAGCAAACAGTTGATCGCGCTCAATCAGCTAGAGCAAACGCTGCATAGCCGCATCACGGATGCTCAGTGGCAATTGCTTGCGGCAGACACTACCTTCAAGACGCTCGATATCAACCGCGATGGCGCGCTGAGCCCCGTTGAGGTGGCGGCGGCCGGCGAATTAAAAAGCGGTTTGCTGCAGGGTGATCTGGATCAGGAT
>JBFHUL010000068.1:0-18628 GCA_041590075.1 Oleiphilaceae bacterium
AGCTTGAGCAATTATTGCAAGAGCAGGCGTTAATGACAGCCGGGATTTACCCTATGGTGCGCGGTCGTTTGAGCCACATCAACGATGAGTCGGTACGCGTGGCCGTCACCAAGGACGTGGCTGCGCTCAATCGTGAGCTCAATCTGACCTGGAGCGACGCCTTGCCTGAAGATAATCGCTTGGTTGAGGGAGATTGGTGGCCACTCAGTGTCGCCGCGGAGAAAGGTGTATCGGTGGAGTCTCGCCTTGCCGAACGCCTGGGCTTGAAGCTGGGCGACCGTTTACGCTTTGCGATAGGGGGCGGCAGCCTCAGTGCACGGGTGAGCAGTATTCGCACCGTGCAATGGGAAAGTATGCGCCCCAACTTTTACATGATTTTCGAACCGGGCGCGCTAGATGCTTTCCCCGCTACCTATATCACGTCGTTTTATTTACCCGATGATCAGAAAGAGTTGCTTAACACTCTGGCGAGACGTTTTCCAAGCGTTAGCATACTCGAACTGGACCAGGTGGTAGCCAAGGTTCGTCAAATCGTAGAGCAGGTGAGCGCAATGGTGCAGTTGATCTTGGTGTTGATCGTGGTCGCTGCGCTATTGGTGATGTCGGCCTTAATCGCCTCAACCTATGCCGAGCGCAAACATACGGTGGCCCTGTTGCGTACCATGGGCGCGCGGCGGCAGTTTGTTCAATGGAGCCAGTTCCTGGAGTTTTTTATTCTCGGCGCTGTTGCCGGGTTCGCGGCGGTGGCAGCCGCAGAGTTAAGTATGTGGCAGTTGCAGGAACACTTGCTTGATACCTCCTTTACGCCTCACTGGGCGGTATGGTGGCAAATTCCGCTGGTTACATCCTTGCTGGCTGGCGTGATGGCGAGTGTGCAGATTCGTCGGGTGGTGCATACTTCTCCGATGGCAAGTTTGCGCTAACTGAAGCGCTTTAGCGGCGGGTCAGAATTGCCACATCAGAGCGCAGAATCTCGAGTTCACAGTGGTATTGATTTGCGATGTAGCCGAGCGTGCGCGGCGCGTAAAAGCTCACGTGTGTGAGGTCGCGCGTGTAGTGCCAGTCGCTGAAGCGCTGTAGCTCCGGGATGGTCTTGGTCATCAGGCCAAGCACGCCGCCGGGCTTCACGAGCGAGAACAGTTGTGCGAAGCCGTCTGCCGGGTGACAGAAATGTTCCACCACCTCGGTCGCCGTGACGAAGTCATAATGTGCCTTCAGCAGTTGTTTGTTGGGGGCGAAGAAGGGGTCGTAGTTACTGCACGAGAAGCCCGCTTCAATCATGATAGCTGCCAAGGCCGGCCCGGGGCCGCAGCCAACATCAATGCCGCGTGCGCCTTTGGGTAAGCGGTCGATGAGAGGGATCGTCAGGCGTTGCAGAAAGTTGCGATAACCGGCATCGGCGGGATCATTCTCGTGGTAATCATAGATCGCTTTTTCTTCGTCCGGGCTCAGGTGAAACTCCGTTGGGACGAAAACCAACGCACAATGATCACATTCAAAAAATGGCCGATGATGATTTTGGTCACGTTGTTTGCAGTGGTCATTGCCGCATAAGGGGCAAATCTGTGTATTCATCACGGTCATGAGGAACCGTTTACCCTTCTGCCAAAGGGTTGCCATTAAATCATGCCGGGTTTCCGCGTCGCAATGCCATGTTATTCAGTGCGGAAGTTGTTGCGCCGCATTCAGGCGAAGCGGGGTGGGAGGTGCTAGACTTGAGCTCATGGTTTCTAGCACATGGCGCATGTGATGGTGGTGTGATGACAGCAGGATTGATACTCACGGGTGGTGGCGCCCGCGGCGCCTATCAGGCGGGCGTGCTGAAAGCCATCGCAGAACAGTTTCCCGACTTTCATTATCCCTTTCCTGTGATTTGTGGCAGCTCTGCGGGGGCATTGAATGCGGTGGGCTTGAGTGCCGGTGGTGAGATATTCCGCCACAGCGTGGAGCATCTGGAACGCCTATGGCTGCAGCTTTCGTCAGATACCGTTTACCACGCCAATTATTGGGCCATGGCCAAAAGTGTGGGGCAGTTTGTGAAGGGCTTTATGAGTGGCGCGGGTATTGATGTGCCGGGTTCTTTGCTCGATAACACGCCCTTACGTGATTTTTTGATTCAGGAAGTCGATTTTAACCGCCTGAGTGAAAACATTGAGCAGCGCGACATTCGCGCAGTGAGTGTGACCGCCTGTGGTTATCGCAGTGGCCAAAGTGTGAGCTTTTTTCAGGGCGAGTCCGACATCAAAGGCTGGCGATCTGGCCAGCGCATCGGCGTTCCTACACGCCTGGGAATCGACCATTTGATGGCGTCGTCGGCGATTCCCACGCTGTTTCCTCCGGTGCGCATTAATCGCGAATACTTCGGTGATGGCGTGATGCGTAACATGGCGCCCTTGAGCCCGGCAGTGCATCTGGGTGCCGACAGGATTCTGGTAGTGGGTGTGAGTGCCAATAAAATTGTACGCAATGAACGAAAGAGCACGCATAGCGTTCCCAAGTTACCGCATATTCTGGAACATTTGATTAATGGTATGTTTATCGACATCGTTGAGCACGACGTCGACCGCGTCGCCCTGATCAATGCCATACTCACACACAGTGATGTGCCACAGAAAGTCGCCGATGAGTTTGGTTTGCGGTATATCGAAACACTTGTTATCAGTCCCAGCAAGCCTATTGATGAAATAGCCATTCATCATGTCAAAGCCTTACCCGGCCCGGTGAGACAGTTTTTCGGGTTGAATAAAGAACCCATCGAAGGGGGCGTGAGTCTGGCCAGCTATCTGTTGTTTGAAAGCGAATTCATGCGTGATCTGATTGCTTTGGGCTATCAGGATGCCAAGCGTCAGGCCAAAGAGATTGATCTTTTTTTCGATCATGAGGGGCAGAGTAAGAAAATTGCATGACGCAGGCAGCGAAGCTGAATCGCGCCTCGGTGCCGTTATCCTTCCTTTCTCACTGCTGCGTCTTTAACTGAAAAATTAGGCTGGCGGTGATGACGGTATATGGCTCTTCCTTTGCGCGAGGGATGGGCTTACACTTTCCAGCCACCTATATTCCCCCTTTAAGGAAGATGCCATGGAAGTGATCACCTCAAGTCTGATTGTCTGGATTTTTATTGCCGTTGTCAGCATCATTCTGCTGCGCACAATTATTCGCATTGTGCCTCAGAACGAAGCGTTTGTGGTTGAACGGCTGGGCAAATATTCACGCACTCTTGAGGCTGGCTTTCATGTGCTCCTGCCGTTTCTGGACAAGGTCGCGTATCGCCATTCGCTGAAAGAATACGCGATCGATGTGCCTTCACAGCAAGCCATCACCAAAGATAACGTCGCATTGGGTATTGATGGTGTGCTGTATTTGCGCGTCATGGACCCCAAGGCTGCATCCTACGGCGTTGAGAATCTTTACTTTGCCATCACGCAACTGGCACAAACCACCATGCGGGCCGAAATCGGCAAGCTCTCGCTCGATGAGACCTTTGAGTCTCGTGAGAATGTGAATGCCAAGGTGACGCAGGCCATCGATGAAGCGTCTGAAGCCTGGGGCACCAAAGTCTTGCGCTACGAAGTGAAAGATATTTCTCCCCCGGCATCCATCCTGGATGAAATGGAGAAACAAATGGCGGCAGAGCGTGAGCGACGTGTGGCTGTGACTACTTCTGAAGGTTATCGGCAGGCGCAAATTAATCAGGCGGAAGGTGACAAACAGTCGAAAATTTTACGGGCACAAGGTGAAGCGCAGTCGGTGTTGATTGAGGCAGAAGCCCGCGCCGAAGCCATCAAAACGATTTCACAGGCGATTAACCAAGAAGGCGGCACGGCGGCGGTGGCGCAGCAACTGGCAGAACAATATGTGCTCGCCTTCGAGAAACTGGCGCGCGAGGGCACGATTGCCCTGTTGCCGGGCGATGGTTCGGATATTGCGGGCATGGTTGCCAAAGCCTTCACCGCTTTTGATCAGCTCAAAGGGCAGGTCGAGCAGGGTGCAGGGCGAGGTCGTTGAGATGTTTGATATGTCGCCACCATTGTTCTTTTGCCTGTTGGGTTTGGTGTTGATCGGTATCGAGTTAGTGGTCTTTCAACTCAGTGTGGTGTGGCTGCTGTTTATTGGTAGTGGGGCATTGGCGGCCTCGGCATTGGGCTGGGCGCTCGGGTGGCAGGATTGGACCCTGCTTACCGCAGCTTTTGTGGTGTTGAGTGTGGTGATCACTGCATTGCTGTACCGGCCACTGAAGCGCTGGCAGCAGCAACCAGGAGCGATTGCAGGTAATGATGCCATCGGTCAGCAGGTGCTGGTGAAAAGCCCCATTGAACCGGGGCAACAGGGTAAGGTGATGTGGTCGGGTAGCGAATGGCCGGCGGAGCTGGGCGAGCATGAAGAAGCCCTCGGCGCAGGCGAGCGGGCCTACATTCTTGCGGTGAGCGGAATTCGACTCCGGGTCTCAAAAAGGCCGCCGGGAGCGGCTTAGAACTTTCTGTAAATTTGTGAAATATGCGCGTCATTTTAGGTGGGCCTTACTAAATTTGATTGCTATGATGCCGGTCCATTTTGATGGCTCCTGGCATAACCATAACGATATTTCCGGGGGGAGAGCTTTGATAAAAACAACTTGAGGAAATACCATGACTCTACGTCGCCTTTTCATGTCAATTGTCCTGTTGGCAGTGAGCAGTACCTCCTTTGCCCTGGAGGAAAAGAAATTCTGTATGTATGACCCCGTGGGTAAAAATGGCCCGGCTATGACCTTCTTCTCAGGTCTGGTGCCCAAGGCGATTGAGTGGGGCCTGGATGTAAAACTTCACGCCTATACCGACGAAAAAGTCGCTTCTAACGACTTTAAAGCGGGCCTGTGTGATGTTGTGTTTTTGACCGCCATTCTGAGCCGTCCTTACGTGCCCTTTGGTGGTACGCTGGATGCGATTGGTGGCATCGTGAGCGAAGATGGCCTGAATCGTGTATTGAAAGCCATCACCAATCCTAAAGCAGGTAAACTGCTGACCAACGGCAACTACGAAGTGGTAGGTACACTGCCAGTCGGTTCGGTCTATCTGTTCGTCAACGATAAGAACATCGATTCTGTTGAAGACTTCAGCGGTAAGAAAATCTCCGTTCTGAACGAAGATCCACAGAGCTATAAACTGGCGCAAATGGCGGGTGCTTCACCTGTTGGTACTTCTTTGGCGACTTTCTCTGGTCAGTTCAACAATGGCAACATCGATATTCTTCCCATGGTTGCACTGGGCTACAACGTATTTGAGCTCTACCACGGTCTGGGCGAGAAGGGCGGTATCATCGACGAGAAAATCCTCTACGGTATGATGCAGCTGGTGGCGCACAAAGACCGCTTTAACGATGAATTTGGTCAGAACATGCGTGAGTACATCCTCAGCCGTCTCCCTGATATCCATAAAATGGTAAAAGATGCGGAAGCCGAAATTCCTGCTAAGTACTGGATCAAGACGGACGAAAATACCAAGAAAGAACTCGACAAGTTCCGTCGTGAAATTCGTCTGGCTTTGAAAGAAGAAGGTGTACACGATCCGAAAGCACTGAAACTGCTTTGGAAAATCCGTTGTGGCGTAGATGCAACGCGCGCGGAATGTGCTACTCCAGAGTAAGCACAAAGCAGCACTAGAAAAACCGGCTACTTCAGCCGGTTTTTTTATGCCTGGATAAGCGTGAATACTGCAACCCAGTTTTTCAAAAGAGGGGATTTAGCGCCAGTGTGAATCTGTTAGTCTGCATATTCGCACACAACAATAAGGAACATAGCATGAGTGATCTCACCCTTTATGGCGCGCATCTGTCGCCCTATGTACGCAAAGTTAGATTGGTGCTGGCGACCAAGAATCTGGATTACAAACATGTGATTGTAGTGCCCTTTCAGAAAGACCAGCCGGCGGAGTTTCTGGAGCACAGTCCCTTGCGCAAGATACCCTTGTTGAAAGCCGGTGCGCACTATATTCCAGACTCATCAGTGATTTGCCAGTATCTCGAAAAAGCCTATCCCGATACGCCGCTACTGCCTCAGGATCCTGCTGATATGGCGCGCGTGCTGTGGTTCGAGGAATATGCGGATTCGCACATGACGGCTGCCATTGCTGGCCACTTGTTCGCCGAGAAAATCCTCGCGGGCCCGATTTTTAATCGCGCGCCTAATGAGGAGGAAATCTCTCTGGCGATCGATAAGGAGATTCCGGCAATATTCGATTACCTGTCGAAAGAACTCAGGGGCGATTATTTAATGGGCGATACCCTCACGTTGGCAGATCTGGCCGTTGGCGGCTTGTTTATCGCGTTGCATCATTGCGAGGTGGGTTGTGACCGCGAGCGCTGGCCCGCTGTGGCTGATTATATCGCGCGGCTGATGGCCATGCCGGTGTTCAGCAAGACACTGCACGAAGAGCAAATGATGATGAAAATGCTACGCGCTTGAGGTTGTAGACGACCGGTCATATAATGTGCGGCATGAATAAACCACGACGCAGCACCCAAACCCGTGAGAACCTGCTGGAGCAGGGCATCGCACTTATTTCTGAGCATGGCTATCACGGCACTGGTCTCAAACTGATTCTGGATACGGTGAAGGTGCCGAAAGGTTCCTTCTACAACTATTTTGAAAGCAAGGAGCAGTTTGCCGCGGAAATTATTGCGACCTATAGCAATAACCTCTTCAGACAATTTGATCAGTACCTGGCCGATTCGAACGAAGCTCCTTTGCAAAAAATTCAGAAAGTTTATGACTTTATGATCGCGGATTTTGAGCGGCAGGGATGTATCAAAGGCTGTCTTGTGGGTGACATGGCGGCCGAAGTGGCGGGGAGTAGCGAGCTGTGTCGTGATGCCATGCGCGCAACACTATCGCGCTGGAAAAACCGTATCGAAGCACTGCTAGAAGAAGCTGTTGCGCGCGGAGAGGTGCGGGAGGATATTCCCGTTGACGCCTTGGCAGACCTGTTCTGGAATACCTGGGAGGGTGGAATTCTGCGTATGAAGATTGATGGTCATGCGGGAAGCTTGCGGAGTAGTCTGGCCTTGTTATTGAACAAGCTTTTCGTTGTTAGTTAAATAAATTTTCAGTGCATTAGGGGGCTGGGCCAAACTGATTAGGCCTGCTTTTTTTTGTTTATGTGATAGACGACCGGTCTAATAAGTCAAATGGTAATGGAGTAAAGATGAGCAGAAAGGCGATATTGAATACCCCGTTCGAGTTAACGAAAGGGTTTAGCGTAAAGAACAGATTCTTTAAATCGGCCATGAGTGAACAGCTAGGCGATAAGCAGCACAATCCTACCGGAGGATTAGCAAGGCTGTACAGCACGTGGGCCGAGGGTGGAACGGGTTTACTGGTGACCGGTAATGTTATGATCGATCGCAGCGCACTTGGGGAGCCCAAGAATGTGGTGCTGGACGAGCAGAGCGATCTGGACAGTTTTCGGCGATGGGCCGAAGCAGGGCAGCGCGACGGTGCTAAGATCTGGATGCAGCTCAATCACCCCGGCAAACAAATTCCCAAGTTCCTCAGCAAAGAGCCTGTTGCACCCTCAGCGATTTCCTTGGGTGCCGGTTTGGATGCCATGTTCAACCAGCCCAGGGCGCTGGAGGAAGGCGAGATTCGCGATATTATTGCCAAGTTTGCAAACGCCGCACGATTGGCCCAAGAGGCCGGCTTTGACGGGGTGCAGATTCATGGTGCGCATGGTTATCTGGTGAGTCAGTTTCTGAGTCCACGGCACAATCAGCGCACCGACGCCTGGGGGGGAAGTCTCGAAAACCGTATGCGTTTTGTCACGGAGATTTATCAGGCCATGCGGACAGTTGTTGGCGATACGTTTCCCATCGGTATCAAACTGAACTCGGCCGATTATATGAAGGGAGGGTTTACGCACGAAGATTCGATGGAGGTTGTCAAACATTTATCGGCCCTTGGTATCGATTTAATCGAAGTGTCGGGAGGCACCTACGAAAGCCCCAGTATGGTTGGCCATAAAATGAAGGCATCAACGCAGCGTCGGGAAGCCTATTTTCTCAGCTATGCGGAGGACATTCGCGCCTTGGTAAATACGCCGTTGGTGGTGACCGGGGGCTTCAGAAGTGGCGCGGCCATGCAGCAGGCATTGGATTCGGGTGCCACCGATATGATTGGTTTGGCGCGCCCGCTTGCCGTTCACACCGATTTACCGCGCCGCATTATCACTAATCCGGGCTATCGCATCGCAATGAAAAGCCCATCAACAGGCATTAAAGCGGTGGATAAAATGACGATGCTGGATATTACTTGGTACGAGTTTCAGCTCGCCCGGATAGCGCAAGGTAAGGCGACGAAACCCAATCAAGGCGCCTGGGGTGCCGTTGCACAAACTCTAGGGGCCGCGGGTTGGCAGGCATTTAAACAGCGGCGCGCCTGAATCAATCTATTGATGTTGGGTTTGCGCAGGAGTGTGCGCGCTCCCCCCGGTTTGGCCACACAGTCAGGCGAGCGCGTTCCAGTTCATTGAGAATAGCTGGGTAGCTGTCGGGTTCCTTGAACAGGCGGGCGAGTAAGGGCAGTGCGCGCTGTGCGAAATCGGGGTGAGTGTCTCGATCAAAAAACTGCGCCAGTCCGCGCGCCTGATTGAGCAGGTGCGCCCCCTGCCGGATGATGGGGTCGGTCGATAAACGTGCTGCGCGATTGGGCGGTATCATGTCGAGACTTGCGGCGAGTTGGGCCTGTGTATCGGGGTCCGCCATGGCGCGCAGAAAGTCTTGTCGGGCTGGTGAGTTCGGACTGTTGGCGGGCACAATAAGTATGTCTATCGGCGCGTCTTCAAAGTAGGGGTCGTCTTCCTGTTCCAGCGGAAAAGGCGCGAAGGCGATGTCGTGGCGAATGGAAATCGGTACCGAAGCGAGGAAAAAATTGCCCATCAGCGTCATGGCTGCCTGTTTGTGGTAAAGAAAGGGCAGTGCGCCTTTCCAGTCGTAGTCTGCGGCTTTATCGATAAAATCACGACGTTTAATGTAAGCACTGAGTTTTGCCATCACTGCCTCTACCCGGGGTTCTTTAAACGAGTGACACCCTGACAGGAGGGATTCATGAAAAGCGAGGCCATTCATGCGCAGGTTCAGGTAATCAAACCAGGCGGCCGCGGGCCAGTGATTTTTGCTTCCTAAAGTGAAGGGTGTGATATTGTTTTTGCGCAGGCTTGCGTTGAGCTGGTCGAGCTCTTTGAGGGTTTGTGGGGGGCGCAGCTGCAATTGATCGAACAGTGACTTTCGGTAATAAAGGCCCCACTGGTAGTAATACAGAGGAACACCGAATTGGCGATCGCGCCGGCTGACGGCCTGTCTGGATGCCTCGCTGAATGTGCTGTGCCAGCCTTCCTGCTTCCATATATCAGACAGATCAGTAAGCCATTCACGATCCGCGAATTCGCGAATCGATGCACCGCCGAACCAGAACAATACATCAGCGAGCACCTCTCCCTGTGCGAGGGAGTCCTTTACGCGGGTCTTGTAGCGCTCGTGTTCATATATTTTGAGTTTTACTTCGTGTTCTGGATGGGCCTGCTTGAAGAGATTAATTTGGCGTTGAAAAGCGTCACGTTGCTTGCCATCTACCGGGTTGGCGGCGATAGAAAGCGTTGATGCGTGGCTAACGTGAATGCCCGTAATGCCCATGGCGATCAAACAGAGCAAGCGTATTGCAGTATGCATATATGGGCTCAATTACAGTAAAAAAATGGGGGTACAACGATTAAGCCTATCAGCAAATGGTGGCTTGCCAAGTTTGGTGCGTTTCAGTTTTCAGGTTTGTCGTTATAATGGGCGCACTTTTTTGGTATCTGGTGTATCTGGTAGGGAGAGGCGCTTGCTTGAGGCAGTCGAACTAGCGTGTGAACGGGATGACCGAATGCTGTTCACCGGATTGAGTTTTCGCGTCGCTCCGGGAGATCTGCTTCAGGTTGAAGGTGCTAACGGATCGGGGAAAACCTCATTGCTGCGCATGATATGTGGCTTTCTGCCGCTGCAGCAGGGTCAATTACGCTGGCACACTCAGGCCATTGGCGATAACTGGCCGGGCTTCTGTCAGGACCTGCTGTATCTTGGCCACCGCACAGCCATCAAGCCCGGACTGACAGCGCTGGAGAACCTGCGATTTTTGCACTCACTACATGGTCACGCCACCGACGCTCAGCTATGGCAGGCATTGGAAAGTGTGGGCTTGCGGGGCTACGAAGAATCCTATTGCCGAAATCTCTCCGCGGGTCAACAGCGGCGTGTCAGTCTTGCTCAGCTGTATTTGTCGGACGCACCGCTTTGGGTGCTGGATGAGATCTTTACGGCGATTGATAAATCGGGTGTTGCACAGTTTGAAGCCTTATTAAGGGAGCGTGCTCAGCAAGGCGGTATGGTGGTGTTTACGACGCACCACCAGATGGCCTTGCCCGGCCTCAAGGTGTTGCATCTGGGAGATTACGCATGAGTCAGCGTGGTGCACGCACAATGTTTGGTGCGCTGTGGTGCATCATCCGTCACGATATGCGTCTGGCTTTTCGCCACCGTCAGTCCCTGTTTAATCCTCTCACCTTTTTCGTGATGGTCATCGTGCTGTTTCCTCTGGGGGTGAGTCCGGATAAGGCGTTTTTGGCGCCTGCCGCGGCTGGCTTGGTCTGGGTGGCCGTTTTATTGTCTATGATGTTGTCGCTCGACCGGTTGTTTCAAGTGGATTACGAAGATGGCACCTTGGAACAATTGAGCGTGTGCGCGCAGCCTTTTTACCTGATTGTGCTGGCGAAGCAACTAGCGCATTGGCTTTTGTCGGCATTGCCGCTTATTCTGCTCACACCGCTTCTGGCAACGATGTTGCATCTAGATGCTGCACACTTGGGAGTCTTGATGGTCAGCCTCCTGTTGGGAACGCCCATCATTGGCTTAATTGGTGGTATTGGTGCGGCATTGACTGTAAGCTTGCGCTCGGGCGGGTTGCTCATTTCTCTGCTTGTTTTGCCCCTTACCATCCCGGTGTTAATTTTTGGCGCCGGCAGTGTTTTGGCGAGCCTTGATGGCTTGCCGGTGCAGGGGCACCTGGCTTTTTTGGGGGCAATGTTGGCCTTGAGTATTACCCTGGCGCCTCTGGCGACTGCGGCCGCACTTCGGGCGGGTATGTCGGGGTAGACGCGCAGGCTTACTTTAGATGAACGGAAGATGAACTGGACTTTTTTTCACAAGCTGGGATCTCCTCGCTGGTTCTATGACCTCGCTACCCGCTGGCAGCCCTGGTTATTGGCCGCCAGTCTGTTGCTGCTGGGAACGGGCGTGTTTTGGGGGCTGGTGTTTGCTCCCGCCGACTACCAGCAAGGCAACAGTTTCCGCATTATCTATTTGCATGTGCCCACCGCTATTCTCGCGCAATCCTGCTATCTCATGATGGCGGTTGCGGGTTTGGTCGGCCTGGTCTGGCGGATGAAAATGGCTGATATATTTATCGCGGCCGCCGCTCCGGTTGGCGCCTCGGTAACCTTTCTCGCGCTATTCACTGGCGCGGTATGGGGCAAACCCACCTGGGGCACCTGGTGGGTGTGGGATGCGCGACTTACCGCCATGTTGGTATTGTTGTTTTTATACATGGGGCTGATTGCCTTGCGCAGCGCTTTGGAAGACAAAGACCTCGTTGCCAAGGCTTCGGCGATATTGGTATTGGTGGGGTCGGTCAACATTCCCATCATCAAGTATTCGGTTGAGTGGTGGAATACTCTCCATCAACCAGCCACCTTTAAGCTCACCGAAAAACCGGCGATGCCACCCGAAATGTGGATTCCCCTGCTGATTATGGTGATCGGCATTTACTGCTATTTTGCGGTTTTGATCTTCATGCGTATGCGCACCGAAATACTTGAACGCGAGCGCCGCACACGCTGGGTGCAAAAGCTTGTGGATGCTCAAGAACCGGGAGCAGGACGATGAGTTTCACAACCTTTGGTGAGTTTCTGGCAATGGGCGGGCATGGCCTCTATGTGTGGCTTTGCTATGGCGTGGGTTTTGCGGTGTTGGCAGGCAATTATGTGTCGGCGCGGCACGCACGGCGTTATACGCTGCGCGTATTGGCGCAGCGTCAGCGGCGCGAGGCGATCAGGCAGAGCGAAGTGAACAGGAGAGAAAGTGAATCCGAAGCGTAAACAACGACTCATTTTAATCGGTTTTTTACTCACCGGATTTGCGGTGGTGATAGGGCTGACGCTTTACGCCCTGTCGGAGAATATCAACCTGTTTTATAGTCCTACCCAGATCGCCGCCGGTGAAGCGCCAGAAGGCGCGCGTATTCGTGCTGGTGGCATGGTACTGGAAGGCAGTGTAGAGCGAGATAACGAAAGTCTTGCTGTGCGCTTTGTGCTCACAGATTATCAGGCGACCGTGCCGGTATCGTTTCAGGGTATCCTGCCGGACCTGTTTCGCGAAGGGCAGGGCATCGTGGCGCTGGGTCGCGTGAATGACGACGGCATGCTCATTGCCGACGAAGTATTAGCCAAGCACGATGAGAATTATATGCCCCCGGAAGTGGCTGAAGCCCTGGAGCAGGCCAAGGGTGCGGGCTACCCCTATAGCGAGGCGAACAAATGATACCTGAATATGGGCATTATGCCTTGATCCTCGCCATGGCTTTGGCGGTGATGCAATCCATCTTTCCTCTTATCGGTACGGTGCGTCGCGATAGGGTAATGATGGCGTCTGCACGTTCGCTGGCCACCGGCCAGTTCGTGTTTGTGTTGATTAGTCTGATCTGCCTGGGTTATGCATTCCTGCAGGACGATTTTAGCGTTCAGTACGTTGCCAATCACAGTAACTCATTGCTGCCAGTGCAATATAAAGTATCTGCTATTTGGGGCGGCCATGAAGGTTCCCTGCTGTTATGGGCGTTTATTCTGGCCTTGTGGACATTAGCCGTGGTCGTATTCAGCGGGCCCTTGCCCGAAGACATGCTGGCACGCGTGCTGGCGGTTATGGGTATGATCAGTGTAGGTTTTCTACTGTTTATATTGCTCACGTCTAACCCCTTCGACCGTTATTTACCGAATGCGCCCGCTGAGGGCTCCGACCTGAATCCCTTATTGCAGGATTTCGGTTTGATTGTTCACCCTCCCATGCTGTACATGGGCTATGTAGGATTTTCCGTCGCCTTCGCTTTTGCTGTTGCAGCGCTCATGGGCGGGCGACTCGATGCCGCCTGGGCTCGTTGGTCCCGTCCATGGACCACCATCGCCTGGGCCTTCCTGACGCTGGGAATTGCGCTGGGTAGCTGGTGGGCGTACTACGAGCTCGGTTGGGGAGGATGGTGGTTTTGGGATCCGGTCGAAAACGCTTCGTTTATGCCTTGGCTGGTAGGTACTGCATTAATGCACTCTCTGGCGGTCACCGAAAAGCGTGGCGCGTTTAAAAGCTGGACCGTCTTGCTGGCCATTCTGGCATTCTCGCTCAGTCTGCTGGGAACATTCCTGGTGCGCTCGGGAGTGTTGACCTCGGTGCATGCCTTTGCCTCTGATCCAGAGCGCGGCATGTTCGTATTGGGCCTGCTCGGTATCACGCTGCTGGGAGCCTTGGGTTTATATGCCTGGAAAGTGCCCGAAGTACGCAGTCGCTCCAGTCACCAGCTGGGCTCCCGCGAGAGCTTTCTGTTGGCGAATAATGTGATTCTGGTGGTGGCCTGGATTACGGTGATGTTGGGTACCTTGTACCCCCTTATTCTCGACTTTATGGGCGCCGGAAAACTGTCGATTGGTCCTCCTTATTTCAACGCCGTGTTTACGCCGCTCATGGCTGTGCTTGCGGTGGTGATGGGTTTCGGGATCATTGCACACTGGAAGCAAACGAAAGCCGAGTTGTTTGTGACGCAACTGCGAAGCGTCGCCATCGTGGCCGTCACCGCCGCATTGATTGTGCCTTGGCTGGGCCTCGGGGAATTCCGTTGGGGGGTATTTCTGGGGCTTGTGCTGGCTTTCTGGATTGTTGGGGTCCTGTTGCAGGATCTGCGTAACAAAAGCCGGCATCGGGACGGCATGATTGCCGGACTCAAACGACTCCGAGCGGCTTATTGGGGTATGGTTCTGGGCCATCTCGGTTTTGCGGTCATGATCATTGGCGTTGCGCTGGTGTCGCTGGAGTCTGAAGAGCGAGATGTGCGTATGCAGGTAGGCGATACGACCCAGATTCGCGACTATACCTTTACCATGCAGAATCTGCGCCTCGTTCAGGGTCCCAATTATCGGGCGGATCAGGCGGTATTTGAAGTCACGCAATCCGGTAAACACGTGGCCACGCTATACCCGGAAAAGCGCGTATATTTCTCGCAGGGTAATCCGATGACGGAAGCGGGTATTGACCCCGGACTGTTCCGCGATTTGTATGTCGCGCTCGGAGAGCCCCTCGATAAAGGTGCCTGGGCTGTGCGGGTGCAGGTGAAACCCTTCGTAAGATGGATTTGGCTGGGTGCCATCTTCATGGCGGTGGGAGGCGTTCTGGCGATTCTTGACCGGCGTTATCGGGTGCATCAACAGGCCCGTGAAGCGCAATCGGCAACGGCAGCAAAAGCTGCGGTTTAAATAACCAACGGATGTAGAGCAATAACCGTGAATCAACGACTGGTATATATTACGCCCATCATCGTGGCGCTGGGCTTGGGAATGATCCTGTTTACCGCAATTGGCAACGACCCCACCCGGCTTGAAACAGCCCGTTTGAACGACCCCGTGCCTAACTTCAGCTTACAGGACCTGGATACGCCTAAAACGCTGCACACGCAGGACGCCCTGCGCGGAAAAGTACGATTGCTGAACGTGTGGGCGACGTGGTGTCCTTCCTGTAAAGCCGAACACCCCTACTTGCAGTCTTTGGCCGATCAGGGGGTCGCCATTGTGGGGCTCAATTACAAAGATGATCGTCAGGACGCGCTGAAATGGTTACAACAGCTCGGTAACCCCTACGAATTCAACATTTACGATCCCAAGGGACAACTCGGTTTTGATTTAGGGGTGTATGGCGCGCCCGAAACCTATGTGATTGACGCCCGGGGCTTGGTGCGTTACCGGCATGTGGGTGAAGTGAATCAGCGCGTTTGGGATGACAAGTTCGCCGATCTTATGAAGAGCCTGCAGCAGGAAGCCGCTGCACTTAAAGGCCTTACCGAAGGCGATAATAATGTTTAGCGTGAAACGCAGAGCTCGCGCATTAATGCAGTCGGCCATAGTGGCTGCTGCGGCGATGCTCATCGGCTTTTCAGCGCTGGCCTCCATTGATGTCTACGAATTTGCATCGGAAGAACAGCGAGCCCAATACCGCGAGCTGACGCGCGAGTTGCGCTGCCCCAAATGCCAGAATCAGGATATTGCCGATTCCAATGCGCCGATAGCCCAAGACATGCGCGCAGCCGTGCATCGACTGGTGCAGGAAGGCAAGAACCATGAAGAGATTGTGGCACACATGGTGGAGCGATTTGGCGACTTTGTATCGTACAAACCGAAAGTCTCTACCGAAACCTATTTGCTTTGGTACGGCCCGTGGCTGTTTCTGGGCTTGGGTCTCGTCGTGATCGGCGTGCTGGGTAAACGGCGCGCTGCAGCGAAGGCCGCTGCAGCCACTGAGACGCTTTCGGATGCCGAGCAGGCGAAGTTACAACAATTATTGGCCCGGCACGAAACGCGGTCTGAGGATACCAACAAGCCATGACGAGTTTCTGGTTACCCATTGTGGCACTGACTCTCTTAGCCAGTGCGTTTGTATTGTGGCCGCTTTGGCGCGCCCGTTCTCTTCAAAAGGCACAGGCCAACGAAGATGCGGAGCGACTTGCGCTTAATGTGCAGATTTTCAAAGACCGGCAGGGTGAGCTGCAGCAGGATCTCGAGGCGGGGCGTATCACGCCTGAAGAGCACGAAGCGCTAGAGTTGGAGCTGGAACGCAACCTTTTGGTCGACGCCGAAAATATGCATGCCCAGGCTGCAAGCGGGCCGGTTCGCCGCGGCACAGTTGCTATGGCGGGGATGTTCGTGGTGCTGATGGGCGCGTCACTGTGGTGGTATATGCAGGAAGGTGCGCTGGATGCCCTG
Source organism: Oleiphilaceae bacterium (assembly GCA_041590075.1). Classification (GTDB taxonomy): domain Bacteria; phylum Pseudomonadota; class Gammaproteobacteria; order Pseudomonadales; family Oleiphilaceae; genus PZPK01. The sequence goes on from JBFHUL010000068.1 coordinate 16,077, forward strand.
AAGCAGGCGCAGGCAATGCGTTTCAGTGAGGCTGACATGGCCGATGCCCGTGCTGCGGCAGAGCAGGGCGATATGAATGCGCTGATCGAGCAGCTCTATCGTAAATTACAACAGGCCCCCGACAACATGGAAGGTTGGAGCTTGTTGGCACGCAGCGCCATGAACATGGAGCGTTATGATCTGGCGGAAGAGGCCTATCGGCATATCATCCCGATTATGGAACAGCAGGATGCCAATCCCGCTCCGGTATACGGTTTGCTCGCACAGGCGCGCTATTTTGGCAATGGTGGCAGAATGGAATCTGATGTGAGTGATGCACTCAACAAGGCGCTTACTCTTGATGCTAACGAAAGCAACGCTTTGGGCCTCAAGGCCATTCATGCCTTTGAACAAGGCCGTTATGCACTCGCGGCCGAGGTCTGGCAGCAGATTATTCACAATAACCCTGAACACCCCGCTCGGGCTTCGATCGAAGCGGGTATTAAACGCGCGCGTCATCTTGCGGGTGGGGCGCCCACTCAGGCACCGCAGCAAACTATTACTGCGCCAGAGAATGACAACGCGGCTATCCAGGTTGCCGTAGATCTTGCGCCCGAACTAAAAGCCGGATTGCAGGGCAATGAAACCGTTTTTATTTTTGCGCGGGCAGTGTCGGGTCCTCCAATGCCTCTGGCGGCCAGCAAACACCGTGTGGGAGATCTACCGGTGATGATCACGCTCGACGACAGCAAGGCGATGAGCCCGGCTCTCACTTTATCCAGTGTTGATGAAGTGAACGTGGTTGCCCGGGTGTCACGGAGCGGGCAGCCCATTGCTCAGCCGGGTGATCTTGAAGGCTCCGCTGAAACGATTACCACGCGTGGGCAGGCCCGCATTGCGATCACAATCGATCGCCAGCTTTAAGTCTTAGCACGAACACTCTAAGCTTGTTGGGCTTCAAGCGTTTTTGCGGGCGTTACACCCATCATGAATCGAAACCGTTGGTTACTGTTGCTGCTGGCCTTACACGTGCTGGTGTTTGTGTATCCCATCTGGCGCATCGGAAGTTGGCTTGCCATGAGTCAATGGTTGATGCTGTCGGCAGCCATACCGCTGTTTTTATCCCAGTACGTTGCACGCCGATTGCTCTATCAAAAAGGCAGGCGCGCAAGGTCTTGGGAAGCGCTGCTGCGTACCGCGATTGATTATCTCTTGGGGGTGTTCAGTGTTGCAGCACTGGTACTGCTGGTGCTGGAGCCTGTGTATGCTCTCTGGCAACCCAATGAGACCCTTCGCGCGCAGCTTGCTCTGGGCATTATTGGCGTGATCCTCCTCTGGGGCACTTTTTCGGCATGGCGACCTCATACGCGAACGTTGCAGCTCACGTCCCCAAAACTCAAGCATGCTTATCGTATTGTGCAATTGAGCGACGTACACATTGGTTCGCGCTCACGCTGGTTTCTCGCTTACTTGCGCTGGCGGGTGAATCGTATGGCGCCGGATTTAGTGTGTATTACCGGCGATCTCATTGATCAGCCAGGTCTTGATGAGTATGTATTGGCTGATCTGGGAAAATTTACTGCGCCTATCTATTACGTGACCGGCAATCATGAACGCTATGAGGATCTCGGCGCGATTCTGGATCGACTAAAAAATCTGGGCTTACATGTGCTGGATAATCGGCGCGATGACTGGCAGGAACTCAGTGTGATAGGTATCGACGATGCGGAGGCCGTGGATCAGGTTGAACGCGCCTTGCGTGGCATCGATCTCGATCCTGCACGTTTTAATCTGTTGCTGTATCACAAACCTTTAGGCTTGCGCGCTGCGGCGGATGCCGGTGTGGATTTAATGCTGAGCGGGCACACCCATGGTGGTCAGATCTGGCCCTTTCATCTTGCGGTGCGAAAAGTGTTTCGGCAGCACCGCGGCCGCTACGACTACCAAGGTGCCGTACTGTATGTATCCGAAGGCACTGGCACATGGGGGCCCACCATGCGCTTGCTGTCGCGTAGCGAAATCACCCTGATTACACTCAGCCCAGAGGCTTCGTCCTAAACGATCTTGATAAAGTTTTCGCGCGCAAAACGCAGACGAGAATTATAGATCCCGTTCTCAGCCCGTTTACCCACTGCAACAAACATGATGATTTGGCCGTCTTTGGGAATGCCCAGTGCGCGATTGGCCCGAACAGCATCAAAGCCTTCCATGGGGCAAGTGTCGTAACCGTAAGCACGAAAGGCGAGCATAAGGTTTTCTGCGGCCAATGCGGTACTCTTCACGGCCCAGGTTTCCATTTCGGTTTTCGAGTAGGGGCCACGCGGCACCGGACGGGTAAGTCCCACCAAGCCATAAAACGCTTTTTTGGCGTAACCAAAACTCCCGAAAGGGCCTTGATAATACTGGATGGGGGCAATGCGGCGGTAAAAGGTTTCGACAATGGCCGGCATCTTGCCGTCGGGCCATTGCCGGATCTGTTCTTCACAGTGTTTCCGCCAGGTATTTGTGCGTGCAACGACGGCAATCAGCTGCTGTGCGGTGCGCGCGGCATTCTGATTCAAGCAAGCCTTAAT
>JBFHUL010000069.1:0-18608 GCA_041590075.1 Oleiphilaceae bacterium
GTTAGCAATGCGCCTTTGCAGCGCCACCACTTAACGGATGCACCAAATCAAAATACCCGCCGAAACCAACACCCTAGACAACAAACACCTAAACCGAACGAAGCTCAGCCAAGCCAACAAGCAGAACCAAGCGCCCTTACCTTTTTACCTGAGCAACTTATAACGCCCGGCTTACCGGCAAATTTTATTGGCGGCTTTTTTGGGACAAAAAAGGTGACAGTAAAATTTGTCCGGAAGAGCCGCTTGTTATACGCATTATTGCTAGTTGAACGATAACGGGGCAACCCTGATTTTTGGTTTTTGATAAGCCGAGCCCCTTTTGGTTTGGCCTACCCTTTTGACCTTAAATATTGGCCGCTACTACACATTTTTTGTGGGGCGGGCTTGCACCAAACTTTCAGCCGTTTCAGCGGCTCCGAGTGTTAAGGAAAAAGTTTTGATTAGGGGATTACTATTGAACTTGCCGCTAAGGTTAAAACACCCCACACCATACCGAAGTGACCAACGATATTGCCACGTAACCTGATGATTAAACTCGTTTTTCAGTTTTCGTATTTTACGTATAACATTTGAATCACCGTCGTGATGATTACGTCATCATGACGGGGTATTTATTGTTGGTTGTCGTTTACTTCCTTTCAACCCACCTAAACGACTCTGATTGCAATGCTACGTAAAACCCCTTCGATTAGAAACCCTGTATTAATGATGGGTATCCCATTTTTTAATTTTTATCCAAGCGACTGTTTTTATTATTAAATTCCGCACTGCATTCGCCTATATAAAAATAACCGTAACAGTGACCCAAAATACTTGAAAAAGCTTACTTAACATAATACTGTATATACATACAGCCTAAGGAGAGTTTCATCATGGACGATGTTCGCCGCCCCCTGCCAGATAAGCCAGTTCGCTTTTTAGATCAGCTACGTGCCTTCATGCGTAGCAAGCAAATGGCCTACAAAACGGAACAAACCTACTGTAAATGGGTGGCTCGATACATACGCTATCACGATCATAAACACCCCAGCGAGATGGGTGCGGAACAGGTCGACGCGTTTTTAAGTGCACTGGTATTGAAGCGTAATGCCTCGGTCAACACACAAAAAACAGCGCTGAATGCCATCGCCTTTTTGTACAACAAATTTTTGAAGATTGAGCTGGGCACCTTGAATTTTTCGCCCAGCAACAAGCCCGCAACCATTCCCACTGTTTTCAGCCATGCTGAGGCCTTAATCGTCATCGCAAAGCTCAAAGGCATTTATCATCTGGCGGCATCATTGATGTATGGCTCGGGTTTGCGCGTCATGGAGAGTGTGCGCCTGCGCATACAGGATATTGATTTCGCCAATGGTTGTATTGTTGTGCGCGAGAGCAAAGGCATGAAATGGCGGCGTACCCTACTACCCAAATCATTGCATACGCCTCTCCGGCAACAGATAGAATTCGCGCTGGCATTGCACCAGAAAGATCTATCCGATGGTTATGGGCACGTTTACTTACCCCACGCTCTGGCGCAGAAATATCCCAGCGCGCCAACGGACCCTGGTTGGCAGTATCTCTTCCCTGCACCACACATTGCTAAAGATCCGCGCTCAGAAATGTACCGCCGGCACCATATTGGCGAACAGCAGGTGCAACGAGCGGTGCGCAAAGCGATAAGAGAGGCGAAGATCTTCAAAAAAGCCGGCTGCCATACGTTCCGCCACAGCTTCGCAACGAATCTGCTGCGCGCGGGCACCGATATACGCAATATTCAAGAGATGATGGGGCACACCAATATTTCGACCACCCAAATTTACACCCACGTTGTGGGCATACAGGAACGGGGCGTGGTCAGCCCGGTAGATCAGTAAGCGCCTCGCCCCACCCCACACAAAAAGTCGGCATCATGCCGACTTTTCACTGACACATTTTGAGGTCGCTCTAGCCGGGTAACAACTCGATGGGGTAACGAATCGTGGTTTGATCCACACCGGGTTTGTGCCCAAAATTCACCAAACGCAGGCGATTACAGATCTTGCTTTCCAACTTGGGTTCGTTGATGGTGGATTCCACCACAGAACAGCTCGATACTACTCCGCTCTCTTCGATAGTCAGCTCTGGCGTCACCAAGCCCTGCAGTGAAGGCTGTTTACGCAAGGCCCGGTTGTAAATGCTGTAGATTGCCGACTTATTGGCATCCATCGTTTTACGCACATCTTCCGTGGTGCGGCGTGCGGCCACCTGTTGGGCTGCGGCTTCTTCAGCAGCGATATCGGCCACAACGTCCTCTACTTCAGCCACCTCGGTTTGCGCGCGTCCCGCCAGATTCAGCGTCTGCGTTTCAGTGGTGAGTTGCGCTTCATCAATGCCTGTGCTGCGAGTGGTCGCCTTAGCAACATTGGCAAGCTTATCGCTGGCTTTGCGTGCGATGGGTTTCGCGGTAAGCGTTTTGGGCGTATCCAGCTTAACCGTTTCAGCCAGTGCACTTAGCTTGCTCAGCTGATTGCCCATGGCAAGCAGCCCCGAGTTTTTTGCCTTTTCGCGTGCTTTGGCCACCTCCTGTTGAGTAGGCTTCGGCTTTACCTTGGGTTCCGGTTTTTTGGCGACTTGAGGTTTCGGCTTTTCCAGTTTGGGCTTGGGTTTCTCCGCGATTTTCTCAGGTTTGGGTTTCTCGGGCTCCGGTTTTTTCTCTTCTTTCTTCACAATCGGCTTGGGCTGCTCTTTTTTCTTGAGCATCACTTTGGCGAGTTGCGGAGGCAGTTTTTCAAGTTCTTCACGTTTTTGTTCGGGCAAATCCGTCCAGGTCACATATACCGCAACAATCAGGAAGATAGGACAAATAACCGAAACAATGCGCAGCAGGCGTTTCTTTTCACCCTGCTCCGGGTTCCATGCGAGGCCTTGGCGTACAAAAGACATACTCAGGCCTCCTGCTCGGTGTTTCGATTCACGGCCAGGGAAATACTCACATAGCCGGCGTCCACACAGGTGGACATAATCTTCTTCAGAAGTTCGTAAGGCAGCTCTCTATCGGCAACGATGGTAATGGGCAAGCCGGAAGCGAGTGCAATGTCTGAAGCGCGCTGCGCCTGATAAGCCAGCTCTTTTTTCAGTGCCGGTTCAATTTCCCCCTTAAAGGCCTTGAGATCGGCCACTTTCACAATGGGGCGGCCGCTTACCAGAATATCCTCTTCCGTGACGGCCAGCGCCAAGGCATCCTTGGGCACCTGTTCGGCATTTGATACAGGCAGTTTGATGCTATTGTCCTGATTGAGCACCTGCACATCCGAGGATGAGTTCACCATCAGAAAGAAAACCAAAATGGTAAAGATATCCATCAACGAAACCAGGTTCAGCTTGCCCTGCTGTTTACCGCGTTTAATATGACGTTTGATGCGTTTTGCTTTCGAAGACTCTTTCATGACTTGTCTCCTGCCGCGTCGCCGGGCGCCGTATTCGCCAGTTCACTGCCATCGTTAACGACCTCTGGCGCATCCGCGATGGATATCTCAGGAAACAGCTCACCATGTACCAAACTGCCAGCCACTACCGTGGGGAAAGATCGCACCTTATCCATAACCGTGACCAGAGTTTGGTAGGAGGTATCTTTCTTGGCCATGATGGTGACATCTTTTTTGTCGGGCACGCGGGATTTGATCTCTTGCATGACTTTGCCAAGTGTTTGGTAGTCGTGCTTGCCGGCAATGCGGTCGAGTTGTTTGATCACTCCGCCCTTGTTGTCCGACACCACCAGCTTGTCATCCAGAATGATCACTTGCAGTTGCAATGGCTCTTCCTGATTGGCGGTGGCGCTATCCATCTCTGGAAAGTTCAGCTCCAACACGGTGGTGTGAGCGAAGATCATGTTGATCAGCAGAATCGGTACCAGCACAATCATCAGATTCATGAACGCGGTAATATCGAGATCGGCTTCTTGCTGTAGTCGGCGATGTTTACGTCGCATTGCCTAATTCCCCGTGGTTGTTCCCAAGATATGAGTAGTGGCGACCAGCATTAGTTATGTGGCTGGTGCGGCTTGCATACCTGAATTAGGTGCCTGGGGTTTCGCCGCGGCTTTGGCAGCGGGTGCCGGCGCGGCGGCGGGTGCACTGCGATCAGAGAGCAGATTCATCACTTTAATGCCGGCCATCTCGAAACTGTCGACTATTTCATTGGTTTTGGTTTGCAGCACAGAATGAATCAGCAACAACGGAATCGCCGCGATCAACCCGAAGGCCGTGGTATTCATGGCCACCGAAATACTCTGCGACAGCAGCGTGGCTTTTTGCGCCGGATCGGCCGAGGCTACGGCCGTAAAGGCTGCGATCAGACCGATGATCGTTCCCAGCAGGCCGAGCAGCGTCGATACGTTCGCCAGTGTGGCAAGGTATTGCGTGCGTTTTTCCAGCCGCGGCATGGTTTCCAGCAGCCCTTCTTCCATCGCGTATTCAATGTCTTCGCGGCTCTGTTTGCGCGCGAGTCGCTGCAATCCGGAACCGATCATGGTCGCCATGGCACTGCCGCTGTCTTGCGCATACTTGATGGCCGACTTGATATCTTTGCCGGCAATCATGCGCTGCAGTTTGTTGAAGTCTTCGCGATTGGTGCGTTTCGCGAGGCTGAGATAGACATAGCGTTCGATCGCGATGATCACGCCGACCACTAGTACCAGAGAAATCGGATACATGAAAAATCCGCCTTCCTGAAAGAATCGAATCGTTGTTTCAATCATTTTGGTCACTCCTGATTGGCCTTTTCGATAAAGCCCGTGTGTTTGAGTTGTCATCCCGCCAGCGACATGCCTGCGCGTGGTGAACTCTCAAAAGTGTAGGCTTCGAAAACGAAAATTAGGGTGAATTCTGGCAAGTCTGTGTTGCAAAACGTGTCTCTGCTGATCCACGCACACTCGCTGTGTGACCCAGGTCTGATTTCACCGTGTGTCAGTAATGAACATCGCCTAGGGCTGATGCCATGAGGCAAGGCAATGATTCAGACACACGATGGTTTCAGGGCGATGCTGGTTTGCCTAAGAGCTTGAAGCGCCGCTGCGGCGTGCGCGCTCATTAGGGGCAAGGTGATCGAAATAGCCGTCGCCATAAGCCCTTTCTACCTTGGCAATCACCACATGATAGCCCTTGTACCATTTGGCATACTGCCTTTTGGCCTCAACATGCTTGGGATGCAGGGAGAAGGCCTTGAGTGCCTCCTGATCGCGCCAGTAGTAGGTGGAATTCAGCTTCGCACCATCTGCTGTTTGCCAGGATTCCTTGCCGAGATAACCTTCGCTGGATTCAGCGACCTGTAAAATCAGGGCGTCGAGCGCGAGAAATTCGGCGTCGTAATCGCCGGGTTCAAAAATGAATGCAACAGAATACATGGCAGGTTATTGCTCCTTGATAGTTTGGCGAGATTGCGTGAAGGTATCGTGGTACTGGATGAGTCGCTTGAATTCGGTGCGCTCCAGCGGTTCCAGTGGCCGCTGCAACGCAAAACTGGTGGCTGGCTTTTCCAGACTTTCAACCACGGGCGGTTGCCAGGGTACCACATACAACACGGTGGGAAGTTCCTGATTCCCGCGAATTCGTGCGCCTTCAATTGTTAGCACCTCGGGCTCAGCCCACGCTCCTGCCGCCAGCACGCTCAGTATGATGGCGAGAACACCCTGCTTCCAACACTTGATCATTTACGCAACTCCACTCATCTCATCACAGCAGCAAACCCTGCTGCCATCCGGCACTGCACAAGTCCATAACCCATCATTTTTGGGTCCGGCCCGCAAGAGGCGTCTCCCGTCTCCCGCACGCTACTCAATCCGCGCCTTGATATCAAAAATCCAGTCCTTCAGGCGCGGTTCATGCGAGTCACCCACCAGACGTTGATAGTGCTCATACAGTGCCAGAGCTTCAACCAGCTGGCCGCGGTAGAGATCCAGCAGAATCGCCAGATTGCGCACAGCGGCGGGATAATCGGGGTCTTGCTCCAACGCCCGGCGGTAATAGGCTTCTGCCTCGGCGAACGCGCCCTGCTGACGCGCGACCAGCCCCAAATAATTGAGCGCCACCTTGCTTTGCGGGTTGACCGTGAGCGCTTTGTTTAACGCCCGTCCCGCCCGCGCATAATCCGCCTGGCGGTAATAGGCCACACCGAGATTCACCCAGCCTTCCAGCTCGTCAGGGTAGCGTTCGGTGAGCCTCTGCAAGCCGGCAACGGTATCTTCCAGCGCATCGTCGCGCCAGGCATCCAGCACAGTCACCAGCGCCGCCTGATAGGCGGCTTTACGCTGCGCGGCCGCATCATCAACCGGTGCGGCCGGCTCGGGAGCTTTGGTGGCGCAGGCACTGACCAGCAAAGCAACAAGAGCCCCTTGCACGGCCCGCCTGAAACCACGATACACACGATCATTGTTCATTACGCAACACCTCCGGCGAAGCTTCCGGCTTGTCGTAACGGCCGGGCAATAATTGCTTGAGGGCATCAAAACTCTGCTTTACCCAATCATCGTAGATGTCATTCCAGGCGCGACTGGCATTTTGCTCATGAATCTCGATAGCGCTGTCTTCGAAGGGAAAGGCCTGTTCTTCCAGCAAAATCTCGTATTGCTCCAGTTCGAGCGCGTTCAGCCCCTCCGGGCGATCCGAATCCATCAGATCACGGCTCAATTGAGCGTAAATATCGGCCATGCGATAACCGGCTTCGGTGGAATAGGACGACACGCCATAACTGGCGGTTTTCTGATAAGCGGCCATGGCTTCTTCAAGGGCTTCAGTTTTGCGCAGCATACTTTCCTGTAGAGGTTGCTTGAGCTTGATGCGCTTGTAGCGAATAAAGGCATCGTCGGCCAGCACCGCCGCAGCTCCGGCGGCCAGATACAGCATGCGATCATCGGCCCGGGCACGATTCTGATCAACGGTTTTCATTTGTTTGGCCAGCCAGAATCGCCGTTTGAGGGGCTGATCGTTCTGCTTGTACAGCTCCGCCAGACGATGCATGGTTTCCATATAAACATCCAGAGGTTCGCTGTAGGTATTGGCCCATTTACGATAACTCAGAATCGCCTGTTCGGTATTCCCCGCCCGGTCATAGAGCTCGCCCGCAATCTGCAGGGCATCGCGTCGCTCCTGTTCGGTCTCGGCCAGTTCAAACAAGGCGCGCAGTTCGTTGGCCGCCAGCTCCCATTGCCCGGTCTCGCGATAGGCCAATGCGAGCTTGGGCACCAGCGTATTGATGTGTGCATGTTGCGGATACCGAGCTCGAAAATCCGTCATCACCGCGATTGCCCGAGGCCACTGTTCCAATTCCATCAGAAAATTAAGCGCATCATACTCGGCATTGGAGCGCAGGCTCGACGATGGCGCAACCTTGCCCACGCGGAGAAACTCCTCCACTGCGGCGAGTTTATCGCCTGCGGCCAGGCGTTCTTCGGCCTGTCGGTACACACTGGCTGCCAGATTTTCCACCATGGCCTGGTAGCGCTGGTCCTCAATAGGCATCACCATGAGCACGTCCTGATATGCCTGTTCTGCCAGCAGATTGTCTTGCAACGCAAACAGGCTGTGCGCTTTGATAATGCTGGCTTCGAGCACGCGCTCATTGGCGGGCCGTGGCTGCCAGTCAATCAACTGCTGCGCCCGGGCAACGGCTGTCGGGTAGGCTTTCTGATCAAAGTCATACAGCAACGCCAGATACAAGACATCACTCGCTCTGGAGTCGTCACTGTGTGTCGCAACAAAGCGCAAACGGGCGTTTTGCTGCTCGGCCCGCAGCGTCTGCCGCAGCGCCTCTTGCTCCGGCGCCAGACTATTCAGGTAAGTATCGTAAATCAACACTGCCGCGTAGGCCGCTTCGGCAGCCAGTTCAAACTGCGGGAAGGCATAGCCGGCCTGCTCAAAGGCTGCGATCGCGCGTGGCCATTGCTGCAGTTGCTGATAGCTTTCGCCCAGCAGCAGCCAGTGTTCTGCGGCACGCGCATGCTCCGGGAAGGTGTCGACAAAGGCATTGAGATAGACCACGGCTGTCGTATATTCCTGCTGACGTTCCCTACCCTTGGCCCGCTGCGCTTTAACATAGTGCCGGTTAGCCAGCTCAGGGAGCAGCCCTTCCAGTTGATTTTTTACAAAGGCGAGGTCGTCGTCGCTGTGGGCCTGCCAAAAGCCCCCGCCTTTCGCGTATTCTTCTACGAAGCGCACCTTTTCTTCATATATATCCTGGCGGAAACCGGCACGCTGCAGGGTCTCGATAATGCGCACCTGATACCGCGGCGCCCACAAGGCGAGCGGATGATTGGCGATATACACCTCATACACTTCAATGGCATCACTGAATTGTTCTTTGGCCAGCAAGAGGTCGCTGTAGCGGTGATACACGAGTATTTCCCAAGGCTTGGTACCCAAACGCTCAAACAGGTTTTCCACCGCCGTCGCGCCACCCAGATAATTGAACGACAGCCCCATTACGCGGAAAAGATCCTCGACCATGGTGCGATTTCTAGCCTCAACCGCTTCCACTTCAGGTTGGTCCGGCATAACCAGATCCAGCACCGCTGCGTAGCTGAGCAAGGCGGCCTCGTAACGATTCTGTTTGAATCGGCTCCAGCCACGCATGTAGTGGGCATTCGCTAGGAAGGGGCTGTCTTGTGCGCGCGACTGTTCAGCGTCGATCACGGCCGAAAAGGCCTGTTCGGCGTCACTGTAGCGCCCGTCGGTAAACAGGATCTCACCACGACGAAACTGCACTTCAGCGAGATAGGGCGACTCTGGAAAACGGAGGACCAATCGATTCAGCGTCGCCAGTTGGGCGTCTACCTTGCCTTGTAGGTCATAGGTTTTGGCCAGTTGATACAGCACGCGGTCGTTGGCCGGCCGATCGGGATACTGCTCCAGCAGCCCTTGATATGCTCGGACCGCAATGTCCAGCTCGTCCACGGCCTGCTCCGACATCAGCACTTCGCCTTTGGCGAGCTTCAAATCGGCCAGACGGTGCAGCACGCGAATTTGCGTATCGGGATTTTCGAGCAAGGGCAAGAGTTCGGCATAGCTGGCGATCACCTCTTCAAGACTGACCGGAGCCGTGCGCGTGCCGGGTGTGATGACGGCAGGCTGCAAGGCCGCGAGACTCATGGGGTCAACCAAAGGTGTCTCGCTCTCACCCCATGAACCCGGCAACAGGCTTTGGCAACCCGTCATCACCAGCACACTTGCCAGTGCCATCCCCCGCATTAGCGATTTCATGGCGCCGCCTCCGTGCTGGCTTCGGGATCATCGGCCTTGTTCTCGACTGCTGCCGGCCTGCCCTGCAGCAACAAGTCGGCAAGGCGCGCCTGCGCCTCGCGCGATGCCAACAAGTATTCGGCTGCCTCCTGCTGTTGCCTGTCGAGCTCGGCCTCCACCAAACTCAGCAAGGCCTGGCGTGCCTGCTGCAGGGCGCCATCAAGCTGAATGCGCACTTGCGCCAGGCGAGCGCGGCCGCTCTGCACACGCGCATTCAAGGCCCGCAAGTCATCATCCGAGCGCATCAGCTCTTGCAGGGTCGCGTTGCGCGTCTCAAATTCTTGCATGGCGCGGTTCAGTCCTTTGAGCTGTTTTTGGGCGGCCCAGCGATTCACCCCAAAACTATCGGCCAGCCACCAATCAAAATAGCCCTGCGCACGGCGCAGTTTTTCAGTGAACGCTGCCTTCAGGTCGGCGTAGTCTTCGGTGTCGGGCAGCAAAGCCAGGTTAGCCTTGACGGCCTCGAGTGTCTCGGCCATATCCATTTGGTCTTCGTTCATGAAAAACTGCCAGTCTTCGTTGGCGGTGGCCTCAGCGATGGCCTGGGCATAGGCCGACTGGCGCGCCTCCCACTGACTTACCTGCAAGCGTTCCAACTCCGCCTGCGTCGCACTGATTTTCAGCGCACGCTGCGCTGTGCGGGTGGCAAGCATGGTATCGAAGGAATCCAGTTGGCGCGCCCAAGTCGCGAGGGAGTCGCGCAATTTATACAGCTCGTGCAAATCACGCAGGGCGATCTGAAAGCGCTCATCCGCCAGTAAAGCGGCATAGTCATAGTGTTCGGGCGTGACCTTGAGGCGCCCATAGGCGTCGGTGTCCAGCAAGGCGCTTCCCAGTCCTGCGCGCGCTCCTTCGCTGAAGCGCAGCGCTGCCAGAAGTTGTTCTTCACTCAGATTCTCTTTCTTCAACCCCAGCTGCAGATGTTGGGTGCGGTAATGGCCCGATGCGGCGCGATAGGCTTCGTATGCAAGTGCCGCTTCCCCCATTTGCTCGTAGAGATACGCCAAGGCATAGGGCACCTGCTGCAGCCACGGTGTGAACAGCTCACGACTCTGGAGTTGCTTGAGCGCACCCAGAGCCTGTTCGGGGCGGTTCAGATGCGAAGCAGCGACGGCAAACTGAAACAGGCCTTGCTCGGCGAAAACGCTATCGCGCCGCAATTGTTTCAGGGCATCGAAAGCGGCCTGATAGGCGCTATTTTGCAGATGTAACTGGCCCAGACTCAGCAAAGTGCGATCCCGCAAAGCGTGTGCTTCGCGCTGGAGTGCCGGGGCCGGCCGGGATTCGAGAAAGGCTGCCAATGCCTGCTCCAGTGCACCGAGGGCTTCGGCCGCATCCTCTTCGCGTAATGCGCGATTGTATTGGGTATAGGCCCACCAGAGCCCTTCTTGTGCGTCTTCAGGTAAAGCGGGCACGCCATCTTGCCGGCCCTCGCGCAAGGCCATCTGGGCTTGCAGATAGTGCCATTCGGCAAACAGAGCGGCATCATCGCGCTGCAATTGGGCGGTATCCACCTGCTGCAAGGCCTCGGCCGCTGCCGCATGATCCGCTTCCAGATACAGGACTTTGCCAAGATAGAACCAGGCTTGATTGCGACTGCTTGCATCAATCTGATCCGCCAGAGCCTGTTCAAAGCGTGCCTTGGCCTCCCGGTGCAAACCGTACGCCAGCAGTAAACCACCCTCCACCAGCAAGGGATGATCGCCATGGCCTTGAATACCGCCTTTGGCCTTGGCGACTTCAAGGCTGGTCAGTGCCGCAAACAAGGCGCCCTGATGGTAATGATACAAGGCATCACCATAGCGCAGATCCTTGACGCGCGTGGGGGCTTCTGCGACACACAGCAAGGGCGTGCAACAGAGCGCCGCCAGCAACAGGGATCTCAGGAAGAGGCGATTGTGCGTGCGCGAGTTGGTCATAAAACTTAGTCGGTTTCCCATTCCTGAATGCGCACTTCGGGCTCGTAGTCGGCCGCGCGGTCGTTAATGCGGATTTCCAGCGCCTTAAGTTCGGTGTCTTTTTCAATCGTTTGCGTGGCTGCCAGTTTATAGGGCCGATTGTTGGGGCCAATGCCTTCTACAAACACGGTAACTTCGTGTTCGCCGGTTTTGAGGTTGCCCAGGTGCAGGCGCTGCAAGCCGCCGCGCTGCAGTGCATTAAGCTGCCGGTCGGTATACAGGTGCGCCGCGACCACCTCATCATTGAGTTTGAGTTTGACGCTATCCAGCTTAATAAACTGACCGGTATCGAGGCTTAAATACACCACGAACTGCGTGTTGGCCGGAAAGAGCAGGTCTTCTTCCAAAATAAAGAGATCACGATTGAGCTCGATCACCTTTTTCTTGAGCTCTTCGACACTCAGCGCCACGGGCTGATCCTTATCGATGACCGCCACAGCCTCTGTGGGCCCGGCTTGTTCGGTTTCTTCCGCATGCAGGGGCAGAGCCAGGGCAAACACGAGGCCCAGACACGCAGTCAGGCGGGAATTCATGGCGCGGCCTCTGCGCGCGCATTGCGACGTAATTCTGTGCTCCATGGCTTAATACTCCAAAATGAGTGAGATGCGGGACACCAGCGCATCAAATGCGTAAAGCGGTTCTTCGCCGACGGCATGGCCGGTCTGGGTCAGGTCGCGAAAATTGTCGTAGCTGAAATCGAGGCGATCCAGCAGCACGCTGAACAACAGGCGATCGATGCCGGGAATCACCCCTTGTTTGAGTTCATAACTGGCGCCGAGGCCCACTGTGCTGCCCGCGTACTGGCTCAACTCTTTATCGCGCGCCAGATGCGTCTGGGAGTTCTGAAACGGAAACAGATCGGCGTAAAAATCGGCCTGATCCTGCGTGTAGTAACGATAGTGAATATCGGCCTTCCAATGATCACCAAAGGTATGGGTATAGCCGGCGCCCACTGTATGGGCCTGAATGCCCCAGGTATCACGGAAAAACCGGTAGTCGGCTTTCAAAGAAGCCCGATATGGCAGGTAATACATTACCCGCAGCGCCGCAGCGGTACTGGTGCGGGTATCAGGATACAGTTCGTTCTGAAAGCTGTAACCCGCGGTTGCGCTTGCGTCGACATAGCGATTGCGCCGGTAGGGATTTTCCAGCTTGCCTTCATCGGTGATCACATCGATATCCAGCCCCATGAGCATGTTTCGCGTAATCACCTGACTCACGCCAATCTTGTAGTTATGGCGATCGGCCTCTTCCCATTCACTCTCAGGCTGCCCGCGCTGGCCCACGTCATCCCAGCCCCGTGCATAGCCAAGCGTGAGCGTGGTGAGGTCTCCGAAAAAATCCTGCGACACCGAAAAGTACAGCGTATTGGCTTCGTAATCGTTTTCGCTACTGTTGGTGTAGCCCATGCTCATGATGGTTTTTTCGTGCAGATAATCGATGCCACCACTGATCTCGGTGCGCTCTTCGGTATATTCAGACGATCCCAGTGCGATCACATCCACCGAGGCCGCGGAAATCGAATCAATATAGTAGTGGCCGGTCACCGATACCTGCGTGCCGATACTTTTGCGCACCAGCACCGAGGGGCCGTCGATTTCCATGCCCCCACCCTCATAGCGGTGATGCATGATATCTACGGCGTCGGGGGCTAGCGTTGCGGCAAAGCTGGTTGTGGTGAACGCGAGAAGGGCCAGCAGTGTATAGGTTTGACGGAAAACGGGCGACGCGATACGGGCCTGTTTTGTGGCAGCACCACCTGCAGGGTGTGAACAAACCCTACCTGACGAATAGACGCGCAAGCGCGTACCGTTTAACCAAGCCCAGTACAATCTGAGCGTGCCGGTAACCAGACTAATTGCAGCCACAACCACCCCCGGTCCCCCCTTCTGCCCCGCGTGCCGCCTCACGCGCCTGATACACGTGATGCATGTAGGTATCGGCATAACCATGACGGCTCAGGCTCATGATGGGGTCGGCAAGATTATCGCGTTCGTAGGGTTTGACCCAGGGCTCGATGCCCGAACAGCCCGCCAAAAGTACCAACACCATCGCAATACCCGGGAGTTTGAAAGCGTGCATGAGTGCCTCCGGCGCCTTATTCGCGAATCAGTTTCTTAACCTGTTTCTTGTAGTCTTTTTCGTAGCCGGGTTTGTAGCCACGATGCAAAAAGCGCTTATTGCCGTCGCGATCAATCATGACGGTGGTCGGCATCGCATCAACATCGTAGAGTTGGCTCACGCGGCTTTCGGTATCGTAAAGAATGGGAAAGCTGACCGGCACAGCGTCGAGAAAACGGTTCGCATCTTCAGGGTTTTCGTCCACGCTCACTGCAAGCACCGTAAAACCGAACTTTTCGTATTTCTTGAAAATGTCTTCCATGTGCGGCATTTCCTGGCGGCAGGGCCCACACCAGGAGGCCCAGAAATTTAGCATCACCACCTGTCCGCGCAAATCTTCCAGACGCACGTTTTCACCGCTCTTACTTTTCAACGTGAAGTCGGGCGCCGGGCCCTCCAGGTTCTCGGCCTGCACCGAGGTGGCCATTGCGGCGATTACCAGTAAAGCGAACAGGCCCTTAAATTGTTTGATCATGCTAGTACCTCGTATATTTCGTCATTGCACCCGATTGCGCTGGAGCGCGCGTTTTGTTTAGAAGAAGAACGACAATCCGCCACGCACTTCGGTATTGAAACTGGTTTTGGTTTCGCCCAGCACATCGATATCGTAAAGGTGCTCGCGCACGCTGATATGCAGGGCAATAAAGTCCTTCACAATCATTTGGTAGCCCCCACCGAACACCCCGGTAAAGCGGTTATCGCCGGCAAAATCGGTTGCGCCCGCGCCCGCGAGCAGATAAAAATTGGTATTCACGGTGTAATGCTGGTCAACAAAGGGCACCTTGAAAAAGGCTTCACCGGGCAGAATGTTGTAGCCAAAGGCAACGTTGTAATAGGTATATTCGCGATCTTCATCGCTGAGCAACTGCACATTACCCGCGAGCTTCTCAAAGGAGGTTTCGCCGCCTTCGGCAAAGCCTATATTGGCCTCGAGAAACAGGCTCTCGTCGAGGTGGTAGGCCACACGCGCGCCGTAGGTTGCGGAAGATTCAAAGTCTTCGATATTCATTACCCCGAAAAAGGCACCAATTTCGAAATTCTCGGTATCAATCAGTGCTTCATCGACCTGCTGCGGGCGCACATCCGGCGCGATAAGCGGCCGATCTTCACCCTCTTCTGCCTGCGCGCTACCAAGCGTTAACAAGCCCGTAATGCACAGGGCCGCTTTTAAAAAAATACGCTGAGTCCAATTTTCCATTCTGTTGCTTCTTCGTTGGATTCTCGACTGGTGAAGACCTTGTAGTCTTTCACTTCCATTCGTAAAAAATACCGTTCGGTGACGTAATAGCGTAACCCTAATCCCACATGTGCGGTGGAATCATCGCGGTCTTCACTTTGCGCCAGCGTGGCTTTTGGTTTCACAAAAATATGCCCGAAACCCAGGGTAAAAAACGGGGAGACGCGCCAATTGGAAAACGGCTGGTGCAGCAAGTTGACATTGGCCATGAGTATTTCGGAGGCACTGCCCAGAATCTGCGAACCCCAGAGTTCGACAGAAAGCTGCTCGGTCAGCCAGTAACCTGCATACCCGGCATTCACGGCCGTACTGTCGAACTCTCCCATCATCAGTCCGGCTTCCCAGCGGCGGGTACGAAAATCATCAAACCGGGGTGCTTCCAGCTGCACAAGACGACCGCGCCCGTCTTTGGTGAGCAGAACATCATCCACATGCACCCAGCCTTCGCGCCCTGCGTCGTCACTCACCTTAATCCAAGACGTTTTGCGGCTGTGCAGCGTGAGCCACTCGCCCCGCTCGCTGCTATGAATAACCGGGTACATACTGCCGGGCCCTGAACGCCACTGGGTAAAGGGCTCCGCGACCTGTACCTGCGGCTGCGGTGCCGGCGGGCTGTCGTCCTGCCACCACCAGTCCGCACGCAGGTGTGTACTGCATACCCACAGCAGCAAGGCCAGCCCAAGAAGGCCCCGATGTTTCACTAACACGGTCACTGGTTTTTCCTGTCTTCCTGCACGGTTATTGTAGTGGTGAGACATTGCTCATGCTTTATTTGCCCTGTGCATGCGTTCTAATTCAAAGGCGCGAGAAACGGGTCGTTAAAGTACTGCCCACCCAAGTCCAGCCATTCTGCAATCAGCTTGAGTTCGGCGGCCGTCAGAAAACTTGCGTGTGAACCTCCCGCCTCAAACAAACTGAAAAAGTCGTCGCTGTTTGCCGCACCCGCCGTGCGCATGGTGGGCGCGACCGGTACGGTCACCAGAATCGGGATTTCGTCGATAATAGGGTTACCATCGCCATCAAGCACGGGGTTCCCGTCGCTATCCAGACGGGGCACCAAATTTACTTCACCCGAATCCACCAGACGATCGATCAGAATACCGTCGACCACTTCCTGTTCGTTATCGTTAAACAATAGTTCACGATAGGACTTAAAGTGCAAAGGCTCGTCCGTCGAGGGGCCATTGCTCAGGTCGAGCTGGGCATCCGGTACCCGTGCATCCCCTGCATCGTCGGTATTGCTGTGGCATGCGGTGCAGGTGCGATCTTCAAGCACCGTGACTCCATCGGTGTCAAATAAGCGACGATTTACACTCCAAAGAGGGTGGATATGGTGGGGATACTGAATGTTCACACGACACAGGCTGGTCCAGGCGGCCACACAATTGGGCGCAGCAATAGGCGCATTGGTAGCATAGGCATAGGTAAAACTGGCGGCTTTGGGTGTGACAGTATCGTCAGTCCATTCGTCATCGAAAATAATGTCGGCGGTCAGGCGACGAATGCCATCGATACGCGCCCGTGTTTCGGCCATGGTTTCGCCCATGAGTGGCGACAGGCGCGCTTCGGAATTGGGAAATTCCACACCCGTGGTAACCGCACCGGTATTGGCCGGATCGGGTTCGGCATCGGGGCGGCCGTGCGGCACAGAGTTGTTGGCATCATGGCAGCCAATACATTGAATGTCTTCACCCGGGCGCACTTGCAACCAGTTCTGGTGCCGCTGAGTGGTGCGTTTGCCGTCGGCATCCAGAACGCTAATCGCAAAGGCAACATTGGCCGGCACGGCGACTTTCACAGATCCGTCGGGTTCCACGGGCACATAACCCAGAATTTCGCGCATGCCCTGTGCTGCACTGCGACCAAAGGCGGCGTTTACGAAATCACGCACCTCATCGGAAGGAATCGACACCGGCTTTTCGAGACGCAGGAAACGCGCGGGACGCTGATCCGGGGGCGTTTGGACGGGATCAGCCATCGCTGCGATGCCGCTGGGTGTGGTATCCACACCGTCAAAATCATAGACCGACCGGATATGCAAGGTGCCGTAGCCCTGGTCTGCCAGCACTTGCGCATCGCTATCCAATACCGGCGCTTCAATCACATTGGGAATACTGCGCGCTTTCATAAGCACCGCTTCGTCGTACTGCTGCCCTTCTTCAGGCAGCTCGATGGGCAGCTGGGTATTGGTATCGGCGTTTAACAACCACAGGCCATACAAGGGTTCGGCCGCTTCGTAATTGCCCGAAGCCAGTTTCTCTGCGGTACAGGCTTCAATCGGGGCATTCATGGAACCGATCGGCACAATACGGCACGGCGACCAACTCACCAGATAGCGGTTGGTGCCATCGTAGAGGGGAAAGGCCGCACCATAAGTGCCATTGAGATTGGCTGCACCACTGGTATCCACACCCGCCACCAGCGCCTGCTGGCCGGTTCCTGCGCTGCCATCGGTGCGCAGGTTATATTCCACGAAATTGGCAATATCGATTTCCACCGGCACACTGGCCAGATTAGTGGTCTGTAAAGGACGGTACTGAGCAACAATATTGCCGTTCTCAAGTTCGAAGGGATTGGCAAAGTGCTGTGCGTCGCCGCTGCCATTGTCGAGGTGCGAATGGCGCCCGTACACGTACGCCATCTGGGTACCATCGGGATTCACCTGGTAGAGGTTGAAGCCGTTGTTGGTGGTGCGACCGGCGTTGTCCCAGCGGCTGAACAGAATTTTGCCGTTCTGCAACAGCAGCGGATCGAGATCGTGACTTTGATTGTAGGTAAGCTGATCAATGGTGTCGTTAACAGGGTCGAGTACGTGTAACACAAACGCTTCGCGGTTACGGTTTTCTTCGAGTGCGGAGAAGCGTGGCTTGCCTTCATCCAGCAAGATGGCTTTCGACACGCGCTGACGCGTCGAGGTGAACAGGATACGGCCATCCGGCAGGTAAGCCGGCGACAGATCATGCCCGGCCTCAGCTTCGGTATCGGATTCGATCAAACGTGTGAGGCTGTTGGTCGCTGTATCGTACTCCCAGATATTCCACTTTGGTTGTTCATCTTCATCGGCGTTTTCAATTTCCGGTGCGCGCATGCTGAACAGCAACCGAGTGCCATCAAAAGACACGCTCAAATCGCGTACGCTGTATAGCAGCTCGCCATCGTCATTGAGAAAGCCGGGATCAGAAAACACGCTTGAGGTAATATCGCGCGCCGGCGCTGAAGGGGATGCCCGATCTTTGATATAGAGGCGCGCGCCCGGACGGAAGGCTTGCGGACTGCGCAGGTCATCATCCTGCACATCATCTTCAATAATCAGGTTGCGTTTGATAAAGGCGACAGGATTTTCTTCTACAACCGGATCTGACTCTTGGCCACTGTTTCCCACACCGCAGGCAGACAATGCCAACAGGATCACACATAGGGTACCCGAGCGGCCTAACGCGCCCCTGCGCTGATTGTTAAACAATGTAAATTTGAAGCGGGTCACAATGCTGTTCCATTTCGACATAATCAAGCCCTTTTAACGACTTAGACAGGGATCATGCCTTAAAGTATGTCTTCCACTGACGAACTCTCCATTACACTTGGGTAACGCAATGTAAGGGTGTGAGCCAGCACTCAAATGCTACCTGAACACTTCAACTAGACTTTCCACATCGCAGTTTGCTGACTACCGTTTTGAAGCATAGATCACCTGAGGGAACTCGCCATGAAAGTCTTCACCGCCGAGCAGTACTTTGCCGTTGAGGCTACCGCGCAGCAGGGAAAGCCCGCGCCTTTGCACACCACCCTTCGCCTTTTCAAAGTGGGCACACTGGGCCTCAGCATGCTGCTGTGTAGCACTCTGGGCCAGGCCGGTGAGCGCGAGCAGGCCAAGCGCATTCACGATCGCATCGCCGGTGTACCGCCTTCGGCGAGCGTATTGAATGCCATGGCGAGCGACATCGCCGCAGGCGACGCCATTGAAGCGGCCTACACCGCCATGGAGAATACCGCCTTTTATGACGTGACACTCAAGAATCTGGCCGCGCCCTGGACCAACGA
>JBFHUL010000070.1:0-17840 GCA_041590075.1 Oleiphilaceae bacterium
ATTTGGAGTGCACCAGTAAGCCGCTGCGGCCCCCATGTGAGACCGGATGAAACGCAAAGGTAAAGTAGCCTTGCAGGATGCCCCCATCATCCCAAAAGGTGATCAGGCGGGTATCGGGCCGGCGCAATAAACTGCTGAACGTGCGCCAGTCTTGCTCCTCGGAGGCATTCAGTACCAGGTAGTCCAGGCGCAAACGCCACATTTGACGCAACAGTGTTTCGTCTGCATCTTCGCCATGGTAGTGACGACAATACAAATTTTCCCGCTTCGCCATGCTGATACTGCCCCTCTGCTTGACCACTCATTTGGATTCACAGGCGCATTCTACGCGGCCAGCACATGGCACATAAGTGGCATATATGACATTATTCTTGCAGTTTCTGCCATTTCACTGCTAAGCGGGTAATTATGATGGTGACGCATGTTCAGGTGTTACTTAGCGAGGGCTGTTCTGCTGCCAGCGTTGCTGGCTGTCTGGAGGGGTTTGAGACGATCAATACCTTGAACAGTATGAAACAGCGATGCAATCAGCCTCTATTTCGCGTTCAAACTGTTGCCGCCACACGGCAGGCGATCACCTGTTCCGGGCACATTTCTCTCACTCCGGATGATTGCTTTGCGACCGCACCGCAGGCCGATTTGATTATTGTGCCGGGCTTTCTGTTCCGGATTTTACAGCTGCTGCCAACACTCACGTCAACGTGTGAATGGCTGCGCCACACACGCACACATGGCGCGCATCTGGCCGGTATGTGCACCGGCGCCTTCGTGCTCGCAGAAGCAGGACTACTGAATCATCGCCGGGCCACCACGCACTGGGCCTTTGCCGATGCATTCGCGCAACGCTATCCGCAGGTACGGCTCATGCCAGATCAGGTGGTCACGGATGACGACAACCTGCACTGCTCCGGCGGTGCTACCGGTGGCAACGATTTGATGCTGTATTTACTGCGGAAATATGGCAATGCCGAACTGGCAAACGAATGCGCCAAGAAAATGCTCATCGATACACGCCAACGCAGCCAGACGCCCTACACCATGATGCAGCGCCCGCGACATCATGAGGACCAGCGCGTGCATCGCATTCAGGATTGGCTGGAAGCCCATTTCAGCGAAGCCTTCTCGCTGGAGGAGGTGGCCCGGTCACATGGTTTGAGCCTGCGTCAGTTTATGCGCTGTTTTAAACAGGCCACCGGTTGTACGCCCGGCACCTATGTGAAAAACCTGCGCATTGAGCAGGCAAAATTTCTGCTGGAAACCCGTAATGACACCATCGATGCCATTACCCGTGAGGTAGGTTATGAAGACGGAAACTCGTTCCGGCGCTTGTTTCGTGAGCGAGTGGGCATCACGCCCACCACCTACCGTCAGAAATTCAGGCCGTGACTCAGATGCCGAGTGAATCGAGCAGGTCGTCCACTTCGTCCTGATTGGTACCTGACAGTTGCCCAGGCTTGAGATTCTCGATTTCGCTTGAGGTATTACCGAACAACTCGTTGAGGGAGATAATCGTTAACATGAACTTCTGATCGGTGATCTGGTCCTGCGAATACATATTCATGGCTTCAACCAGCTGCGCCTGCATCACCTGATGAATCTGTTCACGCTGTGTGTCGCTGAGACCGGACACTTCCGACAAAATGGACGACTCCATGCCCTCCATCATCATCATCTGTGTTTCTTTCATGCTTTGGTAAGTATCGTTGACGTGCTGTAGCTCATTGGCGCAGGACATCACCATTTTCTTGATTTGCTCCGAACGCTCCTGCAAATCTGCCGTGCGCTCTTCCACCATCTGTTCGAGGTTTTCGTTCAGTTCACGAATTTCCTCTTCCTGCTCTTTGCGTGCGGTAATGTCGTTGATGGTCGCGAGAAAAGTCAGACCACCGTTAATTTCGAGTTTGTAGACCGCCAGGTCGATCCAGCGCAGTTCTGAACCCACCAGCACCTGCGCCTCATACTTGCCAATATTCTGCTTGTAGCAGGCTAGGTATTCCATGAGACTGGAGTCGGCCATGTCCACGTCTTCATCCCCCAAACCGCACATACCGCCGCGTGCTTCTATGGGTTCGAAGTCGGGTATCGCAAGATCTTGGAGCGCCGGAATCAACTCGGTAAGCGGGCGGCCTTCCACCTCCCCTTCCTGTTTTTCAAAGATGGTCCGCACGGCTGGGGTGGAAGTGCGAATCACGCCTTTCTCGTCGATGGCAAGCAGAACAAAATCGGCTGCCACCAACAGGGTGTCGATTATTTCTTGTTTTTGCATAGGGGCGTTTCGGTGACTTTTTTACTGGCTGGATTTTTAACATAGCAGCGCCTTGGCGTTTCCGCTAGGCGGATTCAGGCTTCAGCACGCAAACCTGCGTTATGGCACCATCAAACGTACACGACCCGGCCGGTTGAGTAATTTGGAGGGGCTCATGCCCACCATGGAATGAAAGGTTTTGGTAAAGTGCGACGCATCGTTAAACCCGGCCATCACCGAAGCCTCGGTAAGGTTGCCCGTTTTCGCAACCAGTATCGAGGCCACGAACAGGCGGTGCCAGCAACGATAACGGCGAATGGGAATACCGGTTTGTTGCTTGAACAATTGTACCAGCCTCGACACCGACAGATTGGCAACACTGGCCAGATCATCGATCGATAAATTTTCGTGTACCCGACGTTTCAACTCGTCCACCACCGCAACAATTCTGGGGTCGACATAGTGCTCGGCCAGGTCATCAGGCACACCTTCTCGCAGCGCTTCGTCCAGCAACTGGTACGCTGGTTCGTAGTCCATGCCCTGCTGATACATATCGCGGAAGGCGGCGCGATAATGCGCTTCCTGCCGGCTGTCGAATTGAGCGCCGTTGGCTGCCCGGCCCTGCTCGCTCATTTGATGTTGCAGCATGGCGTGATCTTCGCCGAAGGGATCCAGCATACAACTGGCCACGACCTCGCCACAGGTATCGATTTCATAATTGCATCCCGCAGGCGTCAGGGCGCTACAGGCTTTCCTGAAGGGTTCGCTCTCGTCGCTGCGATACAAAAAGGGCTGCCCCAAACTGACCGTCAGCGTGGCCGCAGCCTGACACATTTTGACGGGGTCGCTGAGCACGCCGATAAACAGGCTGCGACGCTCCCAGAGATAAATAAGTGCATCGCTACTGGTCATAGTGCGTTATCCGCTGGGGCAGCGTCTGTTGTGTGGCCGGTCCAGCCAAACAGGAATTGATCCACCGTGTGGTGATCTTCAGGCAGAAAATGTTTTTCGATCAACTCCTGCCGCATCAGCTGTTCGTCATCACCGGCCAGGCCGGCTTGCTCCACATAACGGTATTCTTCCAGAAAGCGACCCATACGGTTCAGCCAGTCCCGCTCGTGCTGCCCGGTTTCAATTAAATGGGCGACCTCCTGCTCCGACAGGTCGTCCAATAATGCTTCTCGCAACACCGATTCACTTACTTCGCCTGCCTGCCATTGCGCCAACAATGCCTCGCGCCTGGCGTGCGCATCGCTGCGAGACGCTTCGGTGGATCGTGCCTCGCCCTGCGCCTCAACGACTTCGGCAGAAAAGCCATCATCACTTACCTGCTGCAGATCGGCCGCATAGAGCTTGGAGTACAATTCGGCGCCCAGCACCTCGCTACGCAGCGCCATGAGCGCCTGTTGATAGCCCTGTACATCCTGCATGATGTTACCCTGCCATTGCGCATGCAACGCAACCTCCTTTTGCCCCGCCGCAACAATACGCTGCAAGGCCTCTGCAAGCGCCGGCGAAGGCATGATGGCGCTGATCTCACTCAGTGCCACGCTGGCGCTACCCGCCTGAGCATCCACCATGCGCTGGGCCAATTCCTGCAGCAGCATGAGGTTATGGTCAGAAAGACCCTGCTCGGCGTCAAGCTGATCCGCCATCGATCTTAACCCTGGGACGCGCTGCAGCGAGGACGCGTCAGGCGCATTAAATAGCGTAACCACTGGGGCTTGCTGATCAGTCTCGGATTCGGGTACTGGAAATTGGTGCGTGTGCTGCGAAGATTTCCGCTCGCTCGGGGAAGCAACAGCGACAGAATCAACTGCGTCAGCCGTAAGGGGAGGCTGCAATCCGGGAGCAGTGTTCACAGCTTCGGGTGACCGACTGACGGAGGGTTCAGTGACGACAAGCAGACCGCCGGCAATCACCACACCGGCTGCGAGAACAATAAACAGCGGCGTTGTCTTCACGCAGTTACTCCCGTTCTATAAAACGTATCTTGGCCTGTTCCTTCAGTTTGGCGATGTGTCCTTGCAGTTGTTGTTGAGCCACTTCCTGACGCAAACTTTCGCGGGCGCGTTCATAAGGTGGTTTGGAAATTTTCGAGCGATCTATGATACGCCAAACTTGCCAGCCGTGCTCGCTCTTCACGACCTCAGGTAACCAATCCTGCTTGTTAAGCGTACTCAGCTGATCGGCAAAGCCAAAATTATCACTGCTTTGCCATGGTTCTACCTCCCCTTCCGGTACGGGCGTCTCGCCGGCGGAAACGGACTTTAAAAACTGTTGGGCAGCCGCTTGATCAGGAAAATCCCAGCGCGCCATTTGCACCATGATGCGATCGGGCGTGGCGTCATACAGCGCTCGCAAGGCGTCCTC
This sequence comes from Oleiphilaceae bacterium, assembly GCA_041590075.1. Lineage (GTDB taxonomy): Bacteria > Pseudomonadota > Gammaproteobacteria > Pseudomonadales > Oleiphilaceae > PZPK01. Next base: position 4,619 of record JBFHUL010000070.1, read on the forward strand.
TTCAATGGGTAGCGACTCCATGAATTGCATGACATACAGTTGCGACATCAGGGTTTTGTGTGCCAGTTCCAGCTCCAGGCTGGCTTCTTCCTGCTGATCTATACCCGCCTGCTTGGCCGCCTGGTACAACAGCTCGGTGTTAATCAGGTCATGCAGAATCTGCTCACGATTGTGAGCCACCTCTGCAAAAGGACCCTTCTCCCGGGAATGCGCCAGGAGATTGAGCATGGCTGAGGAAATCTCATGGTCGTTGACGTGCACGACCACATCCTGTGCCTGCACGGAAGATGCTCCGGTGCACAGCAATACCCAACTCATCACAACAGCCGTTACAGATAGACCGCGTTCGCGCCCCAACATTCCTACCTCCTTAACGAAGAAAGCCAGAGGCAGAATACCTCTGGCAAAGGCCTTACAACTTTCGCCAGACTCTGCCCAACTCTTGTACTCCAAGTGGTCAGCCTAACGAAAAAGCGGTGCTAGTTCTGTGCGAACCCGACCGCTATCAGCATATTTAACTAGATATTGCTTTTCACAATATTATAAGTGGAACCCAGTTCCAGCATGATGTTGTGCTCCCACCAGCCTACATGATAGCTGGTACCGCACCGCGCACTGCTGTCGGGATTGATGATCTCATCACCGGAAGACCAGATCGCTGTGTCGCAACCACGACCGTTCAGGTCACGCAGGAACGATGAGTTATAGCGCATTTCGAAACAGGCCGGGCTGAAGCACGCGTAGGCCCAGCTGGTGCCATAATGCGGCGTACCAATCGTCACCAGATCATCACTGCTGCGTGTATCTCTGAATACGCGATACCAGCGTGATACCAGACCACCGTTGGAGTGTGCCACCAGGTTGACCTTGTTCCACCCGGTTTGGCCCTTCACCCAGTTCACGTAATCACGCAGCTGCGTAGCACTGGTTTTGTTGCTGCGCGTCAGCGAGCTGTAGGAAAACTTGTAGAAGGCGCAGCTTGGCCATCCATCCGATTTAAATCGATTGATCATGGTATTCCACTGCCAGGTAGAGCCGGCATAACCATGTACAAATACGATAGGCTGTTTGCTGCATTTGGCATAGCTTTGCAGCGAGAAGGCGCTGAGCACGAGGGCCAGCAGGGTAAGGACTAATTTTCTGTTCATTTCGAACACTCCTCTTTTTATATTAGTCGTGAGTGAATTCTCAATGAAGGTCGATACAGCGCATCCGTGTCAAAGCGGCAATACTTCAGGCCTTGCCGCTTTCACAGACCACAAAGACACAACCCCTTCATCATCGGCAATCTGTGCGCCGCAGGCTTGTAAAAACTAACGATCTTACTCACCTGCATGTGAACCAGTTCACACTTGACTCGAGCGTGCCCCAACGCGAACCCGGCATGCACAGAGGCGGTGCACAGAGATATTCAGCGTTGGTACACCGCCTTGTCATCCGCTTCAGATATTGCTTTTCACGATTTGATAGGTGCTGTTCAGATTGAGCATGATGTTGTGATCCCACCAGCCTACGTGATAGCTATCGCCACACTGCGCACTGCTGTCTGGGTTGATGATCGCGTCACCAGAGGACCAGACGGAGGTATCGCAACCGCGGCCGCGCAGGTCACGCAGAAAGGACGAGTTATAACGCATTTCGAAACAAGCAGGACTAAAGCAGCCATAAGCCCAGCTGGTACCCTCATGAGGGGTGCCAATGGCCACGAAATCATCGCTGCTGCTCTTATCTTTGAACACCCGATACCAGCGCGACACCAGGCCACCATTCGAATGCGCCACCACATTCACTTTGCTCCAACCAGTTTGCTGCTTCACCCAGTCCACATAGCTTTCAAGCTGTGCAGCGCTGGTTTTGTTGCTTTGCGTCAGTGAACTGTAGGAGAACTTGTAGAAGGCACAGCTGGGCCAGCCATCTGCCGTAAACCGGTCGATCATGGTATTCCACTGCCCGGTGGAACCGGCATAGCCATGAACGAAGACAATGGGTTGTTTGCTGCACGCCGCGTAGCTTTGCAGAGAGAACACGCTGAGCACGAGCGCCAGCAGGGTAAGGACGAGTTGTTTGTTCATATCGAACACTCCTCTTTTTATAGTAATAGTGAGTGGATTCTCAATGAAGGTCGATACAGCGCTTCCCTGTAACCGTGGCGATATTTCAACTTCGCCGCAGACACAGTCTACAAAGACACATCCCCTCTATCATGGCGCTTCGGAACCGAAACGCGCTTGTAAAAATTAACGATTATGATGACCTGCGCGTGAACTGCGTCACAGTTCTGATGTGAACTCAATGCGGCGCATTTTCTGTTGATCACTGTTAGCCGGCAGGCTCTACCGTGAGTCCGGCCTGATCATTATTAAGCTGGTCTTCGAACGCCTTGAGACGCTTGTAGATAGAGAGCAGCTCAACAATCGTGCCCCAATTTAGCACCAGGTACTGGAAGGACTCCTCGACTTTTCCGAAGGCGCGCACAATCTGCTGCAAGACCCCCAGGGTTATGGTGCCGGCCACAATACTGGGTGCCATCGCAATGTACGGCAAGATCACCGTAAACTGCAGGTAGGACCATTTCGCGACGTCGAAATACATGTAGTGCTTATAGAGAGTAAAGTAGTTTTTGCGCACGTTGTCGTAGAGCTCGCCTACCGATGGTGGATCAGCACGATCGGCATAGTCTTCACCCAACACCAGCTCTTTGCGGTAGGCCGCTTCCACTTTCTGATTATTGAATTCAAGCCCCGGCAATTTGATACCCACCACGGCCAACAACAGCGTGCCGCTCACCGCCGATATAACGGCCACAAAGACCAGCGCCTGATCCACCGGCCCGATCCATGGGAGCTCTTTCACGTGCTCACTGAGCCCCCAAAGAATGGGCAGAAAGGCCGCGAGAGTCATAAGCGAACGAATAAAGGCTACGCCCAGACTTTCCATGATACGGGCAAAGCGCATGGTGTCTTCCTGGATACGCTGCGATGCGCCTTCGATGTGACGCAGCCGCGGCCAGTTTTCCATATAGTAGTTGTTCATCGCGGTGCGCCAGCGAAACACGTAGTGGCGTGCAAAAAACTCCATCAGTACCGCCACCACAATATAAATAGCCGCAATTTTGGCGAAGGTCATGCAGATAAGCAGAAACTCATCAAAGGTCACACTGTTTGGCGTGGCGAGTGCCTTTTGTATCGTGTCGTAAAACTGCCCGAACCACTCATTGATATCCACATCGAGCTGCACCTTGTACCAGATAGCAGCCAGCAACAACACCGACCCCAGTACCGACCAGACAAACCATTTTTTATTCAGGAAGAAAGACTTGAACATAGATTACCGCATTGCCAGAAAGTGATGAGCCGAGGGAGGGTTATACTACAGAATCGCAGCGAAAAACGGGATATGACTCCGCCAGATTGTGAACGAGTATGAACTCACTCACACAACACCCCGCGGCACTGTCTGCTGTAAACGTGGTGCGCGGTGATCAATGCCGGGGCTGGGCCCGCATCGGCATCCCATCGCGCGGCGGCAGGGTAATGCTGGCAAAATACGCCGGCGGCTCATCACCTTCATACTGCAAATGAAAGCGGCGATACACCGTGACCAGTATCACGATCGCTTCCATCATCGAAAAGTGTTCGCCAATGCACACCCGCGGCCCTCCTCCAAAGGCAATGAACACGTGACGGGGCAGGGATTTGCTGAACGCGTCGGTCCAGCGCTCGGGTTTGAACTGCTCGGCATCGTCAAAATACTTTTCCAGACGATGCATCACGTAGGGGCTGATTAATACCGTGCAGCCTTTGGGGAGTTGATAGTCGCCCAACTGCACCGGCTCGATGGTCTCCCGCCCCATCACATGCGCGGCGGGATACAAACGCAAGCTTTCCTGTATGACCTGTCTGGCAAAGGTCAGCGATTTGAATTGATCGTAGCTGAAGGGGCCGTCACCCAGCACCGCCTCGATCTCGGCACACAATGTCTGTTCAGCTTCGGGATGTGTTGCCAGCAGATAAAAACTCCACGACAGCGTAATGGCGGTGGTATCGTGCCCGGCCAGAAATACGTTCAGTACTTCGTCGCGTAATTGCTTGCGGCTCATTTTACTGCCGTCGTCGTATCGGGCGTTCATCAGGTGCTGCAACAAGGTGTTGCGCTGCGCGTCTGCCTGCTGCTCGTGTTCTTCAATACACGCAAAGATTTCCGCTTCAATCGTCTTCGCAGCCCGGCGATAACGCTGATTGGACGGCAAGGGCAATTGATTGAGAAAACGAAACGGACGCTTCATACGCTGCGGAATCATGTGTTCAATGCGCTGAATGGTTTCGAGCAGCACTGTGCCATGCGATCCGGTTGCTGCACCAAACAGTGCATGTGCAACGATATCAGCGGTTAACAGCATCATTTCGTCATGTGCGTTGAGCCGAGCATTGGGCGCCCAACTTGCCAGGCGGGCCTCGGTGAGGGCCACCATCTGATCGAAGTAGGTGGCGATGCTGCGAGGCTGAAAGGCCGGGGCGGCGATGCGACGTTGACGCTTCCATGACGCACCTTCATTGGTCAGCAGTCCATCTCCGAAAATTTCCTTTACATTATTCCAGAAGGCCCGATTCTTGATGAACTTGTCGTGTTGCCCGAGATACACCTGGCCAATCAGTTCGGGATCGAACAAGGCATAAACATCGCGATTACCCATGCGAAACCGGGCAATATCACCGTATTCGCGTTGCAAGCGGGTGAGAAAACGGGGTGGATCACTGAAAAACTCAATCAGATTACCCAGCAGAATTCGGCCCTTGGGGCCTTCGACAGAAGTGGCATGCATGTGGGCTGCTCCAGTTCGCGCTGGCGTGCGTATTGTTATTATTAACTGCGCATCGTCACCTCTCACCACGGCCACGATTTGGTATAGTCTACCCTGTGCCGACGCCGTGTGCAGCGCACGTGCCTGGAACAAAGCGTTCCGAACAAAGATCTCTCGCCCTCAAATAAGGAAGCCTTCATGCCGCTGTCTTGTTCTAACGTTGCATTTGTTGTTGGATGCAACTTCCTTCGCGGCATTGTGATGCTGCTGCTCCTATCAAGCCCTTTCAGCCTCGCCAACAATGCGCCACAACAGGCACAAAATCAGGCGCCACACTATGACGAAGTGCAGGCGCTGTTCGATCATAAATGTATTGCCTGCCATGCCTGCTACGATGCGCCCTGCCAACTGAATCTACAAAGCAGCGAGGGCCTTAATCGGGGCGCCAGTAAACTACCGGTGTATAACGGCCGCCGCCTTAAAAACGCAGTGCCTACGCGTCTGTTTCATGATGCACACAGCATTGCAGAATGGCGCAAACAGAGCTTCTTTCCGGTAGTGAGCGATCCCGCGGGTGTAACCAAGCCACAGCCAAGCACTGTACTCAAGCGCTTGGTGGAACAGGCTTACCAGCGCCCCCTCGAAACCAACACTCCACTACCAAAACACTTTGAAGTGGGGATTGGCCGGCAACATGCCTGCCCCACGCCCAAAGAGATCGATACCTTTATTGCCAAGCAACCGCAATATGGCATGCCCTTCGGCGTCACAGGCCTCAATGAACAGGAATTCAATCTGCTCATGCGCTGGTTCGAGGCCGGCGCTCCGCGCCCGGAAACCCGCTCGCAAAGCCCCCTGAACAGCAAGTACGCCAAGCAGATCGAACAGTGGGAACAGTTTTTTAATCGCCCCCAGAAAAAACACAAACTGCTGGCCCGCTATTTATATGAGCACCTGTTTCTGGGGCACTTGTATCTCACCGAGCAGGGCGGACGAAAGGGCGAATTTTTCAGGCTGGTTCGCTCGCGCACCTCGGGCGATGAAGCCATTCAGCTCATCACTACCCGGCGCCCCAATGACGATCCACAGGGCGCTGTGTACTACCGCCTGCTTCCCATCACAGAAACCATCGTGCATAAAACGCACATCACCTACCCGCTCACGGCCGATACACGCCAACGCTGGGAACAGCTGTTCTATGCCGAAGACTGGTCGGTCAATCAGCTACCAGGCTACGACTATGAGACACGCTCCAACCCCTTTATTGCCTTCCGCGACATTCCCGCCAAGGCACGTTATCAATTCATGCTCGATCATGCCGAGTATTTTACGCGCAACTTTATTCGCGGCCCGGTATGTCATGGCCCGGTGGCCACATCGGTGATTCGGGACCACTTTTGGACATTGTTTGAAGACCCCGAACATGAACAGTTCGTCAACGATGCGAGCTATCGCGAACGGGTCACCCCATTACTCGGTTTGCCGGGGCAGAAAACCGACATTATGGATTTAGGTGGCGAATGGCTGCGTTACCAACGCATGCGTAATGACTATCTCGCACAACGTCAGATCAAATATCGCGAGGCCTTTGCAGACGGTGCGCGCGTGGCCCACGTGTGGGACGGAGAGGGTACTAATCCCGATGCCTACCTCACCATCTTCCGCCATCACGACAACGCCTCGGTAAACCGCGGATTACATGGCCGTACGCCCAGAACAATCTGGTTGATGGACTACCCCTTGCTCGAACGCAGCTATTACGAACTGGTAGTGGGCTTCGACGTGTTTGGCAGCGTCTCGCATCAAGCCCAAACGCGCTTGTACTTCGACCTGATACGCAATGGCGCCGAACAGAATTTTCTGCGCTTCATGCCCATGCCGCAGCGCGAGAAACTTTACGACAACTGGTACCGCCAGAGCGGTAAGTTCAAGATACTGCTGAGCTATCAGGACCTTGATGTAGAATCCCCTGTCGGCATCAGCTATACCAGCCGCACGCCCATGCAGGAATTCAGCTCCCGTATCTTTGCACGCACGCCTGTTCTGGCCCAGTCTCGCGATTTACTCAACCGCTGTAGCGACAACGACTGCACGCGCGGCCTGAGTGTTCCCGAAGTCACTGTAACGCATGCGTTACGTTCACTGACGCAAGAGCGGGCCAACACCGTACGGGGCATTCTGCAATTGCCCAACCTGAGCTTTGTGCATGTCGATCTGCCCAACGGCGAGTACCGGGTGTATTCCCTGATTCGTAATCGTGCCCACAGTAACGTGGCATTCATTCTGGGTGAAGACTTACGCTACCTGCCTGAAGAAGACAGCGTCAGCGTTGTGCCCTACCTGGCCGGCTCTTATCCTAACTTCATGTTCCGGCTTAACTGGCGCGAAGCCGCGGTCTTTGCCAAAGCCATTGCCAACATGGTGTCTGAAGAAGACCGCCGCAAAGTGGTAGACCGCTGGGGCGTACGCCGCACACACCCCGATTTCTGGCAGATATTCCATGGTTTTCGCGCGCACCTGACGCGGCAGGACCCGAAGGAAGCCGGCGTGTTTGATATGAACCGTTATGAAGCCTGGTAGGCGCGATGTCGGCCATGATGACAAGCAAGAAGGCACCACCCGCGACTCCCCTGATCCCCGCAGCCACCGTAGTGGTTTGCCGGGACGCACCCGAGGGTCTGCAGACGCTGCTACTCAAACGACACGCCGCCATTCGCTTTCATGGCGGCGCATGGGTGTTCCCGGGGGGCAAAGTGGATGCAAGGGATTCCGGACGGGATACCGTGGCGTGCGCGAAGGCCGCCGCCTGTCGGGAAGCCTATGAAGAGGCGGGCCTGCATTTGCCAGACACCCGCCTCCACCCTCTTTCTCACTGGACGACCCCGGCTAATCGCGAGCGACGTTTCGCGACCTGGTTTTTCGTCACGCATCTTGAGAAGGCTGAAGTACGCATCGACCAAGGCGAAATACAGGACTATCAATGGCAGCGACCGCAGGAGGCGCTCGCCGCTCATGCCGATGCACACATCCGCCTTGCTCCGGCGACGTTTGTCACGCTGTGCTGGTTGGCGCAATTCCCCAGCCTCCACATGCTGAACCGCGCCCTGCCGGTCACGCCTGCCTATTATTTGCCGAACACCATCGACACACCGGAGGGCAGCATTTCGCTGTACGAGGGCGACGCCGGCTACGCTGCAGGAAAGCTCGATCAGGAAGGGCCTCGCCACCGACTGGATATGCGGTGCCTGCCCTATCGCTATATCCGCCAGCCCTGACACCTTCGCTGAGCGACGTATTTCACAAGAATTTTCTCGCACTCGCGGCACAACTCGTTACACTATTCTGACCATCCGGTTCAGCACGCCTGCTTTGGCCGGTTGAACGCGCTATTGTTTTATCCGCCCACGAGCTTCGCTGTGCATTCACACTCTTCATCGCCCCCAACACGCCGCTCTGCCAACCGGGACACCGGGCCGCGCTCCTGGTTCCAGAACACGCTGCACGCGCCACAACAAGAGCCCTCCAGCCTGCGCTGGCACTATCAACGCCGCCTTTGCCAAACCATTGCGCTCATCGCCAGTGCGGTATCGGTGGTGTATGCCCTATGCTTATGGCTGCTGTTCGACAGCTATGCCGGCGCCCTCTTCGACTTCGCCTTTGCCGGTGCGCATCTGCTGGCCTTCGTGCCGATTCAGTTTCGCCAGTATGTTTATGCTACTTACTGGACACTGCTGCTCGCAGCCGCACAAATTTCGGTGGGCGTATTGGTGTTTGTGGGGCCGGAAACGGGATTTCAATATTATTTGCTGTGCCTGCCCGCGGTGATTTATCTGCTGCTGTACGAGGAACCGCGCTGGCGAAAACTGATGACTGTGAGCCTTGGTATGAGTCTATTGTGCGTTAGCGAACTCGTGCACATTGGTACGTTTCGCATTAATTTCAGTGCGCTTGAAACACGTGTTATGTATTTCAGTAATCTGGCCATGGTGCTGATGCTGAACTATCTGGCAATCAAGTTTTTTGCCGATGAAGTTCGCGAGGCCCATTCCGACCACAAACAGCTGGTGCTGAACGATCGCCTCACTCAGCTGGCCAATCGCCGTTATCTCGGATTGTACGGAGAACGCTTGCTCGCCTTGTGCCAGCGCTATGATCGCCCACTGTGCGCTGTGTTGGTGTGCCTGGACAATCTTAAGTCGATCAACGATCAACGCGGACATGAAGCCGGCGATGCCGTACTTCAGCACCTCGCCAACTGCCTGCGGGTACATCTGCGTGCAGCAGACCTTGCTGCCCGTTATGACACGGCCACCTTCCTGATTCTGTTGCCCGAAACATCATTTACATCGGCCACGCGTTTTGCGGAGCGTCTTCGCCTGGAATTCGTGACCCAAGCCGCCCTGTTCGATGGTGCAGAAATTCCCGTGCAAACCAGTGTTGGCATATCTACCAGCGAAGAGAACGCACATGCCAGCCTGGATGAGCTGTTACACAGCGCCCACGAGGCACTGGATAAAGCCCGCATTGCGAGTCACCGCAGCTGACTGGCCAAAAATGAAAACCACTGGGTTACTGCCGCTTCACGCGCCGGCTCGCGGCGCGTGCCTTCGCGATCTCAGCAGCATGTTCTTCACTCAGCGGCATGGCACGAAAGGGGCTGACATTCGTTCCCCCGGTATTCCCCTCGGGCACCCAGCCCAAGCCCGTTTTAGTCGTCGCTGCGACCAGACGTACCAACTGCCCAAGCACCTCAACCACGCGTTTCTGACGCCACCCCCAGCGCAACATGTGCAGATGCGCGAGACTATGCCAGTAGGTGGAACGCTGCCCCAGAATGTGCGCATTTTCAAGGTGGTGAAACGCCTGCCCATGTTCACCTCGCCGCTGCGCATCTTTGGCCGCCGAAAACTCGCGGCGTACCGCGGCACCAATCGCCTGTGTGAAGCTCTTACTCACCTTACCCTCCCCCGTCGTCGATTTACTTGCAGATGACCATTCAAAATATTCACCTTAAACGTTTTCGAGAACAATTATCATTTAGAGAAATCGAGTAAGGAAGCCTGCCGCCATGAAAAAGACCATCTCATTCGCCCTCATGCAGATGCTTATCGCATTTGGCGTCGCGTCTCTGTTGCGCGGCTGTGTTGTGTTGGGAGGCGCCATTGCGCTGGTGGAAGCGGCCGTGAATACGGTCGCCTGCTATTTTCACGAAAAGATCTGGCAACGGAAGGAAAACCTGAGCACGCTCTAAATGTGTGAGGGCCGATGAACAGGAGCGAGCCCCGCCGCGCGAACACCTAGACTTTTTTGACAAACACGGATTTCAGTTTCATGGCGCCAAAGCCATCGATCTTGCAATCGATATCGTGGTCCCCTTCCACCAGGCGAATATTTTTCACCTTCGTACCCACTTTCACCACACAGGAACTGCCTTTCACTTTAAGATCCTTGATAACAGTGACCGTGTCGCCGTCTTTCAAGGCATTCCCGTTAGCGTCTTGCACGCTGCGCACATCGGCAGCCATACTCTCTTCCTGTCGCGCCGACCATTCGTGCCCGCACTCCGGGCACACAAGATGGATACCTTCTTCGTAGGTATACGGCGATGCACACTGTGGGCAAGGTGGACACGCTGACATCATTTGTCTCCTGAAAAGGCGCCATCATAGCGATGCCCCGGTACCTTGGCCAGCCACCTCCGTTAGGGCGTGCAAAAATAAACGCAGCTTTACTTATTCCAAAGTATGCTCAAGACGGCCGGTCAGCGTGTGTTCGATAAAGTAAAATAATCCGGAAGGCACTTCTCTGCGTAATCACTCTAACTAACCAATGGGAAGGAGGTTGCCATGTACGCACTCACACTCGACAGTTTCGTAAAACCTGAAGACGCCATGAAGTCGCAACCCGCGGGCCTGGTGCATCTGGAGCTCAAAGCTTCAGACTTTCGGCGACTCGAAGAAGCCGAGGCACAACTGCAACGTGAGCACCAGCGGGAAACCATGATTCAGATCGACCCGAAAGAATTGAATCTGGAACTGCCCAAAGCGGTGCCGGCCCTGGAAGATTGCCAATTGCGCGTGTACATCCATGAGGACGACGAACGGGGTCATTTTCACCTCGTGGGTCACCGGCGCGGTGATCACAGCCTCTTCTATACCAACGCGGTGATGGTGGACTACATCGTTAACTGAGCCAGTTAGCCTAACCGCGACACATACGTTGAGCTTTCAGTGCATGCGCGAAGACGGTGTTCACACTTTCGCCTTCCCGTGTGCACGCGCCAGCGTTTTTTTAAGTGAGAAGGGCGACAAGCCTCACGCAACTGGGTATTCTTTAACCGGCCCGATCCTTGTGATCGCGGCGATAAAAAACGATAAAAAAGCGAAATACCAGATAAAAAGAGAACTCGTCCTCAGGCGAGCACACCCACTTTAGTCGGATGCGAATCTCGACACGTTGTTAAAGATCGGAAGTATTTATGTCCACCGAACACCTGAATCCTGGCGTGAATGCACGCTCTCGAAAGCACCTTCACGCCGCGACCAACGACGGCGACTACGACGAAAGTTGGGCCCTGGCGTTACTCAACGAATGCGAAAGCATGGACAAAGCCACACTGCTTCGCCCGTCCCCGGCGCCCCGACACGCGCCGAGTACAGCGCCCCTTGCGCACACCACCGACGCGCCCATCTATGTTGAAGAGGGTAGCCCGAGTGCCGCGGCGTCGCACCTCAGCGCAATTGAAAAACAAGTACGCCTCTATCAACGCAGCAGCGCGGAACAATTGCAGAGTGAACTCACGGCTGCCCCCGCCAAACCCGGCTGGCGAGAGAGAATCAAGGCCTGGTTCGGCTAGCACGCAGTGTGCTAACCGTGCTGTAAGCCACGCAGCCCAGCAACCAGAAGCAGCAAGCACAGCAAGACCACGTCAATCACAGCGACTTTTCCCAGCGCCCGATTCACCGGGCTTTCGAGCCACACCAGCACGATAAACGACGCCACACTCAACAGGCCGGCCAAGATGGCCACGTTCTGGACCGCCGGCACGAAGGCGGCATACACCAAGAAGACTCCCAACATGCCAAACAGCACTGCGCGATGGCGCAATAAAACGCGCAGATTCGCGTCGAGCACGTTCAGCGCATACAGCTCCGCCAGTTGACGTTCTCCCAGGGCACCCAGGGCCGGTAAAAGATGCACCCCGCCCACCAGAATCAATACCCACTTCAGACCTGTATCCATTTGGCTTCCTTCTTATCGATCACAGACTCTTCGTGACGATGATGTGGGAAGCATGCCGCAGCGACAATTCCCTGGCAGGTAATAGCGAGGCAGGCTGCGCGGCGGGATTACTTTCGGGCTACCAGTACCACACCCACAACGATCAGCAACGCGCCGAGTATGCGCGAGGGAGACAGACTGATTGTGGGGTAGCCCAACCAGCCATTGTGGTCGTAGACGAGCGAGGCAAGCACCTGCCCGCATATAATCGACACCGCGAGCAGCAATGCCCCCAGCTTGGGCGCGAGAAAAATCGACATGGCAATATTGAAGGCGCCAAGAAATCCGCCCAGCCAGGCCCACCAGGGAAGCGACGCGAAGGCACCGGGACGGAACCACGGCTGCTGCTGACCGAAAGCAATAACACCCCGCACAAGGGTGCCTAGCAGAAAAGAAATAAACGCCGCCTGCACCGGCGAGTGCAAACCCAGCCGCAACTGGGCGTTAATGCCTGCCTGAGAGGCCATCGAAACACCCACGATCAGGCTGCCTAACAGCAACCACACCATATTCCCGGTATTTCCCATCACCTATACCTGTGTGATTTCCTCAAGATGGTTGTACACATGCATGACATGGGCTTGCGCATACTCCTCTTTGCTCAGAGCGCCGAACGCAAAATGTGGTGCGAGTGTTCCGGTGTGGGCATCGAAGGTATGCAAGGCCGCGATCAGTGCACGCAAGGCGGCTTGCGGTTCAGCATTTGCCGGGAGCGGCGCTGCGCCGGGTATGGGCTCACTGAGATCGTGGTGCATTGCACCGCGCGCGGCAAAGACAGAGAACGCCAGAGAGCCCGCCGTGTGCTTGAACCAATCGGGTTTGTGCTGGGGAAATCCGTGCAGAGAAAACAACACACTTTGCGTGCAGTGCGTAAAAATTTGCCCCAGATTCCACGCACCCGCCGCACGCATGCGTGTCACATCCAAAGTATTTAGCTGTTTGATGAGCGCAGTCACATTCTGGTGGGGCGCATCACGCGCGGTGGTCAACCACAGTGTTGCCGCGCCTGCGGCAATGCCGCTGCCCAATAAAGCACGGGTGATAAATTGTCGCCGGTTCATAGCGCGTCCTCTTTGTGCCAGCGCGTATTAAATCACGCACTTCGCCCATTCAACCAGTGTGCGGGCTGTACCTGCCCGG
>JBFHUL010000071.1:0-17321 GCA_041590075.1 Oleiphilaceae bacterium
AGTTTTCCACAGATTCAGGGGGTGTGGCCACTACCCGCCTGGCTGATGTGTTTGTGGTTGGGCTTCGTTACCACGCTGCCGGCCTCCTTGGCGTGGCTCTTACGCAAGCCTGCGGTGGCGGTGGCAGCCTTCGCCGTAGCGGGGCCCTTGTCTTATGCTGCCGGGCGTGCGCTAGGTGCCTTGCAGTTCGACAACCCGGTACTGCTCGCCACGGCATTCCTATGGGCATGCGTGGGGGGCATGGCCACCTACTGCTTGCGCACACCCGCTGCATCCGGGAGTGCCTGACGCGATGCATGGCGTCGTTCTGGCACTGCTGCTGGCTGCTGGCTCAGCGTTCGCCATGCCTCTGCACTTTCAGGGGCAGGCTTTTCACGTGGAGTCCGGGGAGCTGCTCTATCGTGAAGAGCATACCGTGCAGCGCGATGAGCAGGGTAACTATCTGAGCAGCGAGGTGCGCTACCTCGGCTTCAATGAGGTGGGTGAAGAGACTCTCTGGGCACGCAAACGCTTGCTGTTCGCAGAGGTCGATGGCCTGTTGCCTGAGTTGGTGTTCGAGAACCTGCGTTTCGGCGGTAAAACCAGCCTTACCCTGACCGAGACGACGCTGGTCATTGAGCAGCAGCAAGGGCGGCAACTGGAGCAAAGTAGTTTGAGACGCCCCAGTGACGAGGTCGCGGTGGCGGATGCCGGTTTCGATCGCATGATCGTGCAATCGTGGGCGCAGCTCCTTGCCGGAGAAATGATTGAATTTGAGTTCTTGGCCTTGTCACGAAGCAAATGGGTGAGCTTCCGTATGTTTATCGCAGAATCGGACGACACTGACGTTACGATTGTGGTGCAGCCGGCCAACTGGTTTTTTCGGATGCTCGTGGACCCGATCACGCTCCATTACGACCGTGAAAAACGCCGCTTGCGCCGCTTCGTAGGGCTCACCAATATTCCAAAAAATGCCTCGGGTGATCATTACGAGGCACGTATCGAATACCTTTATCAGGATGAACAGCGTGGAGGGCCAGCGCCATGATCGTGCTGCGTGTGGTGGGAAGCTTGTATTTACTGTCGGGGGTATGGTGTCTCGCGCGACCCGGTTTGGCGAGTGGTTTTTTGGCTATTCAGTTTGCTTCGCCTGCGGGTCTGGCAGAATTTATCTCTGTGTATGGGGGGTTGCAGATAGGGCTGGGTCTGGCGATGTGGTGGGTGCCTAAGGAGTCCATGCAGATGCTTGCGGCTTTGCGCTATACCACAGTGGTGTCGAGCGCCTTGTTTAGTGCGCGACTGTGGTCAATGATCAGCGTGAGTGTCACGCCGGCATTACTTGCCATGGCCGTGCTGGAAGGGGTGTTGGTGGCGCTGTTACTGATGGCCTTGCAGAAACACCGGGCGCGTCAGGCGCTGCTGTAAGATCGCCGGTGGCCGTTCCCGGCCTCAATTCTTTTCGTGAAAGCGTTTACGCTTCTGTGCATCGGCTTTGCGGTCGGGTTTCTCACCGGCTCTGTCCAGTGTATTGATGGGAATGCTGATAAAGGGTAAGCCCAGTGAGTCGGTGCGCACGACCGACTGTAAAGTGACCTGTCGGTGTTCTTCGCCGATCTCACCGATAAAATAATACAGCTCCGCGATACCGTGAAATTTCTCCAGCGACAGAATGTTCAGCTTGGTGCTCTCGTCGAAGCCGGGTACAAAGCCGAGTGGAATGGTCAGACCAAACGTGTCTTTATCGGTGGCCAGCGAGGTATAGAAAACGGTCATGCTGCCTTGAGCCAGAGCCGGTTCCGTCGTGACCTGTATATTGAAACGGCGCTTCAGTTCGTGTTTCAAACGCTCATCCGCGTAGGTTTTTACGGTGGTGTCATGCAGGAAATAAGAGTGCAGCAGAATGTTTTTATTTCTGTAGGGTGCAAAGGGCTTTTCGGGAATCAGGCGCATGATATCGTCGACGCTGTGGGTGACCAGTCGTTGTGCGGTGGAGCCAGACATCGACCCCTGTATTTCACGCGTAGAACAGGCGCAGAGCAAAACAATGAGAGCGACAAGTAAGATTCTCGGCAGCATGGTGGCTTCCATGACAGGTGAACGAAAACGCCATGGTACGCAAACAGGCTTGCGCTGCCTAGGGGCCACAGCAGGAACTTTTTAGCGCACGCAGGTTCTGTAGCATACGCAAGTTGGCGGAGAGTGCGTGATGCGGCGTGTATGCTTATTACTGTGTGTATTGTGGGTTGCTGATCTTTGGGCAAAGAACGGTTTTGATCTCAGTGATGCTCGGGTGCCGGTGCATCAGATTCAACAGGGGGGGCCGCCTCGTGATGGTATTCCTGCCATCGACGCGCCACATTTTGTGGACGCCAACAGCGCCGATTTTATGAGGGCGGAAGCACGTGTGCTGGGGCTGCATTACCTGGGTATCGCCAGGGCGTATCCGATTGCGATAATGAATTGGCATGAAATCGTCAACGATCGCTTCGATCATGAAGCGGTGGCCATTACCTTCTGCCCATTGTGCGGCACCGGCATGGCATTTTCGGCGCAGCACAAGGGCCAGCCCCTGCGCTTCGGTGTGTCTGGATTGTTGTACCAAAGTGACGTGCTTTTGTACGACCGTCAAACCGCATCGCTTTGGTCGCAAATCATGATGCAGGCCGTGAGCGGCCCTTTGAGCGGCGAGCGCTTACAGCAAATCCCCATGGCGCATACGACTTGGCAAGCGTGGCGTGCGCGTCATCCCGATACACAGGTGCTCAGCGAGCAAACCGGTTACCGCCGCGATTACTCCCGCGATCCCTATGCGGGATATGCTGCCTCGCCCGCCATCTATTTCGATATTAATCACCGCCCACCGGCGCGTTATCATCCCAAGGAGCAGGTGCTGGGCTTGCTCAGGAATGGGCATGCGCGTGCCTTTCCTTTTGTGGAACTGAGTCGGCAGGGCAAGGCGCGTTTCAATGAGCAATGGCTGGGCGAGGAGTACCGTGTGGAATGGGACGAGGCGGCGCGCACCGCCCGTATCTTTGATCACTCCGGAAACCTTTTACCCACCACCATTGCATTCTGGTTTGCCTGGTTCACTTTTTACCCACACACCAGCATTTATGAGGCGCCCTAAAGGGTATTCAGCAGCATTAATTCCGACGGATGCGGTTCCAGATATTTGGAGCGCTCGACAAAGGGTTTGGGGTGGCGGCGAAAATGATGGCGTAACAACGTGACGGGCACGATCAGGGGCAACAGGGCTTGGCGGTAGTTATCGATGACCTCGCTCAGTTCTGCCTTGTCTTCTTTATCCAGATCGGTTTTGAGAAAGCCCTGCAGGTGCTGCAGTACGTTGACGTGGTTTTTGCGCGTCGCACGGATTTTGAGAATCTGCATGAGTTCTGTGAAATACCATTGCGCAACGTCGTCCATGTTTTCCTTGGCGGCCTGCGCCAGCCGGGCGCCCAGTTCTCGGGTACGATGTTGATCATGGCTGAGCAGCACGTATTTATATTGGGCATGAAAATCCGTCAGTGTGTTCATACTCAGACCTGCTTCGACCAGATCTTTCCAGTGCCGGTACACATACACGCGTTTAATGAAGTTTTCACGCAACACCGGGTCGCCCAGACGCCCCTCTTCTTCGACGGGCAACAAGGGAAAGTTTTGCATGAGCACCTTGGCGTACAACCCGGCACCAATCCGCTCTGGCGCATTTTTCTTGTAGACCTTGACGCGTTCCATGCCGCAGGAAGGCGAGTCTTTCTTCAAAATGTATCCGCATAATTCCGATTGCCAGGCTTTTTGCGCCTCGCCACATTCCAGTAGTCGCTCGGTGACATCCAGTGTGTCGGTTTTCGTGCCCACTGCGCGAATGTCATCCTCGCGATTCACCAAACGGATCGTCTCGCGTGGTGTGCCGAGACCAATCGCCATTTCGGGGCAGAAGGCCCGGAAACTGAAGAATTGTCCCAGCGTGCTGGTAATATAACTATGGTGTTTGTGCCCCTTGTCGAAGCGTACTTTTTCGCCCAGCAGGCAGGAACTTACGCCCACCAGTATGCGGGCTTTGTCGGGGAATTCATCTGTTGACGTAACGCGAGGTTCGGCGGTTTGACTCATGCTGATATGGGCTCGTAAAGAAATTCTAATAACTACGTTGGTTACGGGCGCTCAGATTACTTCCTGCGCGCTATTACCTTGGCTCAGCTGCCAGCTTCTTGCAAGTGCCTGCTGCCAGGCCTGAATTATCGGTTCGTTGTTACGGTGGCGTTGTACAGCCGTGCTGAGTGGGCACACCGGCGAGGGGCCTGCCCAACGAATACCCCAGCCTTCCTCTTCTGCCCGTCGGGCATCGTCCTCGCGCAGCAGAGAAATACCCGCGCCGGCTTTGATTAAGGCGCGGATGCTTTCTTCGGTGTCGACAAATACCGCCTTGTCCGGCTTTTGGTCACTGGTCTCGAACAGGGTTTCCTTGAGCGCGTAAAAGGGGCATTGCTCGGTGGTGTAGATCCAGGGTTGTTGTGCCAGAACGCTCAGATCGGCGCGTGCGATGCGTGCCTGCCAGCTGCGGGGCGCAACGATGGCTGTGGGAATATCTGCCAGATGAGTAATGTGCAAATCACCATAGCGACAGGGACCAAAGAAGAATCCGGAATCGAGCCGACCCTTACGAATGTCCTGAATGATGTCGGTCGACATGCTGTTGCGCAGCGAAATGCGCACCCCCGGAAACTGTTCCCGACTGTAGTCCAGAAGTTCCGGCAGCCGCAAAAAATCGATATCGGAATTCAGGCCGATGCGCAGTTCGCCCATCACTTGCCCTTGCAGCGCTTTTGCTGCACTGAGCAGGGTGTCGGCCGCCGCAAGGGTGGTGCGCGCCTGTTCCAGCAAGGTATCACCGAAGGGGGTAAGGGTCATGCCTTTGGGTGTGCGTTCGAACAGTCGCACACCGAGCTGGGTTTCGAGGGCCTTTAATTGGGCGCTCACCGCCGGTTGGCTGGTATACAGGCGATCGGCAGCGCGGGTGAGATGCCCTTCTTCTGCGACGGCAACAAAGGTTTTGAGTTGATTCAGTTCCATGGCGGCCTCCTTTTCTGCGTATTGAACGCCTTTCCTTAAAAAAACACCATCACCTTTTCAAATGATGGCAATCCAAACAAACGATTGGATTGCTCGCGCCCCGCAGCGTCCAATGTTCATGGTGTGCAACAAAGGATCAGGAGAAACCTATGAACAAGTTGACCAGCATGACATTGCGCGAACACAGCGTGAGCGATATCGGCGCATTATCTTGGCTGCGGTGGCTTGCCGCTGTGGCCCGCTATCGTCAGGAGGTTGCTCATCTTTGCGCCATCCTGCGCCTGTGGGCTTTGCGTGCCCGCCAGCGCCGGCAATTACTGGCGATGAGCCCGCACCTGCTCAGGGATATCGGCCTGAGCCGCTACGATGCGGAGCACGAGGCACGTAAACCGTTCTGGCAATCCTGATGGGTGTCGCTCAGGTCTGCTTGTGTTCGCGCGTCGGCGGGCTCTCGGCGGGTTGGAACACCGGTTTAGCACGGGTGTCTGTCTGTTCTCCCCGGAGGCGCGCCGATACTTGCGCACCCAACACCAGCAGGCAGGGTGTGAGTACCAGCGTTAATACGGTGGCAAAGGCCAGTCCTCCGGCTATGGCACTCGAGAGCTGGGTCCACCACTGTGTAGACGGCGCACCAAAGGCCACGGTGCGGTTGATAAAGTCGATGTTCATGGCCAGTACCATGGGGATTAGGCCGAGTATGGTCGTGCCCGCAGTCAGGATGACGGGGCGAAAGCGCAGTTCGCCGGTTGCCAGCGCAGCTTCGGCGGGCGCATAACCATCGCGTAAAAAGGCATTGTAGGTGTCGATCAGAACGATATTGTTGTTCACCACAATTCCGGCCAGGGCGATGATTCCCAGCCCCACCATCACGATGCCAAAGGGCTGCGCTGTTACCAGCAGGCCGAGCAATACGCCCGCTGTTGAAAAAATAATTGCGCTGAGCACCAGCAGGCTCTGATAGAAACTATTGAACTGCGTCACCAGAATCAGCAGCATGAGAAAGACCGCGAGCAGAAAAGCCTGGCTCAGGAAATTGGCGGTTTCTATCTGATCTTCCTGCTCGCCTTTCACATTCAGACGTACGTCCGGTTTGAACGCTTCCGGCGAAAGGCTACGCAACAGTTGTTCAAGTTGCGCGCTGGGCAGCACGTCTTCTTCCACGTCGGCCTGAATGGTGATGGCCCGTTTACCATCTACGCGTTTGACGGTGCCGGTTTTGGGTGCCGGTGTCAGTGTGACAAAATTAGAAAGTGGCACCATGCCATGGCTGGTACGTAATCTGAAATTTTCGAGTTGTTCCAGATGCCGCTGATCGCGCGGAAAGCGAATGCTGATGTCCAGTTCTTCAATGGAATCGTCCGGGCGGAAATCCGCAACACGATAGCCCGTGGTGAGCATCTGAATGGCGCTGCCAATGAGTGCGATATCGGCCCCAAAACGGGCGGCGGCTTCCCGGTCCACTTCCAGTCGCCACTCGATGCCAGGCAGGGCGCGATCGTCTTCAATATCCTTAAAACCTCCTTGTGCTGCCATACGCGAGAGGATGCGCTCTACGGCCTCCTCACTGTGTGCCGGCATCATGGCGCTCACCTGCAATTGAATAGGCTTGCCGCCGGAGGGGCCGTTTTCTGCTTTGCGGAATTCAAGTTTGATACCGGGAATGTCGGCGGTGCGTGACCGCATCTCGGCGAGCACCTGGGAGGCGGGGCGACGTTTGTTCCAGTCGATAAACTGGAACTGCACGCTGCCAATGGCGTCTTCTGCGAGGCCGCTGCCGGAGCGGTTAAACGAGCGGGCGTAGATCGACTCTAACTCTTCCATGCCGTAAAAGCGCTGCTCCACCTGGCGCAGAAGGGCGTCTTTTTCGTGAATAGACAGGTCACCCCGGGCATGCACAATCACCTGCGCACTGTCGGGCTCCACCTCAGGAAAGAACTCAGTGCCCTTGCCGAAGGCGATGTACGCGGCATAGCTGCCAACCAGCATGACAAGACTTACGAGCAGGGTCAGTACCGGGCGTCGGAGTACTTTGCGCAGCATGCGCGAATAGATTTGCAGCAGACGCGAGTCTTCGGCTTTTTCACTGCGGCCGGCGCGGGTCTGGCCCAGCCATGCGCCTAGCACAGGCAGGAAAATCAAGGCGACCAACAGCGACATGCCCAAGCAGATGATCACCGTAATAGGCAAGAATTTCATGAACTCGCCCACGGTGCCGGGCCAGGCGATGAGCGGTATAAACACCGCGAGGGTGGTGGCGGTGGACGCGATAATGGGCCAGGCCATGCGTCGCGCTGCCTGCGAAAAGGCACGTGCTGCGGCTACGCCGCGTTCCTGATTACGGGTGGCCAGTTCGGTCACCACGATGGCGCCGTCCACCAGCATGCCGACTACCAGAATGAGACTGAACAGCACGACGATATTGAGCGTGAGCCCCATCCAGTGAATGATCATGATGCTGCTCAAAAACGAGGCGGGAATGGCCAGGCCGACCAGGAGTGATGAGCGCAAACCCAGGGCGCCCACGATCACGATCATGACCATCACGATGGCGCTGGATACATTATTCTGCAGATCTTGCAGCATTTCTTTTATCTGGCCGGATTTGTCGAGGATATAGGTATGTTGCAGGGCAGTGGGCCAGAAGGCGCGCTTTTCTGCAACCACGGCTTTCACCTGTTCGATGACTTCAATGATGTTGGCGCCCACACGCTTTTTCACTTCCAGCGAGAGGGCAGGCAAGCCATTAACGCGCGCAAAGCTCTCGGGGTCTTTGAAAGCGCGTCGCACGGTTGCCACCTCACGGAAGCTGACCACGGTATCGCCCACCACCTTGATCGGCAGGGCCATGATGTCTTCGAGGTCTTCAATCACGCCCGGCACTTTCATTACCTGACGACCTTGGCCGTTGTCGATGGCGCCGGCGGCTACCAGTCGGTTGTTGCGATTAACGATGGCCAGCACACTTTCAAAATCTATCTGATAGGTTTCCAGTACCAGCGGGTCGACAATAATCTCGAGCATCTCTTCGCGATCGCCGCCAATGTCCACTTCCAGTACTCCGGGCAGTGCTTCCAGATCATCTCGCAGATCGCGCGCAATGCGCAGCAGCTGGCGCTCTGGGATGGGGCCGGAAAGGCTCATCGATAACACGGGAAAAAGCGCGACATTCACTTCATGCACCAAAGGTTCATCGCTATCGGCGGGTAATTTTGACTTGGCTTTGTCGACCGCTTCGCGCACGTCATCCAGCGCGCTGTCGCCATCAAAGCCGGCGTCGAATTCCAGCGTGACCGAGGCATGCCCTTCGCTGGCCACGGCACTCATTTCTTTCACGCCCTCAATGGATTTGAGTTCTTTTTCCATCGGGCGCACGAGCAGCCGCTCGGCATCTTCCGGTGAAATGCCCTCATGCCCCATAGACACATAGATGATGGGAATCGCGATATCCGGTTCGGACTCCTTCGGAATAGTCTGGTACGCGGCAATACCGCTGAGAAACAGAAATAACAGGATCAACAGTACCGCGCGGCGATGCTGAATTGCCCAGTCGATGGGGTTGCCTTTGCCCTCCCTCATGGCTGCGCCGCCGCTTGCTCGGCTATTACTGTGACCTGTTCGCCCTGACGCACAAAGCCCTGGCCCACGGTAATCACAGAGAGTGTATCGGGCAGCCCCCCCAGCCATACGCCGACCTCTGAGTTACGTAGCAAGGTCACCGTATGCGCCACCACTTTGCTGTTCTGGTCGACGGCTTTGATTTGCAGCTCGCCGCCAGCATTGAGATCAAGTACCGAAGGCGACAGCAAATGGGCAGATGCTTCGCCCAGATTGATCGTCACGCGGGCGCTCTGTCCAAAATGCTTGAGTTGCTGCGCATTATCGCCCCGTGCCTCCATGGCAAAGGTGCGGGTTTGCGGGTCGGCCTTGCGCGACAAATAGGTGATGCGCGCCGCAATGCTTGAGCCGTCGAGCAAGGTCGCGGTTACGGCCTGACCAGGTTGAACCTGTGCAATATGCTGCTGCGGAATCTGTGCCTTGATGAGCAGGGCCTGATCGTCCACCAGCGTCGCAATGGGGTCGCCCGCCGAGACGTGATCGCCAATCTCAACATGTCGTGCGCTCAATACCCCGCTAAAGGGTACGCGAATGCGGGTTTGTGCCAGCTCTATTTCGATGGCCGTGACATCGGCCTGCGCCGCCACCACCGCAGCCTGATTCTGTTGGTGTTGCAAGTCGGAGAGCAGATTGCGCTCGCGTAAACGCAGTCCGGCTTTCAGGTCGGCCTCTCGCAGCATCAAGGTGGCGCGTGCCTTTTCCAATCGCGCGGGGCGCTCATTGGGCGCAATGCGTGCGATCAGTTCACCTTCGGCCAGAGTCTGACCTTTGTCTTTGCCCAGCGCCTGAATATTCCCGTGGGTTTCCGCACGTATTTCCACACTGCGCAGGGCGTCTATTTCGCCCTGCAGCACAATTTGTCGCGCAATGGTTTGCGCTCGGGATGACTGGACTTTTACTTTGAACTGTTCTGTCGGGGCGCTGTCCGGCTTTTCAGTGCTGGGAGTGTCTTGTGATGAAAGGGTGCCGGAAAGGATCCAGCCGGTGGCGATGATTGTCATCACGGTGGCAATTTTAAAGGAACGCGTCATGAGGCCTCGACATGGACAAAAAGTGAGCCGCTGAAGGGCTGGGCTCGGGGATGAAAACAAAAGCGTGACCAGAAGTCACGATTATTGTACGGGAAATGCGCGATGCCGCACAATGCAGTGAAAGCCTGTTTGATCAGACGCATTTCACACGCCGGCAATGTAAAGCGTGCTATAGTCGCTGCGCGTTTTTTTACCGGGCTCTACACAGGCTACTGCACTGACACTACACTGGCCACTACACGGGTTACCACAGGAGAATAAGTCGGCATGATGTATCATGACGCAGTGATCGACATCACGCATCTGCGCTTGCGTACCTACATTGGTTTCAATCCGGAAGAGTTGGAAAAAAAGCAGGACGTGGTGATTGATGTGAGTATTCACTACCCGGCACATAAGGCATGTGAAACCGACGATGAGTCCAAAGCGCTCGACTACAAAATCATTACCAAAGCCATTATTCAGCACGTGGAAAACGGCCGCTTCAAATTGCTGGAAAAGCTCACGGCAGATGTATTGGATATCGCCATGGCGCCTGAACAGGTGAGCTATGCAGCGGTGACCATCGAGAAACCTCACGCTTTACGTTTTTCCGACTCAGTGTCGGTGACGCTCTCGGCCCGGCGTGAGATCAGTCAATCATCAACATGCAGGTAGATGTGATGTTCCGCCTTTTCAGATACGTATTCAGCGTCGTTTTTGTTCTATGCTTGTCGGCCTGTTCGACGACGCCCAGTAATGTACGAAACTTGCTGACCGAAGCTGACATTGAACGCGTGGCCGGTACTACACTCGCGATATTTGGTGAGCAGATTCAAACTTCTTCGCAGGGGGACACGCGTATTTTTACCCTGCATCACCAACCGCGTGAAATCGTACAACTCGGCGAAACCGTGGCACGGGCCTTTGGCTTTTTGCTGGTAGAAAAAGATGCCGCGTCTTATCACCTGCGCATTCAGCGTGCCGCGCCAGACGGAGGTGCCTGTGTGGAGGGCTGGTCGGCGGCGGGCGAAGGGGCTGCATACACGGCTTCGGTGCTCACCCTGGGTATTCTTCCGGCGCGCGGGGCGCAATGTCTGGTGGTGTCGGCCGAGTTGTATGCCATGATTGGCGGTGCTTCGCAATTGCTGGCAGAGTTCGAGTCCAATGCCGGGCAAGTCACGATTGTTGCGGGTGCGCGCGAGGTGGATCGCTATCGTAATAGTGTGGATCGGGCTGACGAACTGCGGGCCCTCGAAACCTCCATCGGCGCCCTGTTCCAAACCATGATTCGCCAAGGCGCTTTCGACTGACTTGTGGTGCGCTTCCGCTGTCATGTTTGAGTCTTGGTTTCTGTACTACACTTAGTTTCAGATTCCGAACGGTGCACCTCACCGGCCTGCCGGAAATTGCCAGGTCATTGATAAAGCACGGGCTTTTCTTGCCGCATTTCGCTAGAATACGCGCCACAAAAATTGTTCCACCGGACAAGACGACCAAAAGTTGTCTCGGGTGATTTCCGAGATGCTGTGACAAATGGATTCCCATTCACCTCAGCATCGCACCGCGTCCGGTAGTTTGGTTTATCCTACCGATACATTTGGGGAAGACATGACAGCATCAAAAATTATCTATACGAAAACTGATGAAGCGCCGGCGCTGGCGACCTATTCGCTTCTGCCGATTATCAATGCTTTTGCTTCAGCAGCCGATATCAAACTGGAAACCAGTGATATTTCACTCGCGGCCCGCATTCTGGCGGCCTTCCCCGAACGTCTCAAGGAAGACCAGCGCGTGCCGGATGCACTGAGTGAACTCGGAGATCTTACACAGTCTCCCGACGCCAATATCATCAAGCTGCCAAATATTAGTGCGTCGGTACCACAGCTCAGAGCGGCCATCGCCGAGCTGCAGGAACAGGGCTACGACGTGCCCGATTATCCCGATGAACCCAAAAACGACACCGAAAAAGACATCAATGCCCGCTATTCCAAGGTGCTGGGTAGTGCTGTGAACCCGGTGTTGCGGCAAGGCAATTCCGATCGTCGTGCGCCTAAAGCGGTGAAGGAATATGCCCGCAAGAATCCGCATTCCATGGGTAAATGGAGTCAGGCTTCTCGAACCCACGTGGCGCACATGTGGGATCACGATTTCTACCACAATGAACAGTCTACCGTTGTCGAAAAAGCCGGTAATCTGCGCATCGAACTGGTGAAGAAAGACGGTTCCGTCGAAGTGCTCAAAGAGAAAACCGCCGTGCAGGATGGCGAAGTGATCGATGGCATGTTCATGAGTGTGAAGGCTCTGCGCAATTTCTTTGAAGAAGAGATGGAAGGTGCCAAACGCGCAGGTATTCTGTTTTCGCTGCATGTGAAAGCCACCATGATGAAGGTGTCGCACCCTATCGTGTTTGGTCATGCCGTTACGGTGTATTTCAAAGACGTGTTTGAAAAACATGCCAAGACCTTCGAAGAACTCGGCGTAAACCCCAACAACGGCTTAAGTAACGTGCATCAGAAGATCAAGGAGTTGCCTTATTCCTTGCGCTCTGAAATCGAAGAAGACATTCGCCGCTGCTACGAGAATCGCCCGGAACTGGCGATGGTGGATTCCGATAAGGGTATTTCCAATCTGCATGTGCCCAGCGATGTAATCGTGGATGCCTCGATGCCTGCCATGATCCGCATCGGCGGCAAGATGTGGGGGACCGATGGCAAGCTTAAAGATACCAAGGCGGTGATTCCGGAAAGCACCTATGCCACGATTTATCAGGAAGTGATCAATTTCTGTAAGCATCACGACAATTTCGACCCTACCACGATGGGTACCGTACCCAATGTAGGGCTGATGGCGCAGAAGGCCGAGGAATACGGTTCGCACGATAAAACCTTCGAGCTGGAAGATGACGGCACGGTGCGCGTCGTCGATCAGGACGGCAAAGTGCTGATGGAGCATCAGGTAGAGAAGGGTGATATCTGGCGTATGTGCCAGACCAAGGATCTGCCTATTCAGGATTGGGTGAAGTTGGCGGTGACACGGGCAAGAGCCAGCGGCATGCCGGCCATTTTCTGGCTCGACCTGGAGCGTCCGCACGATGCCCAGATGATCAAGAAGGTGAAACGTTATCTGGAAGATCACGATACCGAAGGGCTGGATATTCGCATTATGTCTCCCGATCAGGCCATTCGTTTTACCATGGAGCGTCTGATTCGTGGCAAAGACACCATTTCCGTTACGGGCAATGTATTGCGTGATTATCTGACCGACCTGTTTCCGATCCTGGAATTAGGTACCAGCGCGAAGATGCTGTCGATTGTGCCGCTGATGGCCGGTGGTGGTTTGTTCGAAACCGGCGCAGGTGGCTCGGCACCCAAGCATGTGCAGCAGTTCCTGGAAGAGAATCATTTGCGCTGGGACAGTCTGGGTGAGTTTTTGGCCATCGCGGTATCGCTGGAAGACCTGGGTATCAAAACCAATAACGAGCGCGCCAAGGTGCTGGCCGAAACGCTGGACGCGGCCACGGCAGTGTTTCTGGAAGAAAATAAATCGCCCTCACGCAAGTCGGGTGAAATCGACAATCGTGGCAGCCATTTCTATCTTGCGCTGTACTGGGCAGACGCCTTGGCGAAGCAGGAGAAAGATGCCGAACTGAAGCGGCGCTTCGCGCCCATCGCGCAGAAGTTGCGCGACAACGAAGCCAAGATTATGGAAGAAATGCTGGCCGAGCAGGGTAAGCCGATTGATGTGGGCGGCTACTATCACCCCGACCTGACCAGAGTGAACAAAGCCATGCGGCCCAGTGCGACGCTCAATCAGATTATTGATGAGATGCGGAGTGCGGCGAGCCTCTAAGCAGCTCTGAAGAGGAAAAACCGCAGAAGGCTTCTGCGGTTTTTTCGTTTATACGGCCCTGAAAAGCCCGTTGAGGAAATATGAAGCATGATTGAAGGGTTGTTGTTTGAGCCGGAAGCCTTGTGCAATGCGCTGGTGGCTCAAGGCTATTTTGTTGTCGAGCACGCCATAGAGGATGACTTGCTGCTCGCGCTGATGCTCGAGGCGCAGGCGGGAGATCCGGGTTTTCGTCCGGCGGCCATAGGGCGCGGAATCGAGCAGACGAAGGACCGCTCGGTGCGTAATGATGAAATTGCGTGGATGAATGGTGCAACGCCAGCTCAAATGAGATGGTTGCAGACAATGCGTGATCTGCAGGTCTGCATTAATCGGGATTTGTTCTTGGGGCTGTTTTCGTTTGAAAGTCATTTTGCGCACTACGCGCCAGGACACTTCTATCAAAAGCACTATGACGCATTTCGTGGCGAGGCCAACCGACGTTTAAGTCTGGTCCTGTATTTGAACCAGAATTGGCAGGCATCATCGGGGGGCGAGCTCGTGCTCTACAACGAGCGGTCACATGTTCTGCATAAGGTGTCGCCCAGACTGGGCACCTTGGTGGCCTTTCTGAGCGAGGAATTCCCCCATGAAGTGTTACCGGCCAAGCAGGATCGATTCAGTATCGCCGGCTGGTTTCGGGTGAATACCAGTAATGCCCAAAAGGTTGATCCGCCGGTTTAAGCGGGGTTCTGCCTGGAATCACAGTGCGTGCGCTTCATTAAACATTGTTTCAAGGAGGAAACATGTCCCGTTCTCTAATCTTTTTTTTGTGTCTCTTGTGCACACAGGTCTTGTTCTGCCTGCCGGCTAGCGGGTTTTCCCGCACAGTTCTGTTGGGCAAGCGTTTTTGTGATGCTGCGGTCGCCGTGTGTGTCACCGGGAGTGTCTCGTACGATGCCGCAACAGGGCTGGTGGATTTTCATGGCCGAATGGGACAGGTAGGTGTAAAAAAAGGGGCTTTACGTATCACCCTGCACGCAGAGCAGCGTGATGGTCGCACCAAAAACGTCGTACTGGTGGTGCCCGTCAGGGGAAAGTCATTTGCCTTGGTGGAGACGCGAGCGCGTTTTGCGAAGGGCTGGAGGGATGCACAATGGTCGCAGCAGCGTTGCCGGTTCTCGGGTCGCTAGGTGGTGACTGTTGAGTGAGACTTGGAGGAGAAGAGAGGAGAAGAGAGGAGAAGAGAGGAGAAGAGAGGAGAAGAGTGAGGCAGTAGAATATTGCCTCACTCCTGCTAGGTATTTCAGATCGTCGCGGTTCTAGTTGTTTGATAAAACGGCGACAAACTCCAATTCGTCTTCCATGGTTAGGCTCCTGTGTGATGAGGGATAAAGCCCTGTAATTATGGGGCGAGCGGCGTAAACACAAGCTGAAGACAGGCTTACAAAAATGTATAAAAAGTGATCAGGGTGCTTGGTATGCAGGTTGCGCCATGATGGAACGTTGGTGGTTTTTTGTGCATCTATTCCGCGCAGTGCTCATTACGTAGAGCGTGACCGATCTCCTTTTATAGGTTTATACCTCATTGATATTAAAGATTAAAAAGTAATTTTAGATGTGTTGGCACGCACTATGCTGAGCTTTAAATGTACTGGACGCTGCTCTGCCACTGGCTGCGCCGGGTTTTGATTTCGTTACATTTTTGGAGAACGCTTATGCTTCCTGCTCACGGTAGTCAACTATTCACCCTTACTTCGAAGGCTGAGGCCGAATGCCTGTCGGAACTCAAGGCTTACTTTGATTCCATGTATTTCGCCAACTAATTCTTTGTCAGAGAAGTACCTTCTACATTACAACGGTCAAAGGAAGTAACGGACAGACCACACACGATCATGGATGATCTTTTTCTTGGCACGTAAATGTGCGTGCAGGCGCTTTCGGGGGATGTAAGCGCCTGCTTTTCTTTTCTCAATCTGCGTATCATGGTGCCTCTTCAAGGAGAGCATGATGAGCGTATTCAACGATACAGACCGACTTTCATTCGAGATATGTGAACGCATACTCATTGTTTCCATTTGTCGCAAGATGTGCCGGAATGCGGTGGACGGTGCGACGGCGCGGGAACTGTATGCGGCCTTCAAGCACTTCGATGCCGACGCTGCGCTTGATGTGGCTGTTCTGCGGGGTGAAGGTGCGCACTTCTGTGCGGGGGCCGATCTCAAAGCGCTGGCAGAGGGTGATGCACGGGTGCTTGATGAAGGCGGCGATTTTGCCCCAATGGGGCCCACACGTTTGCGACTTTCCAAACCGGTGATTGCGGCCGTCGAGGGCTTTGCCGTGGCGGGCGGTCTGGAATTGGCGCTGTGGGCCGATGTGCGTGTTGCAGCTCGCGATGCGAGATTCGGTGTGTTTTGTCGTCGCTTCGGGGTGCCTTTGGTCGATCTTGGCACGGTGCGTCTGCCGCGCTTGATTGGCCATTCCCGGGCGATGGATCTCATCCTTACCGGGCGGGAAGTGACGGCTGAGGAAGCTTACGATATGGGGCTGGTTAATCGCCTGGCCCCGCAGGGTGGGGCTTTGGAGCAGGCCCTTCAATTGGCAAAACAGGTGAGTGCGATGCCTCAGACCTGCATGCGCAATGACCGGCTTTCGGCGCTGGAGCAATGGGAGCTGACCTGGGACGATGCGGCGCGCAATGAAGTGCAGCGTGGTTTAGCCACGTTGGCGAGCGGCGAAACCCAACAGGGCGCCGCGGCGTTTGCTGCCGGCGAAGGTCGTCATGGCACATCAAGAGCCAGACAGGAGTAGCTACATTAATTTGTTATGTGGCTTGGCGCGCTGTGCGCGACCGGCCTTAAAGCGCGGTGCGATTTTCTTTGCCGTGTGCGGTGGAATGGGTGTTGCTGTGCTCGCTAAAACTTTGCGTATGGTAGCTGTACCAGCGCAGGTCGCTCGACCAGAAGTCCGCTTCTATTCCGGCTTTGCGTTTTAATTCGCGAATAAAGTGTTCGGGTGTGGGCGTCTGTTGCCATACCGAGGGCAGGAAAGTGGCCTTGTGGGTTGGCGATCCATGCTGCCAATACTCCACAATTACGCCCGGCTTGTCTTGTGCGATCTGTTCATAGAGGTCGTGGGTACCCGAAACCAGTAAGGCATGTGGCGGTTCCAAAACCGAAATACTGATCTCCAGAGAGGCTAGTTCTTCCGGTGTCACGGGCGTGAATCGCGGGTCTCGCATGGCGGCGGCACGGGCGTTGTGCATCACATCTTCAATAAGCGCCTGATACGCTTCCAGTGTGCCGATACAGCCGCGTAACTGTTTTGTTTCCCGTTCAGAGGCTGCCGAAGCGCTGAGGGTGACGAAGCTGGCCCCCGGCACGCCCAACCGTGCATCGAGCGGCGTAGGCAGGATGACAGATTGCCGCATTCCGAGTGCAACTTGAATGGCTTCGCGCGCCACGCGTAATAGCACATGTTGCTGCTCCGAGCTCAATTCAGAAGAGTGCATAGGCACCATACCCCACTACACGCGCGTGATCGCCACCGGTATCGCCCGAGTTGCGCAAATCCAGACGCTTGATATGCATTCCCTGGCGCTGGGCAGCGAGTAAGAAGCCATTCAATGGGTAGCAGCCACAGGCTTGTTCATCGCTGAGGTTGCTATTGAAGGTCTCGATTTCACTGCTGGTTTTGGTATCCAGAATGCGCGCGCATTCATAGGGATGGTAGTGACTGAGATCCGTGCTGATCACAATGAGCGTCTCTTCACCTCCCCATAATTCATCCAGCACTTCTGCAACCAGAGTTTTG
>JBFHUL010000072.1:0-16194 GCA_041590075.1 Oleiphilaceae bacterium
GTCTCGATTTCACTGCTGGTTTTGGTATCCAGAATGCGCGCGCATTCATAGGGATGGTAGTGACTGAGATCCGTGCTGATCACAATGAGCGTCTCTTCACCTCCCCATAATTCATCCAGCACTTCTGCAACCAGAGTTTTGTCGCACACCCCCACCACCAGAGGAATGAGTGAAAAGCGCGTGAGCATGGTTTGGAGGAAGGGAAGCTGTACTTCGAGGCTATGCTCCAGTGCGTGCGCCTGCTGGGAGGTGATGATGTCGCCCCGAGCAATCAGGCCGGCGGTGTGAGTATGATCAATAGGCACGCTTCCCAGGGGCGTTTGGAAGTAATCGCTTTCCGGCATGGCTATACCGCGGAGGGCGACGCGGTGGCTTGGGCCCAGCAATACCACGCGCTCGATCACATCTTTGATTGCGCTTAACTGACGGTAGGCGTGTGCGGCGGTGAGGCCCGAATACATATAGCCGGCGTGGGGAACAATCAGTGCTTTTGGCGGTAAGGCATCGACCGATGCCTGATCGAGCAAGTCGTGAATTTGGGATTGTAACTGCTGTGGCTGCGCGGGATAAAAACTGCCGGCCACGGCGGGCTGTCGCATGCTCATAACATCCTCACATCATTGCTCGGAGTAGCATTATTTGGTTGGTTTAGTGTGGCTAAATTTTGTACAGTTGGCAAGGTGTCTCCCGCATGAAAAAGGAGGCGGCCATGAAGACGTCTCATCATCATAGTACCGTATACTGGCATGCACTTCCCGATGGCCGTATTCAGTGCGATCTATGCCCGCGACTGTGTAAGCTGCGCGACGGTCAGCGCGGGCTCTGTTATGTGCGCGGCTGTGAAAACGACGAGATCGTGCTGCTCAGTTATGGTCGTTCCAGTGGGTTCTGCATCGATCCCGTCGAGAAGAAACCGCTCAATCATTTTTATCCCGGCAGTCGTGTGCTGTCGTTTGGCACTGCCGGATGCAACCTCGCCTGTAAATTCTGCCAAAACTGGGATATCAGTAAATCGCGTGAAATGGATACCCTGGCGCAAGATGCCTCTCCCGCTGCCATTGCGGCAGCCGCCCAGCGGGAGGGTTGTCGCAGCGTTGCCTTTACCTATAACGATCCCGTGGTGTTCATGGAGTATGCCGTCGATACGGCGCAGGCTTGCAGGGAGGCTGGCGTGGCGGCCATCGCTGTGACTGCGGGCTATGTGTGTGAAGTGCCGAGAGAAGCGTTTTTTGCGCATATGGATGCTGCCAATATTGACCTGAAAGCCTTTAACGAAAGCTTCTATCACAAGTTGTGTGGCGGACATTTGCAGCACGTACTGGATACCCTGGTGTATGTGCATCATGAAACGGATGTATGGCTGGAAGTGACAACCTTGCTGATACCTGGGGAGAACGACAGCGACTCCGAATTACATGCGCTGTGTGAATGGATGCTCACCCACCTCGGGCCGGATGTGCCTCTGCACTTCACGGCCTTTCATCCGGACTGGAAGATGCGCACCCATCCGGCGACCCCGCATCAGACCCTGAGCCGGGCGCGTGAAATAGCCGTTTCGAAAGGGCTTCATTATGTCTATACCGGTAACGTGCACGATATGGCGGGCAGCAGTACCTGGTGCCCGCACTGTGGGGTATGCCTGATTGAGCGTGACTGGTATGTGCTGGGCGCAGTGGAGGTAGGTCGCGACGGCCGCTGTATGCGGTGTGGTGGCGCCATTGCAGGCCGCTTCGATTTTCCTGTGCAGCGCATGGGGGCGCAACGCATTCCGCTTGGTACTATCAACGGCTAACGTATGTACGCGTTTATGACTGCCAAGGGTGGACGGGTAAGACGTAATGATAAATGGCCAAAAAATGGAAAATGCTGCCGCCCAGCACGAACAGATGCCAGATCGCGTGGTTGTACGGAATACGGTGCGCGATATAAAAAAATACGCCGGCGGTGTACGTGATGCCTCCTGCAACCAACAAATGAATCCCGCCGGCAGGAAGTTGGCGCTGTAGTTCGGCGCTGGCAAATACGATGAGCCAGCCCATGACTACATAGGTGCACACACGCAGTATTTTAAGTCTGTTTCGAAATACCAGCTTGAGGGTAATGCCGAGTGCGGCAAGACTCCACACCACGGCAAATAGCGGCCATCCAAGGCTTTCTCGCATGGTGACGAGTAGAAAAGGGGTGTAGGAGCCTGCGATAAGCAGATAAATAGCACAGTGATCGAGCGTTTTAAAAAAGTGCTTTCGTTGCGGTGATTGGCTGCCGTGGTAAAGCGTCGATGCGAGATACAGTAGCAGCAGGCTTGTGCCATACACCGCTACACTGACGGTGCGCCAGATATCGTTCATGTTTGCCGTTAGTGCCAACAGTAAAACCAAGCCCACGATACTGAGTGCTGCGCCAATGGCATGTGTCAGGGTATTCAGTTGTTCTTCAGTGTCGCCTTGTTGCAGGATCTGCATGGGATAGTTCCGTGAGTGTACTAAATTTATATAGAGTACAAGTGTACTCTGAAATACTTGTTGTGGAAAGCGAGGCTGTTTGGCGAGCGTTAATTGCCGTTCTGAGGCAGAGCGCCGGACGCGGCACCGGTTTGCGTAGGTGTGGGTATGTCGCTTTACCAGTACAAGCGGGTTTAATCGATCAGTGCCACCGATTTGATTTGAGCCCACACTTCATCGCCCGGCCCTAATTGCAAGTGATCCACTGCGCGGGCGGTCAGTTCGGCAATCAGTATCTGTTCGTCGCGTAATCGCAGCCGTATCAGTCGCTTTGCTTTGTGGTCGGTGTGGGTGATGCTTTCTATGCGTGCCGGTAGCAGGTTCTGTATGCTTTGCGCGGTATTCTTGCTGCGGCTCAGGCTGATATCTCTGGCCAGTACCCGCAGGCGCAGCTCCGTGCCGATTTCATCCGTTTCGTGGGTGAGCCAGATACGTTCCGAGCCGATGGCCATGCCTACCAACTGCCATTGCGGGTCGATCTCAGCGATGTGCCCTAGTAGCACCGCCCCGGGTTCATCCTCGTAGTGAGATAAATCGGTATTGGCGAGCATGCTTTGCAAAGTGCCCTCGGCCTGCACCCGACCCTGATCAATCAACACCAGATGGTCCGCGAGTTGAGTGATTTCTTTCAGGGAGTGGCTTACGTACAGCATGGGAGTGTCCAACTCGGTATGCAGTTTTTTCAAATAAGGCAGGATGCGCTGTTTGTTCTGGAGGTCGAGGCTGGCCAGTGGTTCATCCAGCAGCAACAGGTCCGGATTGCTTGCCAGAGCTCGCGCGATTGCAACGCGCTGTTTTTCGCCGCCCGACAGGTGTTGCGGCATGCGGGTGAGTAGGGGATTGAGATCCAGCAATGCAATGGCATCAGTGGGTGTGAATACGCGAGCAGAACGCGGTAGTCGCCGGTAACCAAAAGCCAGATTGTCACGCACGTTCAAGTGGGGGAACAAACGGCTGTCCTGAAACACCATGCCTACGGCGCGCAAATGAGGTGGTACGAAGGTGTGAGCGTTCTGCCATAGGTGATTGCCCACGCGCAGTGTGCCGGAGGCACGTTCCAGTCCGGCCACGCAGCGTAGCAGGCTGGTTTTTCCTGAACCCGAGGGTCCGAACAGTGCAGTAATGCCTTTGAGAGGAGTGTTCAATTCAAGGTCGAGGCTGAAGTTCTGCCAGGCTTTTTGCAGCGCCAGTTTCAGGGTGGGCGAAGTCATGTACGACCTCGCGCATCCATTGAGCGGCCATTGAGCAGGTGCAGGCTCATCAAAACCACGAGCGCAAACACAATCAGCAAGATCGATAAAGCGTGGGCGCTGGCATAATCCATCGCTTCTACGTGGTCATAAATCGCGATCGACATTACCCGGGTTTCGCCCGGAATGTTGCCGCCAATCATCAGGATTACGCCAAACTCGCCAATGGTGTGGGCAAAGCTCAAAATTCCGGCCGTTAACAATCCGGTGCGCGACATGGGCAGTGCAACGGCGAAAAAGCGTTGCCAAGCGTTGGCGCGCAGTGTGGCCGCGGCTTCCATCAAGCCGGTGTCGAGATTGCGAAAGCTGGTGAGCAGAGGTTGTACCGCAAAGGGCAAAGAATAAATGATCGATGCGATCACCAGGCCTTCAAAACTGAACGCCAGCCGCGGGCCGCCCAGCGCCGCACTCAATTGCCCGAGCCCGCCGTCCGGAGCCATGGCGATCAGCAGATAGAAGCCCAGAACCGTGGGCGGCAGAATCAGCGGGAGCGTGATTACAGACGCCATCAGGTCTTTGTACCAGCGCCTTGATCCCGCCAGCCACCAGGCCAGAGGTATGGCGATGAGCAGAAGCAATACGGTGGTGGTGCCCGCGAGTTTGAGGGTGAGCCAGAGCGCTTGCCATTCCAGAGTGTGCAGCATGCTTAAGGGGCGTCCGTGTCGGCGGGGTTATCGGGACTGACTCGGTAGCCAGCCGCCTGAATAATGGCGCGGGCTGCAGGCGATTGTAAATAGTCGAGATATGTTTGGGCCTGCATATTGTTTACTGCTCGCTTGAGCAGTACGGCTTGTTGCCGAATCGGAGTATGCAGCGCCGGATCGATGCGCCACAGGCTATCATCCGCACGGGGCTGCGCAGTGCGCCACTGCAGCACCTGTGCATGGGCGATGAAGCCGGCATCCACGCTGCCGGTGAGCGTAAAGTGAAAAGCCTGCGCAATCGACTCAGCCGTGATCGTCTGTGCGCCAAGATGCAAAGTGTCCGCCACTCGCCGGGCAGCCAGGCCGTAAGGTGCCAGTCGCGGATTGGCGAGAGCCATGCGCCGAGAGCCGGAGGCCAGAAACTGTTCCGCACTCGCTTGATCGCTGAACCGTCCCGCTGTGGGGCTCCACAATACCAATGCGCCTTCCGCGTAGGTAAAGCGCGATGCCGGTTCCGCCAGCCCCAGTGTAATCAGCTTTTCGGGGCGGTCGCTGTCGGCGGAGAGGAATACATCATAGGGTGCGCCATGACGGATTTGCGCGAACAGCTTCCCAGAGGAGGCAAAGCTGGCCGTGAGTGGGATGGCATGCTTGCGTCCAAAGTCCGCATGCAGCTGCTTGAGTGTGTGCTGAAAGTTGCTCGCAGCGGCAATGTGCAGCGTTTGGGCATGTACGCTGTGGCCATGCACCAAGAGGAATGAAACAAACATTAAAAAAAAGATTCGCATGCGGGATATTGGAGGAGAAAATTCATCAAAAAGCAATGGGGGTTTGGTGGCGATGGCGCATACCGCTATAATGCCGGCTTTTCTCTGATTCGGCCCCGGCGGCTCCTGCATGCTCAAGCTATTCGTTATCAATCTCGACAGCTCAACCGAGCGCCTGAATAAGGTCAGCCGGCGTTTGCAGGCGCTGAACATTCCTTTCGAGCGTTTCGCCGCAGTGGATGGCCGCACGCAGGCCCATCCCTTGTTTAAGCGGTATGACGATGCGCTGCGCAGGCGTTATCGCCGCAAACCGCTGGCTGGAGGTGAACTGGGCTGTTTTGCCTCGCATTACCTGCTTTGGGAGCGCTGTGTACAGCTGCAGACTCCGATTGTCGTCATGGAGGATGACGTATACGTAACCAGCCAGTTTCCGAAAGCGCTTGAAACGGCAGAGGCACTCGTTGATTCGCTGGGCTATCTGCGCCTTGCGGGTACCAGTTTGCACCGCCGCCCTTACAGGGAGGTACGGCAAATAGGTGAATTTAAGCTGATTGATCATCTGCGCGGCCCTTCCGGCACGCTGTGTTATGTGATTCACCCGAAAGCGGCGCAGGCGCTCATTGATCATGCCCAGCGCTGGTTTATTGCGGTGGATGACTATATGGATCGCTACTGGCGGCATGGCATCGATTGCTGGAGTCTCATGCCTTTTTCGGTTTTGGTCGCCGACAACGGCAGTGACATCGTGCGACACGGAAAAGAAAAAACGCCGCTTTGGCTGAAAGCTCTGCAGGAAATCATGGGGCGGCTGGAAAGAATCCGGCGTTGGAAATATCGGCTCATGCGAAGCCAACCCACACAGATAAAACCTTAATGGATGGATGATGAAGATAGTTGTGACTGGCGGTGCGGGCTTCATTGGTTCAGCACTCATTCGGCATATCATTAGCGATACCGCGCACAATGTTGTGAACCTGGATAAGTTGACCTACGCCGGCAACCTCGAGTCTCTGGAAGGTCTTGCTGATTCTCCGCGTTATACGTTTGAGCGCGCGGATATTTGTGATCGCGATAAAGTGAGTGCCTTGCTGCAACGAGAGCAACCCGATGCGATCATGCATCTGGCTGCTGAGAGTCATGTTGATCGTTCCATTGACGGGGCCGGTGAATTTATCAAGACCAACATTGTCGGTACCTTCGAGCTATTGGAAGCTGCCCGCGCCCATTGGAGCCAGTTGGATGCCGAAAGAAAGTCGGCATTTCGTTTTCATCATATCTCCACCGATGAAGTGTATGGTGACCTGGAACCGGACGATCCGGCCTTCACCGAATCTCATTCCTATGCACCCAGCAGCCCCTATGCCGCATCCAAGGCCTCCAGCGATCACCTGGTAAAGGCCTGGTGCCGCACCTACGGGTTGCCCGTGGTGATGAGCAACTGCTCGAATAACTATGGCCCTTTTCATTTCCCCGAAAAACTGATCCCCTTAATGATTCTGAATGCGAAAGAGGGGAAGCCTCTGCCGGTCTATGGCGATGGGCAACAGGTACGCGACTGGCTGTATGTGGAAGATCATGCCCGCGCTTTGCTCAAGGTAGTCACAGAGGGCAAGGTTGGACAAACCTATAATATTGGCGGCTGTAATGAGTGGGCCAATATTGATGTGGTGCGCAAGATCTGTGAGCTGATGGAAGAGTTATGCCCTGCAAAGCCAGAGGGTGTTGCCCGTTATGCAGACCTCATTAGTCACGTGACCGATCGCCCCGGACACGACAAGCGCTATGCCATTGATGCCAGCAAAATAGAACGGGACCTGGGCTGGACGCCGCGAGAGAGTTTCGAAACCGGTTTACGCAAAACGGTGGAATGGTTCTTGCGAAATGAGCAGTGGTGGCAGCGAGTGCTGGATGGCAGTTATAACCGCGAACGTTTGGGCACGGCAACAGGAGATCGCAAGTGAAAGGTATTGTTTTGGCCGGAGGTTCCGGCACGCGTTTGCACCCCATCACACTGGGTGTTTCAAAGCAGCTGCTCCCAATCTACGACAAACCGATGATCTACTACCCGTTATCGGTGCTTATGTTGGCCGGTATTAGGGAAGTGTTGATTATCACCGCGCCGGAGGATCTCGATGCCTTCAAGCGACTATTGGGTGACGGTTCGCAATACGGTATTGCCATCGAATATGCGGTCCAGCCTTCTCCTGATGGGTTGGCGCAAGCTTTTCTGATTGGGGAATCCTTTATTGGAAACGAGACGGTCTGTCTCGTGTTGGGTGATAATATTTTTTATGGTCAGGGGTTCAGCCCGCGACTCAAAAGTGCAGCGTCGCTTGAAAGCGGCGCAGTCGTATTTTCTTACCCTGTTAAAGATCCTGAGCGTTTCGGTGTGGTGGAGTTTGATGAAAACTTCGCAGCGCTATCGATTGAAGAAAAACCGGAGAAGCCGAAAAGTCATTTTGCGGTAACGGGCTTGTACTTCTACGACAACCAGGTTGTCGATTATGCCAAACAAATAGAGCCGTCCGAGCGCGGCGAACTTGAGATTTCATGTATTAACCAGCGTTATCTTGATGATGGCGCGTTGCGAGTTGAAGTGTTGGGGCGCGGTTTCGCCTGGCTTGACACAGGCACGCATGAAAGCCTGATGGAAGCCTCCCAGTTTGTGCAAACCATTGAGCATCGGCAAGGGTTTAAGGTCGCTTGCCTTGAGGAAATCGCGTTCAGAAATGGTTGGATTGACGCCCCGACGCTCCTGGCGATCGCTGAGCCGCTGAAAAAGACGGGTTATGGTCAGTACTTAACGGAGCTGCTCAATGAGCGCTGGTAAAGCAATGAGCGCGGTCGAACTGCTTCAGTTTCAGGACGTTACCGACCAAAGAGGTAGTCTGTTGGCTCTCGAGCAGTTGCGTAATATTCCGTTTGAAATCAAACGCGTGTACTGCATTTACGGTGTATCACCAAAGGAAGAGAGAGGCTTTCACGCCCACCTTGAATTAGAGCAGGTGGCTTTTTGTCTTTCGGGTAGCGTGACGATTGATGTTGAGTACAGCAAAGGGAAAGAGCGCTTTGCTCTAACGAACCCTGCTCAAGGGCTATATATGGGTGGCTTGGTGTGGCGCGAAATGAAGGCCTTTTCTGAGGATGCGGTGCTCATGGTGATCGCGAGTGATTATTATGATGAGGGCGATTACGTTCGCGAGTATGAGAATTTTAAAGTCCGTCTCAGTCGTTTGAAGGAGCAAGCCTAGCGATGCCAATACATCGTTTGAGTGACGTGCATAGTAGTGTAGCGATTCCAGAGAGCACGCGCGTTTGGCAGTTTGTTGTTATTTTACCGGGCGCCAAGATCGGCGCCGAATGTAATATCTGTGCCAACTGTTTTATCGAAGGTGATGTTGTGGTGGGCGACAACGTTACGATTAAGTCTGGTGTGCAGCTTTGGGATGGTATCCACATTGAAGACGATGTATTCATAGGCCCCAACGCCACGTTTACCAATGATGTTTTTCCGCGCTCAAAGACCTACCCCGACGCTTTCCCGCGTACCATTGTTGAGCAGGGGGCCTCTATTGGTGCCAACGCGACGATCCTGCCGGGTGTGCGTATTGGTCGTGGAGCGATGATTGGCGCCGGCTCTGTGGTGACTAAAGATGTTCCTGCTGAAAGTGTCGTTGTCGGTAACCCCGCTCGTGTGATCGGTCAGGTGGAGGACCGCAATGGTTGATTTTTTAAACCTGAAGAAAGTCAATCAGCGATATCGTGACAGGCTCGTGCAAGCGTGCACCGACGTCATCGATTCCGGTTGGTATATTCAGGGTAGGCAGTTGGAAACTTTTGAAGAAGCTTTTGCTGATTATTGTGGAGCAAAACACTGCATTGGCGTTGCAAGTGGTTTGGACGCGCTGACCTTAACTCTGCGAGCCTGGCTGGAAATGGGCAAACTGGAACCTGGCGATGAAGTGTTGGTGCCCGCAAATACTTTTATTGCCAGTGTGCTGGCGATTGTAGAGACGGGCTTGACACCAAAGCTGGTTGATCCTGACCCGGATACCTTCAATATCTCTCTTACCGGTCTGGAAGGTGCCGTGACCGATCGAACCAGAGTGATTATGCCGGTGCATTTATATGGCCAGCTATGCAACATGGAGCAGATCCCGCGTTTTGCGGCGCAACACGGATTATTGGTATTGGAGGATTGTGCGCAGGCTCATGGTGCCAATGATGGGAAAGCCAAAGTGGGTACGTTTGGCGACGCGGGAGCCTTCAGCTTTTATCCAGGAAAAGTACTGGGAGCTTTGGGGGATGGCGGTGCGATTGTGACTGGCGATCCTGCTCTTGCCAAGGTCTTAAAAACCCTTAGAAACTATGGTTCGCAACAACGCTATGCCCATGAGTATAAGGGGGTTAACAGCCGCCTAGACGAAATTCAGGCCGCTATGCTCAACGTTAAACTTGCGTTCCTGGACGAGGAGTTGGCGCTCAGACAAGCGGTTGCGAGACAATATATTCAAAATATTAATCACCCGCTCATTCAGCTACCTGATATTGCAAGCTGGACAGCACATGCTTGGCACTTGTTTGTTATTCGCACGCCTCACAGAGCAGCATTGCAGCAGCACTTTAGCAATCAAGGTGTCGAAACACTGGTCCACTATCCAGTGCCAATCCATCAACAAAAGGCTTTTTCAGAACTTTCAGATCAACACTATCCTCAAGCTGAAGCCCTAAGTTCAGAAATTTTGAGTTTGCCCATATCTCCGGTAATGGCACCTGATGAGGTGAAAAAAGTCATTGATGTAGCTAATGACTTTGAGCTGAAAGAGGGCCTCTGACATGGCGCAGTTACCCAAGGTACTTGACGACGTTATCTATGTTTTTCTTGCCTATCGTCAAAGTCAGTACCTGCCGAAAACACTGACCAGTGCCATGCAACAAACGGTATTTCCTTCTCGCCTCATTATTATGGATGATGCGTCGCCCGATGAGTCAGATGAGGTTATCAAGCAACTCATGAAAGAGGCGCCAGATGGCTTGAATATTGACTACCAGCGCAACGAAAAGAATATTGGACTAATTGCGCAACTTAACAAGCTGGTGGGTAAGTTTCAGAAGAAATTAATTATCATCCAGGCAGGTGATGACGAGGCTTACCCTAACAGGGTTGAAGTAACCTATGAGGCTTGGGTGAACAACGGAAAGCCTTCACTCGTCTTGGCCAACTACGATGGGATTGATTTGACGGGGAATGTTGTAGAGCCTTTTGAGGGCAAAAAGCCGCAAAAACCTTATTCACTGAAGCGTTTAATCAACCGCCGAGCGATGGTATTTGGGTGTTGTGCCGCGGTTGACTCTGAACTGTTCAATACTTTTGGCCCTATTCCCTCAACTGTCATTAATGAAGACAGAGTGAATGCTTTCAGAGCGATGTTAATTAACGGCATTCATTACATACATCAGCCCCTTTTGCGCTATCGCATTGAGGGAGGCGTTTCCGCATTTAAAACCGAGACGGTGCAACAGAGATTGTCCAAGCTAAAGGTGGAGGCGGAGCGTGAAGCGCGAGATCTTATGTGTCATGTCGAAGATCTCAAAACGAGTGTCGGGAATGCTTCAGTAAGAGGGCGTCTACAATCAAGAAGGGCTTATTTGGATTGGGTATCCAGCCTGCATGGGCCGCCCAGCATATCTGATTTTTTGAAAGGTCTCAGGTTGGGAGTATCACCTAATCTGTTGATGAAAATACGTAAGAAACTGCGGTAGTTGAGCGGCTGATTTCAGGTCGCGTTTAGTGGATTCGACGACTGAGCTTAAGCAGTGTAAGCAGCGTCTTCTAGCATGAATTGGGTGATTGCATGGGATGCGCCGAGCTCTGATTGTGGCAATATTTCACGCAATATCTCTTCACGCTTCTCTTTCAATGGGTCGCTGCCTTGTTTCAGCATGAGCAGCGTTTTCTCAAGTTCTGTTTCATTTTTTACCCAATAAAACCCCTCGGCAAGCTGGCCTCCTAACTCGTTAAAAACGTTTTTCTTGTGCGTGTATACGATGGGTTTACCGGTCACGAAAAATTCGAGCATCATGGATGATACGTCTGTGATCAAAACATCTGCTCTGTCGAATGAGAGTTTATAATTTGGGCTTTCATCCAAATGCTTCAGTGGTGATCTCTCGTAGTTAGCCTTCAGTGAGTTGATGTCCTCTTCAGTCAGTTCACCGGTGGATATAAAGTTTTGAAAACAAAGGGGGTGCGGACGCAAGGTTAAATGGATGTCGTCGCACCGTTTTTCTAATGTATCGAAGTAGTTGATGTACTCAAAAAAACTACAGCACGCGTCTTTTGTGTTCCAGCGTGGCGTCCAAAGAGCGTGCATGTGTTTGGATTTGGAAGTAGTTTTTGTCGGCCCACCAGTTAGCTTTTCCAGTTTAGGGTGACCTGTCGCGACTATTTTGAGCAGATTAAACCACGACTCTTTTTCAAAGCGCCTCTTTAAGTTTCCTGCTGTAATTTCTGCTTCTTTAAACGCAATATCGACATACTGAAAAAACGACTGCGGATGAAGTGTTTCGTCCACTTCGCCTTTAAAAAGAGAGGTCGCATACGGGATATAACAAATACTGAAATAATGATGTACGTTGCTTGCATCCCACTCGCGGGGGTATACGGAATAGGGTGTTTGGAAGAAGATATAGTCCGCTTCAAAATCCTGGGGTTTTTTCCACGTGTCAGAAGCGGCGTCATAAACGCACTCAACATTCAAATTTTTGGACTTGCCAAATTCGTACATGCCGGCATCTTTGAACTGGCCCGGCGCAAGAGAATTGTGTTGATACGGCGAGCAAAAAACTATTGGCGCAAAGGCTTCCGATGACTCCATGGCGCGGTAGACTGAATCAAACATGGACCATAGGCTTGGCTCATGGCAGAAAAAGATGACCCGGATCGGCTCTTTCTTGAGGTTGCGAATCAAACGCCGGTTATGCCGGGTCTGTGTAGCATTGACCCTCACCGAGATTTCCAGCTGCCCCAGTTTTACAAGCTCTTTTCTGAATAAGGCTTTTTTCAGCTTGTCCTTAAGTTTCTTCGCCACGGTACTTGTTCCAGGAGCCTTCCAGTATTTGTCGAATATCATCAAAACTGATATTCGAGATGTTATTTCCCGCACGGCCAGGGGTCATGGTTTCCGGCACGATTTTCAGCAGCGCCTCTAAATTTGGCACGTACGCTTTGGCTCTTTCTGCAATGCGTAAAGAGTCGTCGAGTATCTCCAGCCTTTTTTCGAGATCTGACAGTCCAAGATCTCTCAATCTGTCAGTAAAATCTGCAGGCCCGTTAGAAAGATTAAACTTCAATACATGGCTCATGGTGAAGGCGCAAGCCAAACCGTGTGGAATGCCAAAGTGCGCCGTCAATGGATAGGAAATCGAATGGCAGATAGCCGTTCGTGTTTGACTGATAGCACTTCCTGCCAACACGCTACACTCCGCCATATCCCGACGAGCCTTCGAGTCGTTTTGATCTATTGCCAGTTGCTGAAGTGCGGATAATCCCACTTTGAGGGCTCGGCTAGCATGGCTGAGGGATATCGGATTTGCATTGTTATTCCAGATTGATTCGGCCGCTTGGTTTATAGCGTCAAGACCTGTATGAATTGTGGGCTCCAAGGGTAGATCATAGGTCAGCTCGGGATCGACGAAAGCATGCGCAGCGTAGATATGTGCTCCTGCTAAAGAATACTTTTTCTTGTTACTGTGATCCCACACGGTCGAAAAGGGAGTGACCTCACTGCCTGTGCCAGATGTCGTTGGTATCAGGATTGCCGGAATGGCTTTGACACTTGCGTGGACATCTGGATTCTTTATCAGTGTTAACAAATCTTTGTTTTTGAGTGCGTTCGCAAGCGCCAGAGAAAGTACTTTGGCTGCGTCCATCGCGCTACCGCCGCCAAAGCCGATGACATAATCTAATTCAGTTGGACGTGTCGCGTTGATTTCGGATTGCAGATCCTGCAGATCAGGGTTGTTCTGTACAGAATCAA
Source organism: Oleiphilaceae bacterium (assembly GCA_041590075.1). GTDB lineage: Bacteria > Pseudomonadota > Gammaproteobacteria > Pseudomonadales > Oleiphilaceae > PZPK01. Next base: position 13,202 of record JBFHUL010000072.1, read on the forward strand.
TCCAAGTGATCGTTGCTGCAGTGTCGACGTCCAATTCAGGATCATTTTCGAATTGGTGCCGCCCTCGCCTCGAACATACAATGAGGATGTTTTTGTTTGCTACCAGTTTTTTGAGCCCAGCACGGGATTTCGCACCAAAATGCAGGTTAACCGGATTATAGTAAGACCAATGTTCTGACATCTTAATGCCCGAGGTTTTGCATTAGGGCGAGCTTATTTTGCGCTGGTGAAGTAGTGGGGCGCCCCAAGTCGGACCGAGCCCCTTTCTGAACCATAATCTCAATCATGCTGCAGCCTTGCTGACTAGAGGATGCATCGTTTAAGGCTGAGATAATACCTTCCCGGCTGTTTACGCTGACCGCGCTGCTATAACCGACTGCTAAAGCGACAGCGGTCAATGAAATGTCTTCTCCAACAGTTGGTTGGCCCCCCACTGAGTCGTGGGCACCATTATTTATGACGATGTGGGTCAGATTGTTACATCCACTTTGAGCGACGATTCCAAGCGCGCCCAAGTGCATGATGACGGACCCGTCGCCGTCGATACAATAGATAGACCTTTCAGGGCGGTTCATTGCGATCGCAAGGGCAATGGATGCGGTGTGACCCATGCCGCCAACAGTGAGAAAGTCACGATCGTGGGATTGGTTGTTTTTTTCTCGAATTTCGAATAATTCTCTGGAGCACATCCCGGTTGTTGAAATGACGATGTCTTCTTCGTCTAGCTGATCCACAACGATGGCAATCGCGTCTTCCCTTTTCATGGGGTAATTGCTTGGCCGTTCTGATTGGAGCTTATAAGGAGAGAAGCTTCCTTTTTTGACGAGAAGCACGACAGGGCAGGACTGCGAGATCATCACCTCGTACGCTTTGGCGATAATTTCTTTCGCCTCGTTTTCATTAGATGGAAGCACGAATTGAGGCAGCTCCATTGCGTCCACCAATGGCTCCATTATTCGTCCCTGTTTGATATGTTGCGGCTCATCTTTGACGCCGGGTTCGCCTCGCCAGCCTACAAGAAGAAGCATTGGAATCCCGTAAACCTCTTTGTCGGCAAGTGACATAAGCGGATTGACGGCATTGCCTATTCCCGAATTTTGCATGTAAACCACAGCAGGTGATCCACTGGCTAAATAATGCCCTACAGCCATTGCTACCGCATTACCTTCATTGGCGGTAATGACGTGTTCGTTTGTACTGGAGTGATCGGTCACATAAGCACAAAAGTCCTTCAGTAGCGAATCGGGAACCCCGCAGAAAAAGTGCATGCCCAGTGCTTTGATCGTATCAAACGTTGATTGTGGAGATAGCATTATTTGGTACCGGGGATCAGTTCGAGAATTTCTTTAATTGACAGAAGTCGGTCGTCTGCCTCTGCGGATCTGCCGTGCTGTAGAACCGATTTAGCGGTTTCCCACATGGCAGGGTAGGCTGCGCGCAGGAGATGATTCGCGTAAATAACGATGTTTACGCCCCTTTCCTGTAGTTGTTCTTCCGTGACTACGTTGTAGCTTGACGGCACGGCAACGAGAGGGACTTTCCGCTCGAAGCGTGAAAAATGATCGCAAAATTCGAAAATCTCATCAGGTTCTTTTTGGCGGCTGTGTATCATGATGCCATCAGCGCCAGCTTCAATATATGCTTTGGCTCGCGCTACAGCATCGTCCATTCCTGCTTCCAGAATAAGGCTCTCTATTCTGGCGAAGATCATGAAGTCATCTGTAATCTGTGCTGCCTTTCCCGCGCGAATTTTTTCGCAAAAGCTTTCGATGTCGTCTTGTTGTTGGGGTACTTCATTGCCGAACAAAGAGTTCTTTTTCAACCCGACCTTGTCCTCAATGATCGCAGCCGATACGCCCAAACGTTCAAGAGTCCGCACAGTAAACTTGAAGTGTTCGATTTTTCCGCCTGTGTCAGCATCGTAAATGATAGGTTTTGTAGTGACTTCGCAAATTTCGTTCAGGGTTTGCGCGCGCGAGGTGACGTCGACCGCTTCAATATCTGGCTTACCCTTGGCTGTCGATTCGGTCAGGCTGCTTCCCCACATCCCATCAAATTCTACTTTTGCGAGCCCTTGGGTTGCGCTAACGTTTTCAACGATCAGCCCGGTGAGTCCATTGTGAGCTTCCATAAAGCGAAGAAGGGGTTTTGCATTGAGCAATCTTCGCAGCTTATTGCGGCGAATATCTGGAGTAGTTCCCAGCTCTTTCAATACTTTGTTTAACTGAGTGGACGAGATGCCCTCGGTGTAAGGGACTTCTACGAGCTTTCCACCCCACTTGTGAAGGGTGTCTATAACTGCTTGTCGAACTTCCCGCTGAACGCCTTCTTTCCAATCATCTCCATGAACAACAAAGTCAGGCTGATGCTTCTCGAGATTGGGCACATAGTCGAGAGTTTCTTGAGCAACGACACGGTGAACGCTTTTGAGATTCTCTACGACCTGTTTTCGTTGCTCAAAGGTCATGTAAGGCAAGCGTTTATAGCTCGCTATTGCTTTGTCGGTAAGCAGACCGACCGTGACCTGACCTAATTCTGCAGCTTTGCTTAAGACATTCAGGTGGCCGGGATGTATGAGGTCGGCGCTCATTCCTACGTAAACGTTTTTTTTACTAGTGCTCATATGTGATCTTTATTGAAGGAGGAGTTTAACTGGCGGCAAAATAATAACAGTTCGTGCCATGGGATACAGTCAGTTCAGCGGTTAAATATCTTAAAAAACGAAAAACCCAGTGGGTGAAATAAGCGCTGTGTCCATAGATAATGGGTCTTTGATCCATTGTAGAAATAAGAAGCTATCTATGCCCCTAAAACTCCTCATCATCAGCTCCTACAAAGACACGTGGAACAGTGTGCGCCCCGAAGCGGAAATGTTCATTGGCATGGCCCAGCTAGGTGTCGATGTCACCTTGATGACCCAGGGCGATGCGGAATATGTGCCGCGTTTTCGTGAGCAGGGAGTGAAGATTATCGAGTACCATCCGCGCAAGAAA
>JBFHUL010000073.1:0-15903 GCA_041590075.1 Oleiphilaceae bacterium
AGCGTGTACAGCGCATGCGTGTGTGTTCGCGCGAAGGTGGGGAAAAACTTGAGATGCACGAAGCCGGGTCTCCCCAGTCTCTCAAGAAGGCGTTTCAGTCGATGGGCATGCCGCCATGGGAGAGAGAGCAGCAACTCATGCTGTATTTTGATGATGAGCTTGTCGCTGCCGGCTCGCAGCTTGTCGCCGCTCGTTGGCGCCCGCAGGTGGGGCAGGCGGTGCTGGTGGTGGATGTGCATGCCCAATAGGCGGCGCTAATTACCGAGAGAGCATCACCGCAATATATCGTCAATGCGAATCGCCTTGGTGTAAATGGCGCGTTCCTGTGCTGCACGGGTGATATTGCTGTCTTTCTGTGTCGCGACACGGTTTAAGGTGTGGATGTATTCGGCCGGTAGGTCTGCTTCAATGGCGCCCGTAACGACATGATGCAAGTACCAGTCATAGGGTTTAAGTGAAGGGTTGATCTGGGTGGCATAATAGGTAAAAGCTGTTACTTCTTCGTGGCCCTGAGGTTTTACTTCGACTGTTTTGATTTCATAACCCGCGTGCAACCCTTCGGCTTTATCGAGATAGGTGCGCTCGGAAGCCTGGATCTCAAATAACACTCCCCAAAGCATGTCTTCCTGAAGACCGGTGAAGTAGGCGTCACACTTGGCGGACTGATCAACGAGAGAATGCTTGTGAAAGCGCAGAAGGTGCCCCGAGAGGGTCGCGCGGGCGATGGGCGTGGCGCTCGGTACGCGCGCTTGCAGGCGTGCCAGCGACATATTGGAGCCATAGGCAAAATAGTGCATGTGAGGAATCCTGTTAGGTGTCTGAATGACTATCAGGGGTGTGATACTGCATCATTGTGCCATATTTTAGATGGCTTATTGCCTCGCTTCCGCATCGCCTGAACTTGAACTACTATTGGTGGTGAAAGCTATCAAGGAATCGAAATCACCGCAGAGGAACTAACCATGCGCCGAATGCTCTCCTACGTTTTTTATGTTGTCACTTTGTTATTTGCTGGAGTGACTGCCGTGCAGGCAGATGCGCATGCACGCTCCAGCTGGGTAGATATCAGCGATGACAAAAATCTGTTCAACAAGCACTGTGATTACAAAGTCTGGGTGATCGAAGACGGGCAGTGGAGTGAAACCTGGTATCTGGAAGCCTTCGACAGCGAGAATGCGTTTTACACCATAAATCGTCATAGCACTGTATGGAGCGATACCGATGCATTTTATGCATTGAACTATCAGGACAAACGCAAATTTCTGATCGGCGAAAAGCACATCGACGTGGTGACCTTTGCCCTGTGTCTGCCTGCGACGAAATAACATGTGAATCAGATCTATCAGGGGCGGGCGTTTGTGCGCTCGCTCCGCATCCGTCTCCGCACTGTTTTTTTTCGTGTCAGCCTGGCTTTAATGTGTCGCCATTAGGTACATAAATGTGATGTACGCGATGCGGCTGTCTACCTGCGGCGCCCGGCCCGCTAAAATCCTTGCATCAGGTGGCGAGAGTCACTAGAATGCTCGGCTCCAAAAACTGCGGGTCGTGTGTCAGGGTTTCTCTGCGAACGTTCCGTTTGAATATAACTCCTTGCTTTTTATTGAAATACATAAAAGGCTGATGATCCAAAGGGAGACTTTATGCGTCATTACGAAATCGTATTCCTGGTGCATCCTGATCAAAGCGAACAGGTGCCCGGCATGGTAGAGCGTTACAGCTCACTGATCACATCCAATGGTGGTCAGGTTCACCGTCTCGAAGATTGGGGTCGCCGTCATCTGGCTTATCCCATCAACAAAATTCATAAGGCTCACTACATTCTGATGAATATTGAATGTAGTAATGAAGTACTGGAAGAGTTGTCTCACAACTTCCGCTTCAACGATGCGATTATTCGCGACCTCGTCGTACGTCGCAAAGAAGCCGATACTGAAGATTCTCCAATTAAAGCATCTCAGGCACGTGAAGACCGTCGTCCCGCTCGCCAGGACTCGCCCCGTCAGGAAGCTGAAAAGCCTGCGGCCAGCGAAAAACCTGCCGAAGCGACCGACAGTGACGACACTGCGTCTGAAGAGTAATTACCTGAGTTAGGAGAAGAGTATGTCCCGTTTTTTACGTCGTCGTAAGTTTTGTCGCTTCACTGCTGAAGGCGTCAAAGAGATCGATTACAAAGATATTGAAACCCTGAAAGGTTACATCACCGAAACCGGCAAAATCGTGCCCAGCCGTATCACCGGTACTAAAGCACGTTACCAGCGTCAGTTGGCGACCGCGATTAAACGCGCGCGTTACCTGGCTTTGTTGCCGTACACGGATAACCACAACGAATAAGTTTCGGCTATTCGTTTAACAGGGAGTCGAGTGGTGAGCATGGGTGCGCAACGCTCACTGAGCAATTCGACAGCACCGCAAGTGAGCTCTGAATGCGTGATTTAGCAGAATTCATTATGCGAGGCCCGCGGCAGGCAGCTTTTGTTGCCACGCTGTTTACCGCAATTCCCATGCTGTTTTGGCTGGGTGCGGCAGTAATAGGTCTGGTGACCTTACGCCTGGGGCTCGAGAAAGGACTTGCGGTATTAGTATGGGCCATCATTCCCGCACTGGGGTGGTGGTGGGGATTGCAAGATCCCGGTGCATTGATTGTACTGCTGAGCACATTGGCCATGGCCATGGTGCTGCGCGTGACAGTGTCGTGGTCCAAGACCCTGGCAGCTGGCGCGGTGATCGGCATGGTCTTGGGGGTAATAGCGCCGCTGATCATGTCGGGCCTGATTGATACGCTGATGCACATGGCGGATCAGATATTTCGGGAACTGGCGCAAAATGCGCAAACCGAATATGACCAGGCCACACAGGACTCGTTCCGCGTAATGATGATTGCCAGTTTTGCAGCATCGTTTTACGGCATGTCATTGGGAGCGTTGTTTCTGGCCCGATCATGGCAATCGCGCCTGTACAACCCGGGCGGATGGAAGCAGGAATTCCATCAGCTCCGCCTCAGTCCGCTGCTTATTGCGGCCTGGCTGGTGCTTGCGGTGTTGGCAGGTCAGATAGGTATACAGCCCGTGGTGGTAATGTTGGTGGGCTTTGTCGCCATCATCACCTGCGGGATAGCACTGGTACATGGGATCATTGCGAAAAAGAACTTGGGTGGGCAATGGCTGTTCGGCTTTTATTTTCTGGTCGTCATGCTGTTTCCAACGGTGTTGATGTTACTGAGTTGTCTGGCAATGCTGGACAGCGTGGTGGACATCCGGAAGCGCATCAAGCCGGCTTCCGACACCGCCACCTGAACCATTGAATGAATTGAAAACTGAGGATAGCGAGATGGAAGTTATTCTACTCGAGAAAGTGGGTAAACTGGGCGGACTGGGTGACAAGGTAAGTGTAAAAGCTGGCTTTGGTCGCAACTTCCTGATCCCTTACGGTAAGGCAGTACCAGCTAACGAAGCTAACATTGCCGAGTTTGAAGCACGTCGCGCCGAGCTTGAAAAAGCAGCCGCAGAAAAGCTGGCCGCCGCAGAAGCGCGCGCAGAACAGCTGAATGAGAAAGCCGTTACTATCAGCTCCAAAGCAGGAGATGAAGGCAAACTGTTCGGTTCGATCGGAGTGCGTGACATCGCCGATGCAGTGACTGCTGCAGGCATTGAAGTGAGTAAATCTGAAGTGCGCCTGCCGGAAGGCCCCTTGCGTGCAGTGGGCGACTACGACATTACTCTGCAGCTGCACAGCGATGTTGAAGCCGTCATCAAACTGTCGGTAGTGGCTGAGTAAGCACACCTGCAGTAGCGGGTTTTTGCTCCTGTCCGGCGCTGTCGCAGCGCCGGAGTAGGGAGTGCCGTGACTTCTTCTAAGGCCTGGGAATATCCTGTATATTCTCAGGCTTTGTTCGTTTTGAATTCCTGGTTTATTCCTCGGAGATACCTGTTTGTCGGCCATAGAAAAAGAGACGCTTGGTTTTAAGACTCCGCCGCATTCCATTGAAGCAGAACAATCCATTTTAGGGGGATTGTTGCTCGACAATAGCAAGTGGGATGTGGTGGGCGACAAAGTCATCGAAGATGACTTTTACCGTCAGGAGCATCGCCTGATATTCAGGGTTGTGGCGCGCCTGGCGAATGGTGGTAATCCGGTAGACGTTGTCACGGTGGCTGAAGAGCTGGAGCGGCTCAATGAACTGGAAGCCATTGGCGGTATGGCTTATCTCGGTGAACTGGTGGAGAAAACACCAAGTGCCACCAATGTGCGTGCGTATGCTGAGATCGTGCACGAGCGGGCCGTGTTGCGGCGCCTGATCAAGGTGTCCGGTGAAATCTCCGACAGCGCGTTTAATCCTGAAGGTCGCACGACCAATGAGCTGCTGGATGATGCGGAACGCAAGGTATTCCAGATTTCCGAGAGTCAGAGTGGCCAGGAGGGCGGTCCGCAATCCGTCAATCCGGTCCTGACCAAAACGCTGGAGCGTATTGACGAGCTGTTCAACTCCACTGACTCAATTACGGGGGTGACCACAGGCTTTAAAGATCTGGATGAAATGACGTCGGGCTTGCAGCCCTCCGATCTGGTGATTGTAGCGGCTCGGCCCTCCATGGGGAAAACGGCTTTCGCCATGAATCTCGTAGAGAGCGTTTTGATCAAGGCGGAGAAACCGGTACTGGTATTCAGTATGGAAATGCCGGCCGATTCCATTCTGATGCGGATGATATCGTCATTGGGACAGATCAATCAGACGCGCGTGCGTTCGGGTAAGCTGGAAGAAGATGACTGGCCCCGCCTGACCTCTGCAGTGAGTATGTTGAAAGACCGCCCCTTGTACATCGATGACACCGCCGGCTTGAGTCCTTCCGAGTTGCGTTCCAGAGCACGCCGCGTGGCACGGGAGATCAAGCAGGATTTCGGTATGATCATGATCGATTACCTGCAGTTGATGCAGGTGCCGGGCATGAACGAAGGGCGAACGGCCGAGATATCTGAAATCTCCCGCTCCTTGAAAGCACTGGCCAAAGAGCTGAACTGCCCGGTGGTTGCGCTTTCGCAGTTGAACCGTGGGCTGGAGCAACGCACCGACAAACGCCCCATGAACTCGGATCTGCGTGAATCCGGCGCGATCGAGCAGGATGCCGATGTGATTATGTTCATTTATCGTGACGAGTACTATCACGACGACAGCCCCGATAAAGGCATCGCCGAGATTATTATCGGTAAACAGCGGAATGGCCCCGTAGGTAAGATAAAGCTCTCGTTTCAGGGCCAGTTCACCAAGTTTAATGATCTTTCCCATATCGATTACGGGGGCGATTTTTAGTGTCTGCGGAGCGTTTGGGGCGCCCTCTGGTCGCGCGTATTGATCGTGCCGCTTTTGTGGCCAATATTCAGCGTGTCGAGGCGCTGTGTCCCAGCGCGCAGGCGCTCGTGGTGATCAAGGCCAATGCCTATGGTCACGGACTGGTGGAGATGGCGCAGCTCGCGGGCAACCGGGATCTTGCGGTGGCCACCTCCGATGAAGCACAGGTGTTGATTGATGCCGGCGTCGACAACCGCATTTGGGTTTTGGAAGGCCCACTGAATTTACGTTGTCTGAGTTTGTCTACCCGTCACGACGTGGTTTGGGTGATTCACGATGCTGCGCAATTGCCCCTGCTTAGGGCCTATGATGCCTTGCCTCTCAATATTGTCATTAAGATCGATTCCGGGATGCATCGTCTGGGCTTTTCTCCCCGTCAATTGATCTCCATCGCCCCGGAATTTAACGCACTGGTGCATCTTAATGTGGTCTGCACAATGAGCCATTTCGCTGCCAGTGATGTGCCGGGCGGCGAAACGGTTGCCACCCAGATCGCATGTTATGAGTTCGCGCTGCAACAAGCGGGCCTAGATGCCCTGCCTCAGTCGCTGAGCAACTCCGGTGCTGTGCTGTATTATCCGCAGGCGCACCGGCACTGGGTGCGGCCCGGCATCATGTTGTATGGCGGCATGCCCGATGCCGGTGAAGACCGCACGACTGCAGGCTTGCAAGCGGTGATGCATCTCGATTCTGCCGTTATTGCCTTACACGAAATTGCGGCGGGAGAATCGGTGGGCTATAGCGGTTTATGGACCGCGAAACGACCCTCTGTCATTGCGACGGTAGCGGGTGGTTATGCCGACGGTTATCCACGGCATGCTCCCTCCGGCACGCCGGTGGCGGTGAATACGGTGCGCTGCCCTCTGGTAGGGCGGGTATCCATGGACATGCTGGCAGTGGATGTGACGGATTTGCCAGCGGTGCAGGTAGGCGATCCGGTCGAACTATGGGGTAGCCTGGTGAGTGTGGACGAAGTGGCGCACGGGGCCGGTACGATTGCCTATGATTTACTTACCGGAGTGAGCGCGCGCGTGCCGCGTGAATACTGCTAGCTGGCGGGTACCGGGCAGCAGCCCATTGACTCGAGCTGAAGGGCCTGCACCCACAATAACAATCGATGATCATGACTGACGCCATTTATTTTTTGCGCTCTGCGCTGTTTTACATTGGCTATGGGGTAGCGATGGTGGCCCTGGGGCTATACGCCTGGTTTCTCAAGTTACGCAACTTGCCTCCCGAACAGAACTATCAGAAGCTCATTGGTTTTAGCCGTCTGATGATTGCCTGGGCTCGGATTGCCTGTGGGATTCGTTTTGAAGTGATTGGTCGTGAACACATACCTGAGCGGGCCTGTGTCATCGTCAGCAACCATCAGAGTGTGTGGGAAACCTATTTTTTTCAGATTATGTTTTCGCCCTTGTCTTCCGTGCTGAAAGCAGAACTGCTGCGTCTTCCATTATTTGGGCGTGCACTGTCGATGATTAGCCCGATTGCGATCGATCGCTCCCGACCGGCGCTGGCACTGAAGCAGTTGTTGCGTATTGGTAAGTCAAAACTGGAGCAGGGGCGTTGGGTGATTATTTTCCCCGAGGGAACGCGCGTTAAGGTGGGTGAGCAAAAGCGTTATGGCGCGGGCGCGGCGATGTTGGCCCAGGCCGCAGAGGTTGACCTGCTACCGGTGGCACACAACGCCGGTGCCTTTTGGCCGGCGGGGCGTTTCAGCAAGCGTCCCGGCGTGATTACCGTGGTGATTGGTGAAGTCATCTCGAGTCACGGTAAGACGCGGGCGCAGCTGATGCGTGAATCTGAGGACTGGATTCGTCGCACCAGCGAAGCCCTGTTACCTGTAGAGGTTTAAGTGCGTGCTCTGCGCTCAGGGTTTGCTGCCGAGTCCGGGGCGACGTGGACCAGCAGTACGCACGGGGCGTGCCTGAAGCGGCCAGCTGGCGCATTCCTGATAACGCACGCCAGACTTTCCGTTGATCGATTCAAACAACACCAGATCGGAATAATGGATCAGAAAATCTGGTGGCATGATGGCTTGTGGCGGGGATTCACAGTGGCGATACAATGTCACATGCGGCTGGAAGTTCTGCTTGCCCCTGTGACTGCCAAAGGTTTTGCCCAGAGGAAACAGGGCACTGGCCAATTGACCAAAACGTGTGGGCCAGTGTTTCGGGCCAATCCATAAAATTCCCGGTTTGGGCCAGTATCCCATTGTATCCAGATGCAATTGACCGGGTTGTGCGAAGGGGGCGTGGCTAATCTCTTCTGCTCGCCGACACAGTGCGTCGAGCAGGTTAGCCGACACCTCACCGAGAAACGCGAGCGTGATATGAAAGTTGGCTGCGGGGACGGGGCTTTGGGCAAGGGGAATATTCTGCTTGCGCCAGTGCTCTATGGCGAGAGCCAACGATGCTTCCACGGGGAGTGCAAAAAATAGGCGCATACCGTGTATCCATCCAAGGTAGGTGTGGGAAAATGAAAAACAGCCGGGTAGCTGATCGGGCCATTATCAGAACTCGTGGCAGTGTTGTCGAGTCCAGAGGGGAAGAGCGAGAATGCATAGTGGATAAAACGAATTGCCGTTCGCTAGGCGTCGTGGCCGGTAATGGCCTGATGCACGTGGCCCTGTTGGTGGCACGTTTACTGGCGTATTTACCCTGGCGCTTTCAGTTGTGGCTGGGGGCGAGGTTGGGGGATGCCAGTCGGTTATTGTTTAAGAAGCGGCGACGCGTGTGCGAGGTAAATATCGCTGCGTGTTTTTCTCACCTGAGTGCAGCCGAGCAGCAACAGTTGGTTAAAGCCAGTTTTCGCGCGAATGGTATGGGCGTTATGGAAGCCTTACGTTCATGGTTTCGGGATCCAAAGAGTCTGCGTGATCAGGTAATCATAGACGGGCTGGAACATTTGGAAGAGGCCCGTCAGGCGGGCAAAGGTGTTCTGTTATTGGGGGCACACTATACAACGCTCGATGTGGCAGGCAGCCTCACCACTTTTTTTTTCAAGGCCGATATCATGCAGCGTGACCACGCCAATCCGGTGTTCAATCGCTTTATGACTGCATCGCGCGCGAGGCTGTACGGCAAGGTGCTGGGTAAGAATGATCTGCGTGGCTTGCTGAAGCGTCTGCGCGATAACCATATTGTCTGGTATGCCACGGATCAGGATGCAGGGCGCCATAATACTGTATTCGCGCCATTTTTCGGAAACCCGGCGGCAACGCTGGTGTCCACCATGCGCTTGGCTAAGCGCAGCGGCGCGGCGGTAGTGCCCTTCAGTCATTTTCGCCTGCCCGGAGGGAAGGGGTACGTGTTGCGTATCCGGCCAGCCTTGAAGGACTTTCCGGGTGGTGACGATCTTGCCGATGCGACGCGTCTTAACGCTCTGATTGAAGATGCCTTGCAGGACTATCCCGAACAGTACCTCTGGCTGCATCGCCGCTTTAAAACACCGCCGCAACGCGGGCAGATCAATATGTATGGCCAGCTTCGGGATGCGCCCAAATCTGATGGGGCGCCATAGCATGGCGTTCATTGGGCTGCGGCGACCGCCTGAACAACCACTGGCGAGGCCTCTACGTTGTGGAGATTTGGTGCCATCAAGTGTCTGTATTCGGGCTCGGCAAACACATCTCGTGGTATTCCTGCGCCACACCGGGTGTCCATTCGCTGAAGCGCTTGTGCGCGATGCGCACAAGTGGTGTGCGTTACAGCCAGGTGTGGTGTTGATTCTGGTCACCCATGGTGATTCCGAGGCAGCAGAGCAGTGGTTCTCGGCAATGAATCTGCCAAGGAATTTTATTCATCTGCATGATGCGCAACGTGAAGAGTATGGTCGCTGGGGTGTGGGCTACGCGGGCTGGAAAAGTCTGCTGCATCCGGCCATGCTCACGAAGCTGCTGGCTTTGTTAGGGCGCGGTATTCGCAACCGCTCAGCGAGCGGTACCCGCTGGCAGAAACAGGCGGTGTTTCTGGTGAATGGGCGGCGCCGTATTCAGTGGTGCCATGTTGCTGCCCATGCGGGCGACTTGCCGGACTTGCCCATGGCAGGGAGCGAAGGCTCTTAGCGGTTAAGCAGCTGATTGACGAGTGTGAGTACTTCGGCGCTAAAGCCCATACCGATATGACTGGCGTGTACTTCATGGTGTTGCACTTGCGGCGACCAGTGATCGATACAGGCTTGCCAATTCACGATGCCGTCCAACTTTGAATAAATAGCGTGCACCGGGCAGGCAATGGGGATGTGATGTCGCGCCGCCATGTCGCGTTCAATCTGTTCCACATCCCAGTCAAAGAGTCGCGCCAGTTTATGCAGTGCCGTCACCCTGGGCCCGCCCATGACAGGCGAGCCCAAGGTGATGACTTGTCTCACCGAGTCGGGGCAGAGGCGGGCAAGTTCGCGGGCGTAAATGCCGCCCAGACTCCAGCCCACTAAATCGATAGGTTCCTCGTGACGTTCGTGCAGGCCACGCAAGCGTTCAACAACCCGGTTATGCAATACTTCCAGTTCACCCCGGTTCATACCCTGGCCCCAGCTGTGGGCATGATGGCCCTGACGCCTCAGAAAGTACTTGATGGGCAAGATGGACCATTCACCGCCGTAGAAGCCCGGAATCACCATGATTTTGCGCTGACTATCGGTGTTTACGGGAAGCGTACGCCAGTGCCAGGCGAGGCGGGCGAGATAGCTGGCGGAGGTCAGCTCCGCGATTTGCAATGAGGCTGGGGGTGGCTGTAATGAATGTGAGGGTGGCACATTCGAATGACTGGGAGTGTAATGCTCAGCGCTGGCTTGTTCCGTTCTCATTGCACTACCTCGTGTTACACCCGGATCTTGCGGATGCTTGCGGTTCGCGGACGATAACGCGGCGAGCGGCATGCCTGGCGCGATACGGAGTCATTACCCTGCAATATAGACCATAAATCGCCTGGCTACTTATGATTATTCTGGGCAGAGCGGCGCATGGATTGGAGGCGAACGCTGTCTATATATGGAATAATGCGGCTCGGATCGACAGGCAAACAAAGGAATTTTGTGTGATAAAAAGAATATTGATCGCTTGCTGCATAGCCGTGTCCCACACGGCCCCAGTACTGGCGCAGAGTTTTTCGCTGGAGCTAAACGGCGGTAAAGTGCTGGCTGAAGTAGATAAGGCGGAGTTCGCTCCCAGCGCGGGTGAGTTGCGCGCCGCGTTCTATTTGCAGCCACAAGTGGCCTTGGAAGTCTACGCAGGCGCGGGTGCTGGCAGCGCCACGGATCTGGATCTGGATTATAAGGTGAACTACTTTGCCGGTGGCGCCTTGCGCCTGGAATCGCCTCTGCGCAACGACACTCAGGCTTTTTTTCTGCTCGGGTATGGGGTAAGCGACATCAACCTGAATCGCAGCGGCACCGGGCAGCCGGGTGATGAAACCTTTGATGGCCCGACCTATGGTGGCGGCCTGGAAATCAGCCCATTTCGAAACAAGCACTTACGCCTCAATGTCACGGTACGGCGTTATTACGGCGACAACGGCATCGACCTCGACTATGGCAGCGTCGGTTTCAGAGTGTTATTTGACTAGCGGAGGGTGGAATGAACAAGGTAGAGGGATATAGAACGACGCGTCAGGTGTTTTTGCTGTGGTGTCTCAGTATATGGCTCGTAGCCTGTGGCGGTGGCGGTCAGGATGCATTCAAAGATGCGGTGGCGGTCAACGAACTGAATGTCATTGCCATCGATGTGCAGTCTGACAACAGTGTGATTGAAGTGGGGATGCTCGAAAATTATCGCGCCCTGGGTACGGTGCAGGATGATCCTGGCAACCCCATTGATGTGACCAGTCGTGTGCGTTGGTCAACCTCCAATAGTGCGGTCGCTTCCATTAATCAGGCCGGTATTCTTACGGGCCGCACCGCAGGTATGGTTGCAGTGCGCGCCGAGTGGGCCGACCTGAATGACAGCAAAGAGCTGGAGGTTTCAAATGCGTTGCTGCAATCGATCACGATCGGAGATATTCCGGCACGTATTTCTGAGTGCGGCAACGGTTACCAACTCAGTGCCACAGGCAACTATGACGATGGTTCCAGTCGCGTCATCACCGATGACGTGATCTGGACAACCTCGCAGTTGACCCTGGCAAGCATTGATCGTGACGGTGTTCTCGCGACCTTTGGTGATGGCGCTGTCGACCTGATCGCTACGCGTAATGACCTGAGCGGCACGGCCGTGGAAGGGCGTTCAAGTGTCACCATTGAGGATAATCTCAACGATATTGCAGTCTCGCCTGTGAACCCCACCTTAGCCGTAGGCGCCGATCGCAGTTTCGTCGCCACAGGTAGCTATACCAATGATGCCGACCGTGTGATTACCGATTCGGTGACCTGGTCGAGTGACGATGCGAATGTACTTACGATTTCCAACGAAGTGGGCGCGCGCGGATTTGCCGAAGCGCAGGCCGTGGGCAGTGCCACGGTGCGCGCAGAATGTGACCCAAGCGAAGACTTTGCCAACGATGAGAGCCTTGTTACCGTGGTGACGCCGGCTACGGTCAATGCCGTGGAAATCAATGGTGGGGTGGCCGAGGTCGAAGTAGATCTAAGCGATGGCGATGTGCAACTGGAGGCCTATCTGAAGCTCAGTGATGGTTCGACCGGCGATCGTGTGACCGACAGCGACGATATCAGCTGGGCCGTGGTGGCCACCATTTCCGGTACGGGGGCGGAAGTGAGTGATGTGTCGGGGAGCAAAGGGCTGGTGAGCTTTACGGCCACGGGTATTACCGAGATACGTGCGCGCTACGATAGCGATACGCTTGGACCCTTTACCGATACGATAGAAGTGGAAGTGCGTTAAGCGAAGGTAAGACGAAAAAAAGGGGAGCGGCTGCTCCCCTTTTTTTATGGTGCTTATTGCACGTGGTCACGTACTTCGGTATACACGCCCGCGTCGCTGGCTAGTCCGTTGTGACTGATGCAGCCTGTGCGCGTGTTGGTCGCACCCGACAGTTTTACACTGTCGTCGGGATTGATCACCGTATCGCAGGGTGAACGCCATGTGCGATAGCGCACTGCGCCCGGGGTTTCATCACCAGCATTCAGGTCGCTCAGGAAGCTGGATCCGATGCGCATCTCGTAGCAAGAGGTGTCGAAGCAGAAGTTGGCAGTATCCGTGCCATGGTTGGGGCTTCCCAACGAGACCCAGGCATCCACGTTAGCCGTGCCGTTGAGAAACTTCAGGTAGTAGCGTGATGATAGGCCGCCCATCGAATGCACGACAATATCCACCTTGCTGGCACCGGTTTGGGCTAAAATTTCATTTACCTTGTCTTCAATCAACATGGCGGTGGTTGCATTCGACTGACGGTGATCATAAGACCAGTTGAATAACTCTGCGCTGGTATAGCCGTCGTTCTGAAAACGCGAAATCATGGTGTTCCAAATCGAGCCACTGGAATTCCAGCCGTGCACGAATAGAATCGGGTCGTTTCCGCCGGGTGCAGGTTCAACGCCACCTCCGCCATCACTGCCACCACCTTTTTTGCCACCCTTTGCGGCGTGGGCCGGTGAGAGTGACAGGCTCACCATTGCGATCATGAAAACGAGTAAGAAACGCTTCATTGTTATTATCCTCATGCTGTGTATTGTGTTCTTTTCCAAAGCGTTGGTTCAGCAGAAAGTGCCTCCGTTTCTTTCTGGTGCAGGTTTGACAAGGCGTTATGGCAAATAGCGATAACCCTAACCGGCACAACCATCTTAGGTACTGATCCTCCGGCAGGCTTGTACAATTTGCCGCTGTATGGCGTGATTGTGTGAATTGAGTCACACGATGTGATTCTGGCTAAGGGCTAAGGGCTAAGGGCTAAGGGCTAAGGGCTAAGGGCTAAGGGCTAAAGGTAAAGGAGGAATACGTGAGAACACAGGCAACATTGTTGCAAAAGTATATGACGGCTGCACCAATAGGCAGGGTTGAATGGATTGGCTTGCGCCCCGGAAGGAAGCAATCCATGCAACGTGTCATGGCGGTGCAGGCACTGCAGGGAGCGGGCTTGGCCGGCGACCATAAATCTGCCAAACGCAATGCCTCCGGTCGGCAGGTAACGCTCATTAATCATGAGGATATGCAGGCTGTGCAAAGCTTGATGGGTATGGCGCATATTGACCCTCAGCAACTACGCAGGAATATCGTGATCTCCGGTGTGAATCTTTATGCCATGCGCTACCAGCGCCTGCAGGTGGGAGAAGCCGTGCTCGAAATTCGTGCCCATTGTCATCCCTGCGCCCGCATGGAGCAGACCCTTGGTGACGGTGCGGTACTCGCGCTGTACGGGCACGCCGGGTTTTGTGCTGTGGTGGAGCAGGGAGGGCTGATTCGTGCGGGCGATCCTGTGACGCGACTGGAGCCCCCTGCGGCAATGCGATAAATGTCAGTGAGGTTCATTTCTACGGGCTAATCCGGAGTGAATCAAAATGGGTGCACGGCAAGTGCCCGTTACTCTATGTGCAAGGATATGTGTGACCGGCGGTCATTTTTTCTTGTTTTTCGTGACCGCTGGTCATATTCTGCTTCCCCATTGTCAATATCGATATTCGGAGTAGGGGCATGACAGTGACAGATCGCGCGCAAACAGAAACGTCGCTCGCACAGGAGGATAGTAGGCAGCAATTAGATGTCTTGATCATTGGTGCGGGTATTTCCGGTATCGGTATGGCCCATGCGCTGCAGACGCAGCGACCGGGCGACCGCTTTGCGTTGATAGAAAGTCGTGCAAATATTGGTGGCACCTGGGATCTGTTTCGTTACCCCGGCGTTCGCTCCGATTCCGACATGTATACCTATGCGTACTCATTTAAACCTTGGCGACATAAAGACTTTATCGGCTCCGGCGAACGTATCCGTGCCTATCTGAGCGAAACGGTGGCGGAGAGCGGGTTGGAGAAAGCTATCCGTTTCCGGCAACGGGTAGTCAAAGCCGACTGGGATTCTCCAACAAAGCGTTGGCGCGTAACGATTCAGCCTGAGAATGGCGCGCTCTACGAACTGGAAACACGTTTTCTTGTGACCTGTACCGGTTACTACAACTACGAAAAAGGCTACGTGCCGGATTTTGAAGGCCTGGATCGTTTTGAAGGAGTGGTTGCGCATCCTCAGAGCTGGCCAGAAACCTTGGATTACCGTGACAAACGCGTCGTGGTGATTGGCAGTGGCGCAACAGCGGTCACGCTTGTGCCGGCGATGGCGAAGCAGGCAAAGCACGTCACGATGCTGCAACGTTCGCCAACTTATGTCGTATCAATGCCCTCGCGAGATGGGTTGTTCTCAGTGCTTTCCAAGTTTCTACCCGCGCGCTGGACTAATCGCATTATGCGTAGCAAGTATATTGTGATGCAGCAGCTTGTTTACGCGCTTTCCAGGCGTTTTCCTAAATTGGTGCGCACACTCATTCGCGCCCACAATCGAAAAGCCCTCGCGGGCGCAGCCGATGTGGATAGGCACTTTAAACCGCGCTATCAACCATGGGATCAGCGTATGTGTATGGTACCCGATGAAGATTTATTCGCGGCAGTGCGGGAAGGGCGCGCCTCGATAGAGACCGATCATATTGCGCGCTTTACCGAGCGGGGCGTGCTGTTACGCTCCGGCAAGGTCTTGGAGGCTGATATTGTTGTGCCGGCTACTGGGCTTGATATTCAATTTTGGGGAGGTATGGATCTGCGGGTAGACGGCCAGAAAGTCGTGGCCAGTCGTCTCACCAATTACAAAGGCATGATGTTCAGCCAGCTCCCTAATCTGGTTACGATTTTCGGCTATACTAAAGCCCCTTGGACGCTGAAGGCCGAGTTGAGTTTCAGCTATGTGTGCAAGCTTTTGAACTACATGCAGGCGCAGGGGCATCGTGTGGTGTACCCCTATATGCATGGTGCCCAACCTCAGGAAGAGCTGGTCGATCTGCAAAGTGGTTACGTGTTGCGGGCGAAAGAAAAACTGCCCAAACAGGGCGCTCGTTACCCTTGGCGTAACAAGGATCAGTACTGGAAAGATATTTTCGCCATCAGGCACGGGCAGGTGAATGATGGTGTGCTACGCTTTGACGACACGCGAGCGCTCAAGCGTTTTCATGGTAAAAAAAGTGAGGTTGTATGAGCACGCATTCCCTGCCTCCTGTAGTGATCGTGCATGGTATGTGGAGTACCGGCGAAACCCTGCGCGATATGCGGGTGAGTTTTGAAAAGCACGGCTTCGAGGTACACACGCCCAATCTTCCCGGGCATTTGCCTCGCGCACAAATGGATGACGCCGCTCGGGAGGTGTTATGCCAGTGCGGAGTTGAAGAATACGTGCGGAGTATTCAGGATCTGGTGAACGGGCTGGAACGGGCGCCAATATTGATTGGCCATTCCATGGGTGGGCTGGTTGCGCAGCTGGTAGCGGCACGCACTACGATTGAAGCGCTTGTGCTGGTTTCTTCAGCCGCGCCTGCGGGTATCAATGCGTGGGCATGGAGTGTCATGCGTACCTTTGGCCGCAATCTATTCCTGTTTCCCATGTGGAAGAAACTGACCCAGATCGGTTTGCC
>JBFHUL010000074.1:0-15804 GCA_041590075.1 Oleiphilaceae bacterium
AGCGCGCCGTGCGCACGGCTAGTGTCGCGCAGGTACGGCAGCCTTTGTACAAAGACGCCATAAAGGCCTCGAGTGCGTTCAGCGAAGAGCTCTTACCACTACGTGAGGTGCTTCAGTCTGGTGATGGTGGCGATTTGGGTGTGTGAAGGGCAATGGCGGTAGCAAGGTTGGGGTATGTTTTGGGAGTACGATAGCCATGTTAAGTTTGAGAGATAATTTAGTAGCTCGTTTGTATACGTCTTACCTAGTGTTGGCGAAGTCTGTCTTTCATTTATGTAAGCCAAAGCGCAGCGGCGTTCGGTGAAAATGTATATTATCTGATCACATACTCTCTATGTGTGTCAGTAAAATTTACACTGATAGACGTTTTACGAAGCAGTAAGCCGACTAATATACTGAAAGGTAATAAAAAACATTATTATGGAATCTCCTTTGCTTATGATTTTTCGCAATTTTGCACACGTGAAGAAAATATTTAAGGAGTAAATAATAATGAACGTTAAAGCGATGGCTGCCGGCCTTGTTGTGTTGGCTTTGTCTGTTGGTGCATCTGCCGCGCCCGTGACTTACTACGACACAATAGCTGGTGGTCAAGCGGCTTTCACCTCTACCGTTACGGGTGCGGGTGGTACCGTAAATACAGCGAACCTGTCTGGGCTGAGCGCCGGAAGTTCTTGGGATTTAGGTGACTTCACTATTTCTACTACTGATGGCGGATACACAAGCATTTCCAATGCGAGCCAAAACAACTCGACCGGACAAATGATTGATATTAGCCCCTCTTATGCCAATCCGGAAAATTCCGGCATTACCTTTACGTTCGATTCTGCGATCAATGGATTGGGTTTCGAAGTGGGTGACTGGGGAACATGTTGTTTGCCATCCAGTCTGTATATTGCATTCGATGGTGGTTCTGACAATCTGGTGGCAACGGCTACAAATTATAACGACAACCCCACTGTTGCTGCGGGTGGTGGTTATGGCGATGACACCGTTTTCATTGGTGCAATCGACGATAGCGCTACCTTTACAACGGTTACGTTCTACGGTGACGGCTACGGCGAAATCCTAACGGCTGGCGGTACCATTTACTACACAAATGTAGATATTGGTTCGGTGAGCAACGTTTCTGAGCCGGGCACGTTCGCGTTGATGGGGCTAGGGCTTGTTGGTCTGGGTCTCACTCGTCGCAAGAAAGCATAAGAAGCTTTTCGACTCGTGAATAAAAAGGCTGCCCTTCGGGGCGGCCTTTTTTGATGCGTGTAAAAAACCTAGCATGACCGTTGTAAGAGTGGGAGGCCAATGTTTCTTAAGCAATACCGTCTGATAGTGCGTGGCACGCAACACGCCCGGCTTTCGCCGGGCTTGCAGATATTGTGATGGCCTCGCGTGCTAAGCGCGGCGTCGGAACAGGGGAGTGGGTTGGTCGCAGCCGGCCTGATAAGTTTCGCTGAAGTCACTTAAGCCGGCGAGGGCGGCTTCTGCGTCTTTATCTTCGCGAATGGCATAGGCGTCAAACCCGCAGCGTTTGAGGAAGAACAATTGGTCATGCAGTACATCGCCAATGGCACGCAGTTCTCCTTCGAATCCGAGCTGCTCACGCAACACGCGCGCATAGGAATACCCTCGGCCATCCACGAACTTGGGAAAGTTAATGGCTATCAGCGATAGTTCACCCAGATAAGGCGCCAGAGGTTCAGGCCCCTGATCGCTATCGAGCCACACGCCGATATCATCGCGTTCCAAAAGAGCCCCAGCATCTGATAAAAAAACATCCAGTGGCACCAGGTGCTGGCCAGAGGGCACTGCGCCATCGTGGTCACGGGCGAGCAGTGTCCAGGTGTTGTCGAGAATTTCGCCCTGTTTAATCAGCTTTGGCATACACGCGCTCCTTAAAGGGGTCGATACCAATGCGATTGTAGGTATCAATGAATAACTCATCAGGCTGACGTTGCTCTACATAGACCTGAATTATTTTATCGATGACTTCGGGCATTTCTTCACGCGCAAATGAGGGCCCCAGTATTTTGCCGATTGCAGCGTGTTTGCCGGAATCGCCCCCAAGAGACACCTGATAAAACTCCGCGCCTTTTTTATCCACACCCAGTACGCCGATATTGCCGACGTGATGGTGACCACAGGCGTTCATGCAGCCGGAAATATTCAATTCGATCTCGCCCAGATCATAGAGGTAGTCGAGATCGTCAAACTTGAGCTGTATCTGCTCGGCCACCGGAATGGATTTGGCGTTGGCCAGACCGCAAAAATCGCCGCCAGGGCAGCAGATGATGTCGGTCAGCATACCCAGATTGGGCGTCGCGAAACCGGCGGCAAAGGCCTCTTGCCAAAGATCAAAAAGCTGATCCTGACGTGCATCGGCGAGTACGATATTTTGATCATGTGTGACGCGCACTTCCCCGAAGCTGTACTTGTCGGCGAGGTCGGCGATGATATCCATCTGTTTATCGGAAGCGTCACCCGGTGGTGTGCCGGTCTTTTTCAAGGTGAGCGTCACTATTGCGTAGCCGGGTTTTTTGTGGGCATTCAGGTTGCGCTTCAGCCAATTGGCGAAAGCTTTGTTTTCATTGCGCTTTTCAACCAGTGCGGCAGGTTCGTCAACCAGCTCTTCATAATTAGGCTCGGTAAAGAACGCTTTCACGCGCGCAATTTCGTCGGCGGTCAGTTTGGTGTCGGTGTCTTTGATATGTGCCCACTCGGCTTCAACCATTTTGGCAAATTCTTCAGGACCAGTGGCTTTCACCAGAATTTTGATACGTGCCTTGTATTTGTTGTCACGGCGGCCATAGCGGTTGTACACGCGAAGAATGGCTTCCAGATAGGTCAGCAGATCCGCTTCGGGCAAAAAGCTGCGAATCTCTGAACCAATAACCGGTGTGCGACCGAGGCCCCCACCTACGAAGACTTTGTAACCGATTTCGCCCTGCGCATTCTTCACAATTTCGATACCGATATCGTGGACCAATATCGCGGCACGATCAGCGTTCGGGCAGGCGTTTACGGCGATTTTGAATTTTCGTGGCAGAAAAGCAAATTCCGGATGAAATGTAGACCACTGCCGGATAATTTCGCAATACGGGCGTGGGTCGACGATTTCATCGGCGATCACGCCGGCAAACTGGTCGGTTGTGGTGTTACGTATACAGTTCCCGCTGGTTTGAACTGCATGCATTTCTACGTCAGCCAATTCCTGGAGGATATCTGGTACGTCTTTGATTTCAGGCCAGTTAAACTGCACGTTCTGGCGTGTTGTAAAGTGCGCGTAGCCCTTATCGTAGTCGCGGGAAATGCTGGCTAGCTTACGAACCTGTGTGGAGGAAAGCATGCCGTAGGGAACCGCGACACGCAGCATGGGCGCGTGACGTTGTACATACAGACCGTTCTGCAGGCGGAGCGGCAGAAACTCGTCGGCACTCAGGGTGCCATTGAAATAGCGTTCGGTTTGACCCCGAAACTGGTCGACGCGCTCTTGAATGATGCGCTTGTCGTATCCGTCGTATTTGTACATAAATCTTCTCAAAAATAGCTGGGCCGAAGAGGAAAGTTCCAAAGGGCCTTTTTTGGGGGCGCTAAGATTACCAGTTTTTGCAGCGCGATTAAACTTGCCGAACGCAAGGCCGCAGGGGCCTACCTTAAGGTGGGCGCCGCGTTGAGCGGGGCTAGTCGTAAGACAGCACCGGGCTGAGCCACTTTTCTGCCTCGCTCACAGACATGTTTTTCCGTTGTGCGTAGTTTTCTACCTGGTCTTTATTGATTTTGCCCACCGAAAAGTATTTCGACTCCGGGTGTGCATAGTAAAAACCGCTCACGGAGGCCGCAGGGGTCATCGCAAAATGTTCGGTCAGGGTCATGCCCGCGTTGTCACTGGCCTGCAAGAGTTCGAACAGCTCGGCTTTCTCTGTGTGGTCAGGGCAGGCAGGATAGCCTGGGGCAGGGCGAATGCCGCGGTATTTCTCTTTGATCAGCGCGTCATTATCGAACGATTCGTCGGCTGCATAGCCCCAGAACTCCTTACGCACTCTTTCGTGCATGCGCTCGGCAAAGGCCTCGGCAAGGCGGTCGGCCAGCGCTTTCACCATAATTGAGTTATAGTCGTCGTGATTTTCTTCGTGTTCTTTTGCCAGCATCTCTGCGCCAATACCGGCTGTGACGGCGAAACCGCCAATGTAATCGGTTTTCCCGCTCTCGGCGGGTGCGATGAAATCTGCCAGCGACATATTTGCGCTGCCGTCGGGTTTTTCACTTTGCTGGCGCAGATGATTCAGGGTAGTCAGGCGCGTCTGGCACTCGGCGTCGGTGTACACACTGACTTCGTCGGGGGCGGTGCGCTGTGCCGGCCAGAAGCCAATCACTGCACGCGCTTTGATTCTTTTATTTGCGACCAGATCTTTGAGTACTTTCTGCGCGTCATCAAACAGATTCTGGGCAGTTTCGCCGACCAGCGCGTCGTCGAATATTTTGGGGTATTTGCCGGTGAGATCCCAGGTAATAAAGAACGGTGTCCAGTCAATGTAGGGAATCAGTTCTTCCAATGGATAATCGTCAAACACTTTGATGCCGGTAAACGTCGGCGCTGGTGGCGTGTAATTGTTCCAATCGGTCTGAAAGGCATTGTTGCAAGCGGCCGTGTAGGTCAGAGTCTTTTTCTGGGCACTGCGATGTTTGCGGCGCTCCCGCACTTTTTCGTACTCGGCACGCGTATCGGCGACGAATTGTTCTTTTTTGCTATCGCTGAGCAGAGATGTTGCCACGCTTACGCTGCGCGAAGCGTCGGTGACGTAGACCACCAAATCATTTTCGTACTGCGGAGCGATCTTCACGGCCGTATGCGCCTTGGAAGTGGTGGCACCGCCGATCATAAGTGGGATATCAAACCCTTCCCGTTGCAGTTCTTTGGCGACATGCACCATTTCATCCAACGACGGTGTAATGAGTCCGCTGACCCCGATTAAATCAACCCGGTGCTCCTTGGCGGCTTTAAGAATCTTATCTGCGGGAACCATAACGCCCAGATCGATCACGTCATAGTTATTACACTGGAGCACTACGCCCACAATATTTTTGCCGATGTCATGAACATCACCTTTGGCAGTGGCCAGCAGAATTTTACCTTTGCTTTGTTGAGTGTCGCCTTTTTCTGCTTCGATGTAGGGTATCAGGTGCGCTACCGCCTGTTTCATTACGCGTGCACTCTTCACCACCTGAGGCAGAAACATCTTGCCTTCACCGAATAAATCCCCCACCACGTTCATGCCGTCCATCAGGGGGCCTTCGATCACTTCGATAGGGCGATTTGCGGCTTGGCGGGCAAGCTCTGTGTCTTCAACGATGTAGGTGGTAATGCCTTTAACAAGAGCGTGCTCAAGGCGTTTGTTGACGTCCCATTCACGCCACTCGAGGTTTTCTACCTGTTTTTCGCCTTTCTGGCCGCGATAATTTTCGGCGATTTCCAGTAGCCGGTCGGTGGCGTCGTCGCGACGATTAAGCACCACGTCCTCGACACGTTCTTTGAGCTCAGGATCAATTTCGTCATAAATGACCAGTTGACCTGGATTCACAATGCCCATGTTCATACCTGCCTTGATGGCGTGGTACAGGAACACGGAATGAATTGCTTCACGTACGGGATCGTTGCCGCGGAAGGAGAATGACACGTTACTGACGCCGCCCGACACACTGGCATGTGGCAGGTTTTGGCGAATCCAGCGCGTGGCTTCGATGAAATCGACGGCATAATTATTGTGCTCGTCGATACCGGTTGCCACGGCGAAGATGTTGGGGTCGAAAATAATGTCTTCCGGTGGCATACCTAGTTCAGTGAGTGTGTCGTAAGAGCGCTTACAAATTTCAATTTTTCGCTCGTAGGTATCGGCTTGCCCCTGTTCATCGAAGGCCATGACGACAACGGCTGCACCATAACGGATACAGCTTTTGGCGCGCGCGATAAATTCTGCTTCGCCTTCCTTCAAGCTGATGGAATTGACCACGGCTTTGCCTTGCACGCAACGCAGGCCTGCTTCAATGACTTCCCACTTGGAGGAGTCCAGCATGATGGGGACGCGCGCGATATCCGGTTCTGACGCGATAAGATTAAGAAATGTCACCATCGCCTCTTTGGACTCGAGCATGCCCTCGTCCATATTGATATCGATAATCTGCGCGCCGTTTTCAACCTGATCACGCGCTACATCCAGAGCTTCATCATATAGCTCTTCTTTTATGAGGCGCAGAAAACGACGTGAGCCTGTTACGTTGGTCCGCTCACCGACGTTGATAAATACAATGTTATCTTCTGCGGAAAACGCCTCAAGCCCCGAGAGGCGCAGGCGTGGCGCGATAGTGGGGATCTTGCGTGAGGGATATTTCGCAACCCGTTGAGCTATTGCCGCGATGTGTTCAGGCATTGATCCGCAGCAACCGCCGATTATGTTGACAAAACCGTCGCGCGCGAAGGTTTCCACGATATCGGCCATTTCTTCGGGCGTCTGGTCATATTCGCCAAATTCATTGGGGAGGCCGGCGTTGGGATGCGCGCTCACATAGGTTTCCGCTTTGTCAGAAAGCTCTTCGATATAGGGGCGCAGTGCGTCGGCGCCCAGTGCGCAGTTAAAACCGATACTCAGCGGCTTGCAGTGTTTGACGGATATCAGGAACGCTTCGGCGGTTTGGCCGGAAAGCGTGCGACCTGAGGCATCGGTGATGGTGCCTGAAATCATCACGGGCAGGCGTATACCGTGATCCTCGAAATACTGCTCCGTGGCATATATCGCCGCTTCGGCATTCAGTGTATCGAAAATGGTTTCGATGAGAATGATGTCAGATCCGCCGTCCACGAGACCTTTTACTGCTTCATAATAGTTATCGTAGAGTTCTTCGAAGGTGACATTGCGATAACCGGGATTATTCACATCCGGGCTGATTGACGCAGTGCGAGAGGTGGGGCCCACTGCACCCGCGACAAAGCGTGGTTTGGAGGGATCTTCTGCGGTTTTTTGGTCTGCGGCGATGCGGGCCAGTTTTGCGGCTTCAAAATTCAATTCGTAGGCCAGCTCCTGCATCTCGTAATCGGCTTGAGAGACCTGAGTCGAGTTGAAGGTGTTGGTTTCGATAATGTCAGCACCGGCATCCAAGTACTGTTTATGAATCGTGCTGATCGCCTCGGGTTGTGTCAGACAGAGTAAATCGTTGTTGCCTTTCACCTCGGTGTGATGGTCTTTAAAGCGTTCGCCGCGATAATCGTTTTCGTCAAAACCCAGGCGCTGAATCATGGTACCCATGGCGCCGTCCAGTATGAGAATACGTGCCTGGATAGCGTTATGGAGTTGTTCGATGCGCGCGTTTCGATCTGACATAGTGTTTCCTGTGAAGAGTATGTACGTGGCTCTCTCGGTCCGACATTCGAAGCATGAATTACCAAATGCCTGCTAGAATCCGACTGCTTGAGTAGTGTTGACGTACAGTTTGCGTCTTTTTGAAGGCGCGCATCATACCTCAATTCTACCTATATTGAAATATTTTGATATAGATAATTCCTGAGTAAAATACTAGGGCTTTATTGGTGCCTACAAAAGCCTTAAAATACTCGCCACATTCATTACTCAGGCCGCAGCATTTATGGTTACCGTTTCAGAATCCGCCCAAAGTTATCTTGCGCAGCTCGTTCAGAACCAAGAAGCCGAAGGGGTGGGTGTTCGCATGTTTGTTACGCAGCCGGGAACGAAATTCGCCGAAACCTGCTTGGCCTATTGTCAGCCCGAAGATGTGGTAGATGATGACGACGTGGTGCAGCTCGAAGGCTTTAAGTTGTATATAGAAAAGAAAAGTATCCCTTTTCTTGAAGAGGCTTTCGTTGATTATGCTGCCGAGAAAATGGGTGGGCAGCTCACGATCAAGGCACCCAATGCCAAGATGCCTAAGATTGATGAAAACTCCTCACTGGAAGAACGTATTAATTACCTTCTGGTGACGGATATCAACCCAGGGCTTGCTTCTCATGGTGGTGAGGTAAGTCTGGTAACGTTGACCGAAGATAAGGTTGCCGTGCTGAAATTCGGCGGCGGTTGCCAGGGCTGCAGTGCCGTGTCTATCACGCTCAAAGACGGCGTAGAAAAGCGTCTGTTGGAAGTCATTCCGGAGTTAAGTGGTGTGAAGGATGCCACCGATCATAGTGTGACGGAAAACGCTTACTACAAGTAGGCGGCTTTACAGAGGGGGTGCGTCACTGTTGTGGCGCCCCTTAGAGTGCTTGGCCACAGTGCCGTGCTGTGGTTTGTGTAGCCCCTGTAGCTGTCGACCCTGAATAAATTCAGGTTTTCCAAGCTGTGCAGCATCCACATTCAATTTTTAGCGCAGCAGCACGTCTCCCCGTTTATTTGTTCCTCACTTGGTGCGTACAAGGGTGGAACGCTAGATTCGCCTTTTATTTCTGGCTTGCCACAAAGATGAGGCTTCGGCTTGTGCGGTCTCGATTGTGCAACCCCGAATAAGGCGCAATGCCAATGCGCACGTGCCTGTAATGGCGCCTTCTGCGTATTCATCTTGAATGTCGCCCCGCCAAACACCGATTAAATGTTCCAGTGACAAAGCGTCAGGTTTTACGTGTCTGCGCGGGAACATCGCGGGCCAGTCTTCTTCCCAGGTGCCTTCCGGGTTGGCGTGAAATACTTTGAGCGCGTTATCCGGATTACGCTCGATTTCGCCACCTTCGCCTTTTATCACCGCGAGGTGCGGGTAGCCCAAACGTTGCCCGGCCTGTTGGTGCAGGCCGCTGTAGGGGGGGTGAAAAATGCCCTGCAATACAGCGGGTGCATTGAGTGGGTTGATCAAACGTGCGAGTGAATGTACTGGCGAACGCAAGCCCAGTGTGCTGCGCATATCAATAATCTGCTCGAGACGCGGGCTGAAACCTCGTAGCGGCATGTACACAAAGTTGTGTGATTCAATTAGCTTTTTGCAATCTTCCCAATCGTTGGCAATCGGTAAGCCTAACGCTTTAAAGAGCGGTTCGGTGTAGATGCGATTCGTGGTATGACCGCTGGCGCCATGAATAAATACTCGATGACCCGCCTGAGCCAGTAACAGAATCGCCGGGACAAACCAAGGCAGGTGACGCCGCTTGCCTGCATAGGAAGACCAGTCAAGGTCGACCTGAATGCTGGGCGCGTGACTCAGGTCTTTGACGGCCTGAACAAAACCGGTAAGTTCGTCGACGGTTTCTTCCTTCACGCGCAGCAGCATGAGGAAGGCGCCCAGCTGCAGATCTTCCACCTCGTTGTTGAGGATCATCTGCATCGCGTCGTAGGCTTCTTGTTGGGTAAAAGAGCGACTACCGCGTTTTCCTTTACCCAGAATGCGTACGAAATGCGCAAAAGGGTGTTCGGGAACATCGAGTATCAGGCTGTCATGCGTCATATGGCTTATAAACAATTAGTGGGTTTGGGTAATCCGGCAATTTTGCTGGCGATCTTGGCTGGGCTGCCAGGAAACAGCTGCAGCAGATACATGCTGTTGCCTTTCTCGTCGCCCAGTGAGCTTCTCACGTGCTTCACCAGAATGCGCATTGCCGGTGAGAGTTCGTACTGGGCATAAAACTCACGCAGAAGAGTGATAATCTCCCAGTGGGCGGAGCTCAGCGAAATGTCTTCCTCTGAAGCAATGACTTCTGCCACCTGCGGGTTCCAGTCATCGAGATTGAGCAGGAAGCCTTGCGGGTCGCGTTCGGGGAGCTCGTTCACGCACGTAACTCCGGGTTAATACCAGGCAATGACTTTGTCATTTTCACAGCTTAGTGATACGAAGCGTGGATAGTCAATGAATTCGACGGGCAGATGCGAGGCTTGTTCGAGACCTCGCGCGCGCGCATCAGGGGCGAGAACGTATAGGTGCGGAGGGGTAGCTAGTGTCGTGAGAGCCTCAAGGCGGGGGTGAGATAAGTAGTAGACCCCGTTTTCGAATAGCAAAAGGCTGTCTCCAGTCTCAATGGTGAGGCACAATCGCGACCAAATTTCTGTGTTCGCTGGTGATTGATTCAGGGTATGCAGGGTGCTCATGGGAAAACTCAAAAATGGAATACGTGATCGGCCTGTTGATATAGGCTGGCTATTTCATCGTGCGTAACGGCTTTGCATGGTGCAGCCAGTTGTGACGCCTTCAGTCCCAGTTTCGTCAGGCTGTCTTGCTCATACAGAAGTGTATCAATTCCATAAACAGGCAGTGCCGCCATCATTTTTGAGAAGCTTTTCGCCTCGATTGCGTTGCTGTTTTGTGCCTGAATTAACTGGTAGCAGCCCGCGCCCAGAAACAAAAGATCCACATGTTGGTCGAAGGTTGCCGCCGCGAGCGCCAGATCAAGAGCTTCATAGGCCTTAGCGGAACCATAGGGCGCATGCTGATTGACGATTAAAATGTGCTGCTGCTTCATGCCTAGTCCGATGTGCCGAAATTGATAACGCGGTCAGAAACGGTGCAGGCTTCTACGAGCTGTCCCAATCCTGCAAGTTCAAAGCCTGCCGGGAGGTTGTGGTTCGGTTTGTTGTGTCGTTGGGCTTCGTCTGTATTCACAATGCCGCGCCTCGCTGCGGCAGCGATACACACGACAAGGTCGAGAGAATAGGTGTTTCCCAGTGCTTTCCATTGTGAGTGGAGATTCATCTCGTCTTGGGGAGGGGATAGCAAGGCATTGCCGTTGTTGACGCCATCCTGATAGAAGAACACACGGTGCACGGTATGGCCCGCATCAAGGCATGCGAGGGTGAATTGCAGCGCTGAATAGGAAGCCTGGCTGGTGAATGGGCCGCCATGCACAACGATAGTAAAGAGTTTGGTCATTTTGTCGGTTTCTAAAAACAAAAGCCCCGCGAGAAGCGAGGCTTTGATATCAGCAGTTGCGCTTAGTCATCACCACCAAAGGCGGAAAGGAGGTGCAATAGGCTCAGGAAAAGGTTGTAGATAGACACATACAGACCGATCGTTGCCATTACGTAGTTGCGCTCACCCCCATGAATGATATTGCTGGTTTCATAGAGAATGGCTGCGGAAGAAAACAGCACGAACGCCGCCGAAATTGCCAGCGGAAGACCGGGAATGCTGGTGAAGAAACTCAGCAGCATGGCGCCGATCAGTACGAAGAAGCCTGCCATCAGAAAGCCCGCAAGAAAGCTGAAGTCTTTGCGAGTTATCAGGGCGTAAGCGGAGAGGCCGAAGAAGGTGAATGCGGTGAGTCCCAGCGCATTTGCGACAATGTGCATGGCACCGGCGCCGGCAAACATGCCGATGATGGGCCCGAGCGTGTATCCCATGAAGCCGGTGAGGGCAAAAGTGCTTACAATACCCCACGCGCTGTTACGCAGTTTGGCGGTCAGAAAAAACAGGCCGTAAAAGCCTACCAGTGTGATAATGATTCCGGGGCGCGGTGCTCCCATTGACAGGTAAGCAACCAGCGCGGAGAACGCGATGGTCAGCCCCAGCAGCATGTATGTGTTCTTGAGAACTGAAGCGACATCGGATCCCAGAGCCGCTTGAGCGTTGGTATTCATTACCGAACCAAGATCGTTTTGGCCGTCGTGCGCCACTTGGGATTGCGGGAATCGTTTGTCTTGCATGGATGAACTCCGATTAGTTAGCTGAGACATTCAAAAGTCGTAGCCTAATAATAATGACGAAATAAGAAAAAACAACACAAGTTGTGGTGAGTTTAGCGATTTAGTTGTGGATTTAATTTCTATAAAAATCAGTGATTTTTACCGTTGACAGTCAAATTGATTCAGGTAATATGCACACCGCTGTCGCAGCCGCGACGCATATGACGGTGAGCTGGCTGAGTGGTCGAAAGCAGCGGTCTTGAAAACCGCCGTGGGTTAATAGCCCACCCGGGGTTCGAATCCCTGGCTCACCGCCATTTTCTTTTCTTTCTTTTTGCTTCGCTCAATATCTTTCAGGCGGAATGTCTTGCGCAAAGCGGCGTGGCATAGAGCTTTGTTCTTGCTAACGGATTAAATCTGAAGTTCAGCGGCCTCGGAATCTCCCCATACGCTCGCGTTTACTATTTGAAGCGCCATTGCCCAGAAATTTCTGCGGGCAAGGTTGAGGTGCAGACGGGCTCACGGTTGAAGTGCTGGCTATATTAGAAAGCAAACACGAGGGCAAAAGGCTTCATCTCTTGCCCTCGAAGATATGCCTTACGCCAGATCGAAACGATCTGCATTCATGACCTTGCTCCAAGCGGCAACAAAATCCTCAACAAATAGCGCTTCGGCGTTGGCACTCGCATAGACCTCGGACAGCGCTCTGAGCTGCGAATTGGAGCCGAAAACCAGGTCGACGCGGGTGGCTGACCATACCTTCTCCCCGCTATTGCGGTTTCGACCTTCGAATCGCTGGGCCTGCTGATCAACAGGCTGCCATTCGTAGTTCATATCCAGCAAATTGACGAAGAAATCGTTGGATAGGGTGCCTGCACGTTCGGTAAGCACACCATTATCGCTTTGGTCTGCATTGGTTCCAAGCACGCGCAGCCCACCGACCAATACCGTCATCTCCGGCGCGGTGAGTCCGATGAGATTGGCCCGGTCAAGAAGCAACTCTTCAGAGGGGATGGCGTAGGGTTTTTTCTGGAAATTACGGAAACCATCAACCACCGGTTCTAGGTACGCAAAGGCGTCCACATCGGTTTGCTCCTGCGTAGCATCAGTACGACCCGGTGAAAAGGGAATGTCGATGCGATGGCCCGCCTGTTCAGCGCCTAACTCTACCCCCACATTGCCTGCCAGAACGATCAGGTCCGCCAGGGATATCTGCTTGTCGCCAGCTGCATTACTATTGAAGGTTCCGCGCACATGTTCCAACGTGCCAAGCACCTTATGCAGTTGAGTAGGTTGGTTTACCTCCCAATCTTTCTGCGGCGCAAGCCGTATTCTCGCGCCATTGGCTCCCCCCCGTTTATCAGATTGGCGATAGGTCGATGCGGAGGCCCAGGCTGTACTTACCAGCTCTGATACCGACAAGTCTGCCTGTTTAATCATATCCTTGAGTTTGCCAATATCCTGCTTGTCTACCAAGGCGTAGTCTGCTTTTGGAACCGGGTCTTGCCAGAGTAGTTCTTCGCTGGGTACTTCGGGCCCCAGGTAACGAGTTATGGGCCCCATGTCGCGGTGGGTCAATTTGTACCAGGCGCGGGCAAAGGCGTCGGCAAACTCCTCGGGATGCTCGTGAAAATGTTTCGAGATTTTGGCGTATTGGGGATCTTCCCTTAAGGCGATATCGGTCGTTGCCATCATGGGGGCATGGCGTTTGTCGGGGTGGTGTGCGTCGGGGACTGTGCCTTTCGCCTTGGGATCTTTTGGGGTCCACTGGTGCGCACCCGCTGGGCTCTTGGTGAGTTGCCATTCATAGCCGAATAGCGTGTCGAAATAACTATTATCCCACTGGGTCGGCGTGGGCGTCCAGGCGCCTTCGAGGCCGCTGGAAATGGTATCCACGCCTTTGCCGCTACCCATGTTGTTTTTCCAGCCAAACCCCTGTTGTTCGATAGGGGCGCCTTCCGGATCGGGGCCTTTGTGGGATTCGGGTCCGGCGCCATGGGTTTTTCCGAAGGTGTGTCCGCCGGCACACAGGGCAACAGTTTCGTAGTCGTTCATGGCCATACGTGAAAAGGTTTCGCGGATATCCCGCGCAGCGGCCAATGGGTCGGGCTTACCGTTCGGGCCCTCCGGGTTGACGTAGATCAGGCCCATCTGAACTGCTGCAAGAGGTTGCTCCAACTCGCGGTCGCCACTGTAACGCTCGTCCGCTAACCACTCGGTTTCTTTTCCCCAGTAGATATCTTCATCGGGTTCCCAGATATCTTCCCGACCACCTGCAAAGCCAAAGGTTTTCAAGCCCATCGATTCTAATGCGACATTGCCGGTGAGTATCATCAGATCAGCCCAGGAGATCTTGTTGCCGTATTTTTGTTTGATCGGCCACAATAAACGGCGTGCTTTGTCGAGGTTCACGTTATCCGGCCAGCTGTTGGTGGGGGCGAAGCGTTGCTCTCCCGACCCGGCGCCGCCTCGGCCGTCTCCAATCCGATAGGTGCCGGCGCTGTGCCAGGCCATGCGGATAAAAAAGGGACCATAATGCCCATAATCGGCTGGCCACCAATCCTGGGTATCTGTCATCAGAGCGTGCAAGTCTTTTTTGAGTGCATCGAAGTCAAGTGACTTGAAGGCCTGGGCGTAATTGAAATCCCTGGGCATGGGATTGGATTTTTCACTGTGTTGCCGAAGAATATTCAGGTTCAGTTTTTCTGGCCACCAATTCGCATTTCTTGGGCCTCTTCCTTCTGCTGTTGTCTGGGATCCGTGACCAAAAGGGCATTTTCCGGGTGTTTGCTGTGTGTCGCTCATGATGCTCTCCCTAACTTGTTGTATGGCAAGGCAGGCAGGGTGGCCGGCACTCACCTTGGGACGCGCCAACACTGGCTGGTATTCGTATGCTGCTCACTGAATGACCGGAAGGCGATTTAACGTGCGCTACTAAAACGATTGCGGCGCGTTGTCGGATCAGTATAGGTCACGCTGTACTTCAGCTTTAAATTGCATTTTATTGTTGGTGCTATAGGAAAAAACTATTGTAAAGTAAAATATTGGGTAAATTGGTAATGGATGTGCCTCTTGATGTCACCTTGACCGAGTGCAGGTCATATCAGGTTCCCCTATGCAATCAGGTATAAGTACGTCCGGTTTGCATGGATCCTTTGCAACCTCCCATCGCCGCGCCCGGATCTTGGCCCTATCAACTAAGACAGGTCCAGGTCGTGCGATGAACAAGTTACGGTTCTTTTACCCATGTTACGAACCAATTATTCCCCCATCTTTGCGCGTAATCACCAAGGTACAATCCCTAGGGATGGTGACGCCGTCGAACTGGGCGGGGAAACTTGTTTTTTCGGGATCTCCATTGCCGGGGTGTTGAATATTCACAAAGGCTGTCCGTTGATCCGGGGTGATGGTGAAACCGGTAATTTCATCGCTGTCTACCCCAACCAGAAGACGCTTGGGCTCGGGTACGTCTTTGTGGGTGTCGAACACGATCAATTGGTCCTGGAGACCATCAGGCTGGCCTCCATCGGTGCCTATAAATAAACGTCCATACGGATCAGCCCAAGCCGCGTCGGGATCGGTAAATACCTCTTCGCTGCCACGCGTCGACGACGCAAGTAAATAGATGTCCCAGGTAAAGCGCGTACCCAGATGGTCGTTGGTATCTCGAGTACGGATGATATGGCCATCGTTATTGGGGGCTTCTGGATTGGCTGCGTGCGCTTCGGTGCGGCGCGAGTTATTGGTGAGCGTCCAGAATACTTCGCCGTTTTTACCAATAGTGGTCCATTCGGGGCGATCCATTGGGGTCGCGCCAAGTAAATCGGCCGCTATTCGGGCATAAATAAGTACTTCAGCCTGTGAGGAAAAGCGTGCCGCCAGTATCGGGTTGTTGATCGTGAGCTCCAGCCATTCACCTGTTCCGTCGGTATGAAAACGTGCCGCATACAGGCTTCCGGCATCGAGAGGGCTGTCGCCTTTTTGAATGGCTACTTTCCAGGGAATATCCGACACATATTTGTAGCAGTAGTCGAAGCGTTGGTCATCACCCATGTATGCCGCAATACGGCCGTTTGCGCTTTCGGTACTGGCGATAGCTTCATGTTTGAAACGGCCCAGCGCCGTGCGCTTTACCGGTTTTTGTGTGCCATCGAAGGGGTCGATTTCAACGATCCAGCCAAAACGATGCTGTTCATTGGCGTAATCC
>JBFHUL010000075.1:0-15741 GCA_041590075.1 Oleiphilaceae bacterium
CAAAATCTACGGCAGCTCCGCCGAATACTTCTGCACACACGCGCGTCAACGCTGCCGTCAATGTTGTTTTGCCGTGGTCAACGTGCCCAATGGTTCCCACGTTAACGTGCGGCTTACTACGTTCAAACTTTTCTTTTGCCACGGTTACACCCCTTAATCTTTATGTTACCGGTTAGAACTTGTTAATAATTGCGTCAGCGATGTTAGATGGCGCTTCAGCATACTTGAGAAACTCCATCGTGTAGGTTGCACGACCCTGCGTAGCAGAACGCAGATCGGTGGCATAACCAAACATCTCCGACAAAGGAACTTCAGCATTGACAACCTTGCCAGCCGAACTCTCTTCCATCCCCTGAATGAGCCCACGCCGGCGATTAAGATCACCAACTACATCACCCATGTTTTCTTCTGGCGTAACCACCTCAACCTTCATTACAGGCTCAAGCAGCACCGCACCACCACTGTCAGCCAGCTTCTTGGTCGCCATGCTGCCAGCTATCTTGAAGGCCATCTCATTCGAGTCCACATCATGATACGAACCATCATAAAGAGTTGCCTTCAGACCCAATAAGGGATATCCGCCGAGCACACCATTCTGCATCTGCTCCTGAACACCCTTTTCAACGGCAGGTATGTACTCTTTTGGCACCACACCGCCCACAATTTCGTTGATAAACTCAAGCCCCTCTGCACCCTCTTCACGCGGCTCAAACTTTATCCATACATGCCCGTACTGGCCACGACCACCAGACTGTCGGACAAACTTACCTTCTATCTCACAGGTATTGCGAATAGCCTCTCGGTACGCCACCTGCGGCTTACCGATATTTGCCTCAACACTGAACTCCCGCTTCATGCGATCAACAATAATATCGAGATGCAATTCACCCATTCCAGAGATGATCGTTTGACCGGTTTCTTCATCCGTCTTGACACGAAAAGAAGGATCTTCCTGAGCCAACTTGCTCAGTGCAATACCCATTTTTTCCTGATCAGCCTTGGAGCGCGGCTCAACTGCCACAGAAATCACCGGTTCCGGAAACTCCATGCGCTCAAGCGTGATGCGCTTATGGAAATCACACAGAGTGTCACCGGTAGTGACATCCTTAAGACCTATGCCCGCAGCGATATCACCAGCAAGCACTTCTTTGATCTCTTCTCGATTGTTGGAGTGCATCTGCACCATACGCCCGATACGTTCTTTCTTGCCTTTCACCGGGTTGTAGACCATATCGCCGGTCGCCAGCTTTCCGGAATAGACACGGAAAAAAGTCAGCGTACCTACAAAAGGATCGGTCGCGATCTTGAACGCCAACGCAGCGAAGGGAGCATCATCGTCTGCCTCGCGTGTATCGACTGTTTCGCCGTCATCAAGCACGCCCTCAATGGCCTTCACCTCAGTGGGCGACGGTAGGTATTCGACGACTGCATCCAGCACCGCCTGCACACCCTTGTTCTTAAACGCCGAACCACCCAGTACTGGCACAATTTCGTTTGCAAGCGTTCGTTTACGCAAACCTTGCTTAATCTCTTCTTCGGAGAGTTCTCCACCTTCGAGATACTTCTCCATTAATTCGTCATCAGCTTCGGCTGCCGCTTCCACCATATATTCGCGCATTTCAGCACAGGCATCCTGCAAATCTTCTGGGATTTCAGCATAGTCAAAGCTCATCCCCTGGTCCGCCTCGTTCCAGATAATCGCTTTCATCTTGACGAGATCGACCACACCCTTGAACGCCTCTTCACTGCCGATCGTCATTTGGATGGGCACGGCATTCGCGCCCAGACGATCACGCAACTGCTCCACCACACTCATATAATCCGCACCGGTGCGATCCATCTTGTTCACAAATACCATGCGCGGCACGTGGTATTTATTCGCCTGACGCCAGACAGTTTCGGTTTGCGGCTGCACACCGGAGGAACCACAGAGCACAACGACTGCGCCATCCAATACTCGCAAAGAGCGCTCTACCTCAATCGTGAAGTCGACGTGGCCGGGCGTATCGATAATATTGATCCGGTGCTGATCAAACTGCTGTTGCATGCCCGCCCAAAAGCAAGTGGTGGCAGCGGACGTGATAGTGATACCACGCTCCTGCTCCTGCTCCATCCAATCCATGGTCGCGGCACCGTCGTGCACCTCACCAATCTTGTGAGACAAGCCCGTATAGAACAGCACCCGTTCGGTAGTCGTGGTTTTGCCAGCATCGACGTGCGCGCAAATTCCGATATTCCGATAACGCTGTATAGGGGTCTTACGTGCCACTATTTATATCCTCATTAATCCAAAAAAGCCTGCAATGCTGCAGGCTCGTTTTCATGCTTTCGCGCTACTTGTAAGAACTTAGAAGCGGTAGTGCGAGAAGGCCTTGTTGGCTTCTGCCATGCGGTGAACATCTTCACGCTTCTTCACCGCTGCACCTTTGCCCTCAGAGGCATCCAGGATTTCACCTGCCAGACGCAAGGCCATGGATTTCTCACCGCGCTTGCGGGAGTATTCCACCAACCAACGCATCGCCAAAGCGATCTGACGGGCTGGACGCACCTCAACCGGCACCTGATAGGTAGCACCACCAACACGACGGGATTTCACCTCAACCATCGGCTGGATGGACTCTAAAGCCTTGTCGAACATTTCCAAAGGCTCGTGCCCTTTCGCTGCAACAGTATCCAGCGCATCGTAGACAATTTTTTCAGCAACCGCTTTTTTACCGCTCACCATAACGTGATTGATAAACTTGGCTAACTGTTGACTTCCAAACTTGGGATCTGGAAGGATTTCGCGTTTTGCGACAACTCTTCTTCTTGGCATGATAAGCCCTCTATTAACATCAAAGGTCTTCAGGCTCGCCCAGTCATAACAAACTGGCCTTACTCTTATCCTTTAATACATTCTTTAAGGTCAAGCTGCTCGTTCAGGACAACCCGACAACATGAGACTAGCTCTTAGGTCGTTTTGCACCATATTTGGAGCGACCTTGTTTACGATCCGCCACACCAGAGGTGTCCAGAGAACCGCGCACTGTGTGATACCGTACACCTGGCAGATCTTTTACACGACCGCCGCGAATCAACACAACGCTGTGCTCTTGAAGGTTGTGCCCTTCACCGCCAATGTACGAAGTCACCTCATAACCGTTCGTCAATCGCACACGACACACCTTACGCAAAGCCGAGTTAGGCTTCTTAGGGGTAGTCGTGTAAACACGAGTACATACACCGCGACGCTGAGGACATGCCTGCAGTGCGGGTACGTCACTTTTCGCGACGACGCGTTTACGAGGCTTACGAACCAACTGATTAATGGTTGCCATGTAAGCAAACTCCACAAACTAATGAAAATACCAGCGCCCTATCTGCAGTCACAAATAGGGCACCCTAAAGTCAAGGTGCGCAATAGTAATGACGCCCCCCAACAGTGTCAAGCGGGTTGATGCAATTTTGTACACCGCCCGCCGCTTCGGCATCGCACGCTTGCACGCGCGCGCCGAAAAACCTCAGCTTACAAAGAATCGGATTCTTTGTTCAGCTCCGCACTCAAGGCCTCTACGACGTCCTGCGCACTCACGCCCAGACCTTCTTCATGCGTGCCTTCTCGTCTCTTCTTACGTTCGCTGTGGTAGGCCAACCCGGTACCTGCTGGGATCAAGCGGCCTACTACCACGTTTTCTTTCAAGCCGCGCAGGTAATCACGTTTACCCGTCACCGCGCCCTCGGTGAGCACGCGCGTGGTTTCCTGGAACGATGCCGCCGAAATAAACGATTCTGTCGCCAACGAGGCTTTGGTAATACCCAACAACAAGCGCTCGCATTGTGCAGGCATCTTGTCGTTGGCATCCGCCTTCTCGTTTTCTTCCAGGAATTTCACATATTCAACCTGGTCACCTTTAATCAGCTCCGTATCACCCGTCTCGGTCACTTCAACTTTACGCAGCATCTGACGCACGATGACTTCGATGTGCTTATCGTTGATCACAACACCCTGAAGTCGGTATACATCCTGAATTTCATTGGTGATGTATTTGGTCAATTCGACGACACCCAGAAGACGCAGAATATCGTGCGGGTTGGAAGGTCCATCCGATATAACCTCACCCTTCTCGACCGTCTCACCTTCGAACACGTTCAACTGTCGATACTTGGGTATCAGCGCTTCATAATGATCACTGCCATCTTTTGGCGTAATCACCAAGCGCTTCTTGCCTTTGGTTTCTTTACCGAAACTCACGACACCACTGATTTCTGCAAGAATCGATGGCTCCTTCGGCTTACGCGCTTCAAACAGGTCGGCTACGCGAGGCAGACCACCGGTGATATCGCGCGTCTTCGAAGATTCCTGTGGAATACGCGCCAATACGTCGCCCACTTCCACCGGATCACCATTACGCATGCTGAGCAGGGCGTTTGCTGGCAGGAACACCTGAATCGGCGTATCGGTGCCGGGCAACGTGGCGATCTCACCTTTGTCGTCCAGTAATTGCACCATTGGGCGCACATCTTTGCCTGATGAAGGGCGATCCTTGGGATCAATGATTTCGATGTTCGACAGACCGGTCAACTCGTCGGTTTGCGTCGTGATGGTGATACCTTCTTCCATCCCGACAAACTGCGCCTTACCTGCCTGCTCACTGATGATGGGGTGAGTATGCGGATCCCACTTGGCGACCACTTCACCCGCTTCTACTTTGACACCGTCTTTAACGGAGAGCATCGCGCCGTATGGCAACTTGTACCACTCACGTTCACGACCATGTTCGTCAGCAATGGCCAATGCCGAGGAGCGCGAGGTCACCACCAAGTTTCCGTCTTTACGCTCAATCGACTTCATATTGTGCAGGCGCACTGTACCACCATGCTTCACCTGAATATTATCGACCGCCGAGGCACGAGAGGCTGCACCGCCGATATGGAAGGTACGCATCGTCAGCTGCGTACCCGGTTCACCGATCGACTGCGCCGCGATAACCCCCA
The DNA here is from genome assembly GCA_041590075.1 of Oleiphilaceae bacterium. GTDB lineage: Bacteria > Pseudomonadota > Gammaproteobacteria > Pseudomonadales > Oleiphilaceae > PZPK01. The sequence continues at coordinate 4,975 of JBFHUL010000075.1, forward strand.
CAGCTTCACCACGATTGACGACATGTCCACGAGCCAGATCGCGCCCGTAACACTGGGAACATACACCGTGGCGCGTATCACAGGTAATCGCAGAACGCACCCAAACTTCATCCACTCCCGCGCTTTCAAGCTCAGAGACTTTCGCCTCATCCAGGAACGTACCGATCGGCAATACCACATCTTCCTGGTTGCCTGGCGCAAAAACATCTTTTGCAGTGACTCGACCCAATACACGATCGCCAAGAGGCACGACAACATCCCCCCCTTCAATCATGGGTGTCATCAACAGACCTTCTGCGGTACCACAATCTTCTTCCGTTACAACCAGATCCTGAGCGACATCCACCAGACGACGAGTAAGATAACCGGAGTTCGCGGTTTTCAGAGCGGTATCGGCCAGACCTTTACGGGCACCGTGGGTGGAAATAAAGTACTGCAGTACGTTCAGCCCTTCACGGAAGTTTGCCGTAATTGGCGTCTCGATGATCGAGCCATCCGGCTTGGCCATCAGACCACGCATACCCGCAAGCTGACGAATCTGCGCCGCAGAACCCCGGGCGCCGGAGTCGGCCATCATGAACACCGAATTAAAGGAATCCTGTTCGACCTTGTTGCCTTCGCGGTCAACCACATCCTCTTTACCGAGCGTATCCATCATCGCCTTGGCCACCTTATCGTTTGCGCGCGACCAGATATCGATGACCTTGTTGTACTTTTCGCCGTGAGTAAGCAGACCAGAAGCAAACTGACTTTCGATCTCTTTTACTTCATCGGTCGCGGCATCAATAATGCCTTCCTTCTCGTCAGGAATAACAAAGTCGTTCACACCAATGGAAGAACCCGAGTACGTTGCCTGGGAGAAGCCGAGATACATCAGCTGGTCGGCAAATATCACTGTGTCCTTGAGTCCACAGGTACGGTATGCCGAGTTGATCAGCTTGGAAATCGCCTTCTTCACCATGGGGCGATTGACCAGCTCAAAGGGCAGCCCCTGGGGAAGGATATTAAACAGCATGGCACGACCCACGGTGGTATCTGCCAGCAAGGTGTTGGGCACTTTTTCGCCGCTTTCAGTGATCGCGTATTCAGTCACGCGCACTTTGATACGCGCTTGCAGGTGTACTTTCTTGGCCCCATAGGCACGCTGCACTTCTTTCACATCAGCGAAGACCATGCCCTCACCTTGTGCGTTCACGCGCTCCCGGGTCATATAGTAGAGACCAAGTACTACGTCCTGCGAAGGCACGATAATGGGCTCACCGTTCGCCGGAGACAGAATGTTATTGGTCGACATCATCAAAGCCCGCGCTTCCAACTGAGCTTCGAGCGTCAAAGGTACGTGTACAGCCATCTGGTCGCCATCAAAGTCGGCGTTATAGGCCGCACAGACCAAGGGGTGCAACTGTATCGCTTTACCTTCGATCAAAACGGGTTCAAATGCCTGAATACCCAAACGGTGAAGAGTGGGTGCACGGTTAAGCAGTACCGGGTGCTCGCGAATCACTTCGGCGAGGATATCCCAGACTTCTGCGGTTTCACGCTCAACCATTTTCTTGGCTGCTTTAATGGTGGTTGCCAGACCACGATGTTCCAGCTTGGAGAAAATGAAAGGCTTAAACAGTTCCAGCGCCATTTTCTTGGGCAGACCGCACTGATGCAGGCGTAGACTTGGGCCAACAACGATAACGGAACGGCCAGAGTAATCCACCCGCTTACCGAGCAGGTTCTGACGGAAACGACCCTGCTTGCCTTTGATCATATCGGCCAGAGATTTCAGAGGACGCTTGTTGGAACCGGTAATGGCACGACCGCGACGACCGTTATCCAGCAGCGCATCCACAGACTCTTGCAGCATGCGCTTTTCGTTACGCACAATGATATCCGGTGCACTCAGCTCCAACAGACGCTTAAGACGGTTGTTACGGTTAATCACGCGGCGATACAGATCGTTCAGATCGGACGTGGCAAAGCGGCCACCATCCAGCGGCACCAACGGACGCAGATCGGGCGGCAACACCGGCAATACATTCAACACCATCCACTCAGGCTTGTTACCAGAGGCATGGAAGGATTCCAGCAGTTTGAGGCGCTTGGAAAGCTTCTTGATCTTGGTTTCGGAATTGGTCGCGGGAATCTCTTCACGCAGACGCTCAATTTCCTGCTCCAGACTAATATCCTCAAGCAGAGCCTGAATGGCTTCGGCACCCATCTTGGCATCGAACTCGTCGCCGAACTCTTCCAACGCTTCGTAATACTGCTCATCGCTCAGCAATTGGCCGCGCTCAAGGGTACTCATGCCAGGATCGATCACCATGAACGATTCAAAGTACAACACACGCTCAATATCGCGCAGTGTCATATCCAACAGCATCCCTATGCGGGAAGGCAAGGATTTGAGGAACCAGATGTGTGCCACAGGGCTGGCCAGTTCAATGTGCCCCATGCGGTCACGGCGAACATTCGCCAGTGCCACTTCAACGCCACACTTCTCACAAATCACACCTCGATGCTTGAGACGCTTGTATTTGCCACATAGACACTCGTAATCCTTGATAGGACCGAAGATCTTGGCGCAGAACAGACCGTCACGCTCAGGCTTGAAAGTACGGTAGTTAATAGTCTCGGGCTTTTTCACTTCGCCGTAGGACCAGGATCGAATCATTTCAGGCGATGACAGGCCGATGCGGATGGAGTCAAATTCCTGATTCTGGTTCTGATTTTTGAGAAGGTTTAATAAATCTTTCATCGCTTCGTGCTCCAAGTGGAGTTATTTCTCTGTGGAGGGGCGCATGCCGCCTCCACGTCCGCTATATCAACAGGTATCGAGTGCTTAATCTGATTCAAGCTCGATATCGATACCCAGCGAGCGAATTTCTTTAACCAGTACGTTGAAGGACTCTGGCATGCCAGGCTCCATACGATGGTCGCCATCCACAATATTCTTGTACATCTTGGTACGCCCGTTCACGTCATCGGATTTCACCGTGAGCATTTCCTGCAAGGTATAGGCGGCGCCATATGCCTCCAATGCCCACACTTCCATCTCACCGAAACGCTGACCACCGAATTGCGCTTTACCGCCCAGAGGCTGCTGTGTCACAAGACTGTATGAACCGGTAGAACGAGCATGCATCTTGTCGTCAATCAAGTGATTGAGCTTCAACATGTACATGTAGCCAACGGTCACAGGGCGATCAAACGACTCGCCGGTGCGTCCGTCATATAGCTGCACCTGCCCCGTGTCGTCGAGGTCAGCAAGACGCAACAGCTCTTTGATTTCCGGCTCTTTCGCGCCGTCGAAAGCCGGTGTCGCCATGGGCACACCTTCGCGCAAGTTGTTGGCCAACTCGATGATTTCCGCATCACTGAAACTTTCGAGCTGCTCTTTTTTGCTGGCCACGCCGTTGTAGATCTTGTCCAGTAAATCACGCAGCGCTTTCACATCCTGCTGCTGCTTGATCATCTCATTAATCTTGCGCCCCAGCCCTTTCGCCGCAGCACCCAGGTGCGTTTCGAGCACCTGGCCCACGTTCATCCGTGACGGAACACCGAGCGGGTTGAGTACGATGTCAACTGGATTACCGTGCGCATCGTAAGGCATATCTTCAACCGGCATGATCACCGAGATAACACCCTTGTTACCGTGTCGGCCGGCCATCTTGTCACCAGGCTGGATACGGCGTTTGATGGCCACATATACCTTAACAATCTTCAGCACACCCGGCGCCAAATCATCACCGGTTTGCAGCTTGCGTTTCTTGGTTTCAAAGCGCTCTTCGTGCTCTTTACGACGCTCCTGAAGCTGGCCTTCTGCTTTTTCCAGCATATCGTTCAGCGCATCATCCGCCATACGAATCTTGAACCAGTCTGCCGACTCGAGGCCATTCAGATAGTCGCCGGAAATTTTGTCGCCCTTTTTCAGGCCGGGTGCAGAAATCACTGCCTGACCGGACAATGCCGCACTCAGACGTTCATAGGTTGCGCCCGATACGATGCGGAACTCATCTTTCAAATCTTTGCGGAACTTGTCGAGCTGCGCTTCTTCAATGTCACGCGCACGCTGGTCTTTTTCAACACCGTCACGGGTGAACACCTGCACATCAATAACCGTACCGCGAGTACCTGTTGATACACGCAGAGAGGTATCTTTCACATCGGAAGCTTTCTCACCAAAAATAGCACGCAACAACTTTTCTTCCGGAGTGAGCTGGGTTTCACCTTTAGGTGTGACCTTACCAACCAGGATATCGCCAGGACCTACTTCAGCACCGATGTAAACGATGCCGGACTCGTCCAGTTTGGACAGTGCGCTCTCACCAACATTCGGAATATCCGCTGTAATTTCTTCACTACCCAGCTTGGTATCTCGCGCCACACAGGTCAGTTCCTGAATGTGGATGGTGGTAAAGCGGTCTTCTTGTACCACACGCTCGGAGACCAGTATGGAATCCTCGAAGTTGTAGCCATTCCAGGGCATGAACGCGATACGCATGTTTTGGCCAAGTGCCAATTCACCCATATCCACAGATGGACCATCGGCCAACACATCGCCACGCGAAATGGTTTCTCCCTGCTTCACCAGCGGACGTTGATTGATACAGGTATTCTGATTCGAACGAACGTACTTGGTGAGGTTATAGATATCAACACCCGCATCGCCTTTCTCAACTTCGTCATCGTTGACACGTACCACGATACGTCCGGCATCTACGCTTTCAATCACACCACCGCGATCCGCCACTACACACACACCGGAATCCTGCGCTACGATACGCTCAATACCGGTACCAACCAGCGGCTTCTCAGAGCGCAGAGTCGGTACGGCCTGACGCTGCATGTTTGATCCCATCAAGGCACGGTTGGCATCGTCATGCTCAAGGAAAGGAATCAGGGATGCCGCGACGGAGACCACCTGGCGTGGTGATACATCCATATAGTTCACTTTTTCAGGAGGCATTACCGTAAATTCGTTCTTATGACGCACGGTAACCAACTCTTCAGTCAATTTACCGTTTTCGTCGACCAATGCGCTGGCCTGTGCAATCACGTAGCCACTTTCTTCAATGGCGGATAAATAAGCGATATCGTCCGTCACCAAGCCATCGACCACTTTGCGATAAGGGCTCTCGAGGAATCCGTACGAGTTGGTGCGCGCGTAAGTCGCCAAGGAGTTAATCAGGCCGATGTTCGGCCCCTCTGGTGTTTCGATAGGACATACACGGCCGTAATGCGTAGGGTGTACATCACGCACTTCAAATCCGGCACGCTCCCGCGTCAAGCCACCCGGGCCAAGGGCCGAGACACGTCGCTTGTGCGTGACTTCCGACAGTGGATTGTTCTGATCCATAAACTGAGACAGCTGGCTGGAACCGAAGAACTCCTTCACGGCCGCTGCGACCGGTTTGGCGTTAATCAAATCCTGCGGCATGAGGCCGTCGGATTCAGCCATACTCAAACGCTCACGCACGGCGCGCTCAACACGCACCAAACCTACACGGAACTGGTTTTCCGCCATTTCGCCCACAGAACGGATACGACGGTTACCAAGGTGGTCGATATCATCCACATCACCTTTACCATTCCGAATATCGATGAGTGTTTTCAACACATCAATAATGTCTTCGTTATCCAACACGCCAGAACCGGTTTCTGAAGCGCGCCCGATTCGGCGATTGAACTTCATTCGACCAACGGCCGACAAATCGTAACGCTCCGGGGTAAAGAACAGGTTTTTAAACAGGTTCTCGGCAGATTCCTTCGTAGGCGGCTCACCGGGACGCATCATCCGATAAATCTCAACCAGAGCTTCCAGCTCATTACTGGTCGGGTCGTTGCGCAACGTGTCAGAAATGAACGGACCACAATCGAGCTCATTGGTGTAAAGTGTTTCGAGCTTTTCAATACCGGCTTCAATAATGGTATTCAGGATTTCTTCGGTAATTTCGGTGTTACACTCAACCAGCAGCTCGCCGGTTTCTTCATTGATGATGTCCTTCGCAATAACCTTGCCGTGGAGGTATTCACGCGGCACTTCCAGCTGGTTATCGAGTTTCTCAAGTTTGCGGATATGGCGCGCCGTGATACGACGGCCTTCTTCTACAATGATTTCACCCTTGTCATCTTTGATATCAAAGCTGGCGAGATCGCCTCGGAGCCGCGAGGCCACGAGCTCCAGCTTGCAGCTTTCTTCACTCAGAGAGAACGAACTGGTCTCGAAAAACATATCGAGGATTTCTTGTGCACTGTACCCCAGCGCCCGCAGCAGTATGGTCGCGGGCAGTTTGCGCCGGCGGTCGATACGCACGAAGACCTGATCCTTTGGATCAAACTCGAAATCCAACCAGGAACCACGGTAAGGAATGACACGAGCAGAGTGCAATAACTTGCCAGAGGAGTGCGTCTTACCTTTATCGTGATCGAAGAAAACACCAGGCGAGCGATGCAACTGGGAAACGATCACGCGCTCTGTGCCATTTACGATGAACGTGCCGTTCTCCGTCATCAACGGCATTTCACCCATGTATACTTCCTGCTCCTTGATATCTTTAATCGCTTTATTCGCAGACTCTTTATCGTAGATAATCAGGCGCACTTTGACACGCAATGGAGCAGCGTAAGTCACACCACGCAATATACACTCTTTCACATCGAAAGCCGGCTCGCCCAGACGATAGCTCACATATTCCAGAGCTGCATTGCCGGAAAAGCTGACAATTGGAAATACAGATTTAAACGCCGCATGCAGGCCCAAATCATCGCGACCATCGGGGTCACCACCGTCCTGTAAAAAGCTTTTGTAAGAGTCTATTTGAATAGACAGCAGATAAGGCACATCCATGACGGTTGGCAAGGTGCCAAATTCTTTACGAATACGCTTTTTCTCTGTATACGAGTAGGTCATCTGTATTCCCCAGTTTAATGACTTAACGGTCTCTATTTACCCATGAGCGCAGGTGGCCCTCATGGCGCAGGCGAACAGCCCTTAGAGGCGCCCACCTCTGTCAGCGCCGAGAGCGCTGACAGAAAAATTCTCTAACAACGAGAAAAGGCCGGCAGCTTCAGCTACCAGCCAATTCTTGAATAAGGATATTTGTACGTCTGTTGGCACCAAATCCCCGTCCAATGAATAATTCAAAGAACAGTTATTTGATTTCAACAGAAGCGCCAGCTTCCTCAAGCTCTTTCTTAGCTGCTTCAGCGTCTTCTTTGCTAACGCCTTCTTTAACAGTAGAAGGTGCACCGTCAACCATCGCTTTCGCCTCTTTCAGACCAAGACCGGTCAAGCCACGAACAGCTTTGATAACGTTCACTTTCTTGTCGCCGGCACCAGCCAGAACAACGTCAAACTCGGTTTGCTCTTCTGCAGCAGCACCGCCAGCATCGCCAGCAGCCGCAGGAGCCGCAGCTACAGCAGCCGCTGCAGATACGCCGAATTTCTCTTCCATTGCTTCAACCAGTTCCACAACATCCATTACGCTCATTTCAGCGATTGCATTCAAAATATCATCTTTGGACAGAGCCATGACTCGTATCTCCTAATTTAAAAAAACAAAAAATGGTTAGGCTGCTTCTTTCTTTTGATCGCGAACTGCGGCCACGGCACGAGTCACCTTCGAAGGTACTTCGTTGAATGTACGTGCCAGTTTCGTAATAGGTGCTTGCAGTACACCAGCCAACATAGCCAGTGCTTGATCGCGCGTTGGCAATTTCGCCAAACGATCGATCTGGTCTGCACCCAACAGTTCACCACCAACTGCCAGCGCTTTGATTTCAAATGCTTCTTTTTCCTTGGAAAAGTCTTTCAACAAGCGCGCAGCGGCACCTGGATCTTCCAAAGAGAAAGCAAGAATGGTTGGGCCTACCAACGCATCCTTCATGCATTCGTACTCAGTACCTTCTACTGCACGTTTGGCCAATGTGTTACGAACGATTCGCAAGTAAACACCTTCAGCACGCGCTTTAGCGCGCAGACCAGTCATGTCGTTGGCATCAACACCATGATAATCTGCGAGTACTGCGGACAAAGCACCGCTAGCAACCTCGTTGACTTCGGCGACAATCGCCTTTTTGTCTTCGAGTCCAATTGCCATTGGTTTTCTCCTCAACAAAGCCGGTATCGCTACCGGCCAGTTCGTTTCGTCAGCCATCTTAATAATGGTGACAACCTTACGGCGAGAGACTACTCATTAGAGAGACTACACACCGTCTGCGCAGGAAATTAAGCACACCTTGCGGCAGGCACCTGCGGTCTTTGACAGCTCAGGACAAGTCCTGACTCCAAAGTACCTTTAAAGCCCGTATCCTTAGATGGATACAGAGCTTTGATCAATCAACAGGCCTGGGCCCATTGTTGAAGAAAGTGTTACTTTCTTCATGTACACACCCTTCGCAGAGGCTGGCTTGGCTTTCTTCAAATCAGCCAGCAATGCTTCTACGTTTTGCTTAATCTGGTCAGCGGAAAACTCCACATTACCGACGATGGCATGGATGATGCCATTCTTGTCTGTGCGGTAGCGCACCTGACCCGCTTTGGCATTATTCACTGCGGTTTCAACATCAGGCGTTACCGTACCCACTTTAGGGTTAGGCATCAGACCGCGAGGCCCGAGAATCTGACCCAACTGACCGACAACGCGCATTGCATCGGGAGATGCGATAACAACATCGAAGTTCAGATTGCCTTTCTTCACTTCTTCTGCCAAATCTTCCATGCCTACGATGTCGGCGCCGGCCGCTTTGGCTTTTTCGGCATTCTCGCCCTGAGTGAACACAGCTACGCGAACAGACTTACCTGTACCATTCGGCAGTACAGTAGATCCGCGCACAGCTTGGTCCGATTTGCGCGCATCTACGCCGAGGTTAACTGACACATCGATAGATTCTTTGAACTTCACCTGAGAGGACAGATCCGCCAACAAAGCAACAGCTTCTTCTACGCTGTACGCTTTACCCGCTTCAACCTTCTCTGCGATCAACTTTTGACGTTTGCTGAGCTTAGCCATTAGTTAACCCCCTCTGTATTCAGACCCATGCTACGAGCGGTACCGGCAATGATTCGCACAGCCGCATCCAAATCGGATGCATTAAGGTCCGGCTCTTTTGTCTTGGCAATCTCTTCAAGCTGCTCACGCGTTACCGTGCCAACTTTTTCAGTATTTGGTCGGCCGCTTCCGCTCTTGATACCAGCTGCCTTCTTCAGCAGCACAGCAGCGGGAGGGGTTTTCATGATGAACGTGAAGCTCTTGTCGTTATAAACAGAGATCACAACCGGCACAGGCAAGCCAGGCTCCATACCTTGAGTTTGGGCGTTAAACGCCTTACAGAACTCCATGATATTCACACCATGCTGACCCAGCGCAGGACCTACAGGCGGGCTAGGGTTAGCCTGACCTGCGGCAATCTGAAGCTTGATATAAGCATCAATTTTCTTAGCCATTTTCTTCTCCTCCGGGTATTAACGCTCGATAACAGATCAAGCTCCCCATATAGACACAAAAAGCCCACCTCGCCATGACGCGAAATGGGCACCATTTATTAGTCAGTTTTAGTCTTTTTCGACCTGACTAAATTCCAAGTCGACCGGCGTAGACCGACCGAATATCAATACCGCCACCTTGACACGATTCTTTTCGTAATCAACTTCTTCAACCACGCCATTGAAATCCGCAAATGGACCATCGATAACGCGCACCACTTCTCCAGGCTCGAACAGAGTTTTTGGCCGAGGTTTCTCAGCACCTGTTTCGATCTTCTGCAGAATAGCTTGTGCTTCGCGATCGCTGATGGGCACGGGACGCTCAGCCGTACCACCAATGAAACCCATCACACGCGGCGTCGACTTAACGAGATGCCAGGCCTCATCATCCATTTCCATCTGAACCAGCACATAGCCGGGATAGAACTTGCGTTCACTCTTGCGCTTCTTTCCGTCACGCATTTCGACGACTTCCTCAGTAGGAACCAGAATGTCGCCAAACTTATCCTCTAAACCTTTGAGTGCAATTTGCTCTTTAAGCGAGCGCATCACATGCTTCTCATACCCTGAGTAGGCGTGCACCACGTACCAGGCTTTGGACATTCAAAATCTCCTAACTACCCTATCACCAGGGATACAATCCAGCCGATAAGGGAATCTGCACCCCATAAAACCAAGGCTACAAATAAGACAAATACCACGACGATCATTGTCGTCTGCATCAATTCCTGACGCGTCGGCCAGACCACCTTGCGAATTTCAGTTCGCGCCTCAGAAACAAGGATCGAAAAACGCTTACCTTTTGACGTCTGTAAGGCAACAAAAAGCGCAACAGCCCCCAACAGAAGCAATGCCAAAACCCGATATAACAAGGACTCAGCAGAATAGTAGTAATTACCCACAACACCGACTGCAATCAGCGCAAACACTACCAGCCACTTAAAACCATCCAAGGCGCTGCTGTCTTTCTCTACTTTTGCATTCATAAAAGGGCTTACCAAATATTTTATTCACCACCACTCAGCAAGAGTGGCAGGCCAGGAGGGAATCGAACCCCCAACCTGCGGTTTTGGAGACCGCTGCTCTGCCAATTGAGCTACTGGCCTATACAAAAGAAGGCAGCCGAGCTGCCTTCTATCAGCTGCTCAAGATTATTCGATAATCTTGGCAACAACACCTGCACCAACGGTACGACCACCTTCGCGGATTGCGAAGCGCAGACCTTCTTCCATAGCGATCGGCGCGATCAGTGTCGCCACCAACTGCACGTTATCGCCAGGCATTACCATTTC
>JBFHUL010000076.1:0-15634 GCA_041590075.1 Oleiphilaceae bacterium
GAAAATCGTGGAGGGCGAACCGAGCACACTGAGTCTGGCCATAATGGAGCGACACAGATGTTCCGGGTTATCGGAAATATGAATCAGACGATTGGAAAAAATCGCTTTATCGTCCCAGCCACCCGTGGTCACTTCGTCGAGCGCTGAACCGAGCACCACAACATGTTCCGCGCTTTTCTCCAGCAAAGCCATACGCGCGCTCTCATGCCCACCCAGCCCAAACACACCCCGATACAAGGGGTGTGAACCCGGCACTAAGCCCTTGGCGGTGGGTGTGGTAACGATCAACCAGCGCCGGGCTTCGGCCAGCGCAAGAATATCATCCATATCCCGGCCACACCCCTGCCCGATCACCAGCGTGACTTTACGGGCAGACGCCAAGCGTTCGAGAACCAGTGCCTCGCCCTCTTCGCTGGGAAGCATGTCGTGATTAATAAAAGCACGCATTCCGCGTTCGGTATCGGGCGCCTTTACCGGAGCCTTCATGATATCCAGCGGCACACTCAAGTGGACCGGCCCCGACTGACGACTCTTGGCAAAACTAATGGCCTGCACCAGCTTTGCCTCCAGCTGCACCGGGTGCGAGACCAGTGTGTTGTAGCGCGTGCAACTATCAAACATCGCAACAGTATTAATACCCGTGCAGGAACCCTCCTGAAAAGCCCCTAAACCAAAACGCTCGATCGAAGGCTGGCCACTAATCACCAACAAGGGAATTTCATCCGCATAGGCATTGGCCACGCCCGTGAGCATGTTGGTGGCGCCGGGCCCTGAGGTAGAGCACACCACACCAAGCTTGCCCGTTGCGCGGGCATAACCATCGGCCATAAATACTGCGCCGGTTTCATGGCGTGCCAGAATGGCTTTCGGCCCGCCGCGTCGTTCACTGCGCGCTAGCGCATTGTAGAGTGGTTCAATACTTCCACCTGGTACACCAAATACATACTCGATGCCCAGGCGCTCCAAATAACTTACTACGAGATCGCCGTTCTCGACCATCTTCCGCTCCTAGAGAAACCTTTCGATGACTAACGTATGTCATTCCATCCTTGGCACGGTTCCACGCATTATGAATACTGCGCGTAACTCCCTCGCTTATCCGCTAAGCGCCATACCTGACAGGCCTTTTTTAATTTTTTGTTATCTTGTATCGCTTACTAGCACACACAAATGTTCAACAACATCCATGCTGTGAACGCTTATTCAACTTTTATGCCACAACACCTATACACCTGTTTTTATTAGCTAATATTTCAACATCGATAACCAAGTGGATAGTTTTTTCAGACATACGCCAATAATTCGTCGGCGCACAGTCGTACGCAATAGATGGGAACAATAACAGCAAGAAAATAAAAAAGGCCGCAATGGCGGCCTTTTCAGAGGGGGAAGCAGGTTGGCTTAATCGGTTTCTCGATCCCTGAAACCAATCAAATACAAAATGGCATCGAGCCCCAAATTGGAAATTGCATGCCGCGCACTTTCTTTCACCAGAGGCTTGGCGCGGAACGCAACGCCTAAACCCGCGCGACTCAACATCGGCAAATCATTGGCGCCATCGCCAACAGCAATAACCTGCTGCCTGCCAATATTTTCCTTTGCGGCAAGTTCGTCGAGCAGTTCCGCCTTGCGCTGCCCATCCACCACGCGCCCAACGACGCGACCAGTCACCTTGCCACCTTCAATTTCAAGTTCGTTGGCGAAGATATAATCAATGCCCAGGCGCGCCTGAAGGCCTCTGGCAAAGTACGTGAACCCACCTGATAAGATAGCTGTTTTGTACCCTAGGCTCTTGAGCGTGGAAATCAGCCTCTCGGCGCCTTCGGTAAGTTTGAGGCGCGCAGCAACACCTTCCAGCACTGACTCATCAAGCCCCTTCAGCAGGGCCACACGACGCGCAAAACTTTCGGTGAAATCAATCTCGCCGCGCATTGCCTGTTCGGTAATGATCGACACCTGTTCGCCAACACCGGCCTCCTTAGCCAACTCGTCAATCACTTCGGCCTCGATGAGGGTAGAGTCCATATCAAATACAACCATGCGCCGATTACGACGATGCATGCTGTCTTGCTGGAAGGCGATATCAACGTTCAGGTCACCGGCAATTTTCAAGAAGTCCGCGCGCAATCGATCCAGGTCCGGCGGCGTGCCGCGTACCGAAAATTCAATACACGCTTTGCTGCTACTTACATCGCCCAGCAAGGAAGGTCGGCCAGACAGGCGGGTAATATTATCGATATTGAGCCCGTGCTCAGCCGTTACCTGCGATACGCGCGCAATTTGCTCCGCACTGATTGAACGCGAAAGCAGCGTCACGATATATCGGGCCTTGCCCTTACCCTCGACCCATTGCTGATACTCTTCCTGCGTGACCGGCTTGAAATCCACATCCAGCTTCAGCTCGTGCATGCGAAACAGCAGGTCCTTCATAACACCAGAGGCATCGGTATCGTTAGGCACCTCGATCAGGATGCCCCACGTGAGAAAATCGTGAATTACGGCCTGACCAATATCCAGAATACGGATCTGGTATTGCGCCATAATGCCGGTAATCTCAGAGGTCAGCCCGGACTTATCCCGGCCAGCCACGTTAATCAGAATGAGTTCACTCAATCTTTTTCCCCTGTATTTTGCGCGTCTAATCGGACGACTCTTCGTCGGATTCTAATGTCACGGGCGCAGCTTGTAGCACCTCGATACGATCTACTTTTTGTAATCCACGAGGCAATTTATGCCCTCTTCGTCCACGCTCGCCAATGTAGTGTTCGAGATCACTGAACTTAAGCTTGAGATGCCGCTTACCAGAATGGATCACGAGCTGATCCTCTGCGCGAAACAGCGTGGCCGTAACCATAAACTCTTCCCGACTCAAAACGCGTGCCGACGGAATCGAAATGATTTTATTCCCTTTACCCTTGGCCAATTCCGGCAGATCCTTCACCGGGAATACAAGCATGCGGCCTTCGTTGCTCACCGCAACCAGATACTCCTGCTCCACATCTGTTACCGGCTGCGGCACCAGCACCTGCGCACCTTTGGGTAAACTGATCGCGGCTTTACCAGATTTGTTCTTGCTCTGCAGGTCTCCCAGCTTGCCAATAAAGCCGTAACCAGCGTCGCTCATCATCAGCATTTTCTGCGCTGGCTCCCCCATCACAACCGCCTTAAACGTCGCGCCGGAGGGTGGATTAATTTTGCCCGTAAGCGGCTCGCCCTGCCCGCGAGCAGAAGGTAAGGTGTGCGCAGGTAGCGTATAAGATCGCCCGGTCGAATCAATGAATACCGCCCCCTGGTGACTCTTGCCACGCGCCGAGAGCGCATAGGCATCACCGGATTTATAACTTAAGCCCGCCGGATCAATATCATGCCCCTTGGCAGCCCGCACCCAGCCTTTCTCCGACAACACGACGGTCACCGGTTCTGAGCTCAGCAAATCCGCCTCGGTAAACGCCTTGGCTTCGCCGCGCTGAACCATGGGGGAGCGGCGCTCGTCACCGTATTTCTCGGCATCAGCCAATAGCTCCTGTTTAATGAGTTTTTTCATCAATGCTTTGGAGCCGAGCGTTTTGATCAAGTGTTTGCGCTCTTTCTCAAGCTCTTCCTGCTCGGCTTTGATTTTCATCTCTTCCAATCGCGCCAACTGCCGCAATTTGGTGTCGAGGATGTAATCGGCCTGCACTTCCGAGAGATCAAAACGCGCCATCAAAACGGCCTTGGGCTCATCTTCGGTGCGGATGATATGAATCACTTCATCAATATTCAGAAAAGCGACCAGCAGGCCTTCCAAAAGGTGGAGGCGCTTCTCTACTTTATCCAGGCGGAACTGCAGACGCCGCGTGACGGTCTCGGTGCGATACCGCAGCCATTCAACCAGAATGGTACGTAAATCTTTCACCGAGGGGCGACCATCAATACCAATCATGTTCAGATTGACGCGATAATTTTTTTCGAGATCGGTGGTGGTGAACAAGTGCCCCATCAAAGCCTCAATATCCACCCGATTGGAGCGCGGAACAATCACAAGGCGCGTAGGATTCTCGTGGTCCGATTCATCCCGAAGATCCGCCACCATCGGCAGCTTTTTAGCCTGCATCTGGGCCGCGATCTGCTCCAGCACCTTGGCACCCGACACCTGGTGCGGCAACTCGGTAACCACGATATCGCCATTGTCTTTGTGGTACACCGCGCGCATTTTCACCGAGCCACGACCGGTTTCGTAAATGGTTTTCAAGTCGGCCTGTGGCGTAATAATTTCGGCCGCGGTGGGAAAGTCCGGCCCCTTCACATGCTCCATTAGCTGTTCTGTAGAGGCCTGTTCATCATCCAACAAGCGTACACAGGCGCTGGCCACTTCGCGCAGGTTGTGCGGCGGAATATCCGTCGCCATACCTACAGCAATGCCTGTGGTACCGTTGAGCAGCAGGTTGGGCAAGCGCGCGGGCAAGGTTTTTGGCTCTTCCATGGTGCCGTCAAAATTAGGCACCCAGTCAACGGTACCCTGGCCGAGTTCGCTCAGCAACACCTCTGCATAAGGGGCTAGCCGGGATTCGGTATAACGCATCGCTGCAAAAGACTTAGGGTCATCCGGAGAACCCCAGTTGCCCTGCCCATCGATCAGCGGATACCGGTAACTGAATGGCTGCGCCATCAGCACCATCGCTTCGTAGCAAGCGCTATCGCCGTGCGGGTGGAATTTACCCAACACATCCCCTACGGTTCGGGCCGACTTTTTATACTTGGCCGTTGCCTTCAGCCCCAACTCCGACATCGCGTAGACAATGCGACGCTGTACAGGTTTGAGACCGTCTCCCAGATGAGGCAATGCCCGATCGAGAATAACGTACATGGAATAGTCGAGGTAGGCCTTCTCGGTATAGTCGCGCAGCGTGACCTGCTCGACTCCGTCTTCATAGGAAGTGATTTCACTGCTCATATTGTTATGTGTGATCCTGCCTGGGCGTGTTTCTGCGTGGCACCAATTAGGCGACGCAGCCGGGAAAAAGAGATTATCCATTAATTCGGAACCCGCCATTATAGGGGCTCCAAAGCCCCAATCAAAGGGCTTTGAGAGGCACCTCTTTGCGATGCAAAAAAAGCCGAATTCTCTTTTGAAAAACCGAGTCAAAGCAGAAATGACATGATAAGATACGGGCAGAATCGGCTAGGGAGTTCCTAGTGAACCGAGGCCGCTGAGACCCGCCAAAGTGCGACGGATGAGCTTGCAGCAAGGCGCTCTTCGACAGCCCTACTGCAGCTTCCCTTTATATGGCTTCATGCCTCTTCGCACCCACTCGGCTTATCTCAGCTCCGGTCACTGCTTAACGCTGTACCCAATTTATTGATTCGTAATACAGGGCAAAGAACAACAACAATGATTTCCCACTTTTATCTCAAATCAACTTGGATATGGACTAGGCATTTACATGAGTTCAAGTGTCATCGCTACGGCTCAAGAGGAATTTCAGGAAAGTTTTTCCTTCGAGCCATCAAAAGAATCTGAACATGCACTACCAACTTCACACGCTGAACCTCACCAGGCCGCAGACATGAACAGCATGACGGCACCTCAAGGCAGCTGCCTGCGGCTTAAAGGCTCTTTGGTGCCCATGACGGTACTGGAGCTCAATCACTTCAACAGCATTCAGTTTGGTGAGGAATTACAGGCGAAGATCGCACAGGCGCCCGACTTCTTCGAAAACCTGCCGGTCGTGATTGATCTGGGCAAATACCATGCGGCATCGCCATTACCCTTTGAGCAACTCATCGCCGCATGCGAGCAGCTTGCCATTCGTGTCGTCGCTGTACGAGGCGGCACCGAGAGCTTGCAGGCGGGAGCCAAAATGGTAGGCCTGAGCGTGCTCGCAGCTCAAAAAGAGCGACCTCCCGAAGAGGCGCCGCAGCAAGCCGCTCCAGCACAGTCTGCGCCGCAAGAAGCACCCCCTGCTCCCGAAGCAGCGCCACAGGCAATCACTAGAGAACGTCAGGTCAGTAAGGTGGTGCACCACCCTATTCGTTCCGGCCAGCAGGTGTATGCATCGGATGGAGATTTGATTGTGCTGGCTTCGGTAAGCGCCGGTGCCGAAATTTTGGCAGATGGCAATATCCACGTATACGGCACGCTGCGTGGCCGCGCCCTTGCCGGCGTAAAAGGCGACGTCAACGCCAGGATATTCTGCCACAGCCTTGAGGCTGAGCTGGTCTCAGTCGCAGGTCAATACAAGATCAGTGAAGATATTGATGCACATGTCACAGGCAAGCCCACCCAGGTGTTTCTGGAAGGCGACAACCTGCGACTCAGGGAAATTGATCTGTAAAGCCCCGTACCAAGATGCAGGGCTGAGCTATAAGAGCGCTTTTTTGTGAGCGCTCAAAATAACTATCAACGCGTCTCAAAGGATTCCCCTGCACAGACGTATAGCAACATGGGAAACGAACATTGGCTAAGATAATCGTTATTACATCGGGCAAAGGCGGCGTGGGAAAAACCACCAGCAGCGCCTCCATTTCGACAGGCCTGGCACTCAAGGGCCATAAAACTGTGGTCATCGACTTCGACGTGGGCCTGCGCAACCTGGACCTTATCATGAATTGTGAGCGCCGCGTGGTTTATGATTTCGTCAACGTCATCAATGGCGAGGCCACGCTGAATCAGGCTCTGATCAAAGATAAGCAGGTGGAGAACCTCTACATTCTGCCCGCCTCGCAAACCCGCGACAAAGATGCCCTGACCAAAGAAGGGGTTGAACAGGTACTCAAGGAACTCGCAGAGCGATTTGAGTTTATTATCTGTGACTCACCTGCGGGTATTGAACATGGTGCCCAGATGGCCCTGTACTTTGCCGACGAAGCAATTATTGTGACTAATCCAGAGGTCTCTTCGGTGCGCGATTCCGACCGTATTCTGGGTATTTTGCAGAGCAAGTCCCGTCGGGCAGAGCAAGGCGAGGACCCCGTCAAAGAGCATCTTTTGCTTACACGTTACAATCCGGAGCGCGTGACCAAAGGTGAAATGCTCAGTGTTGAAGATGTGAAAGACATTCTGGCGATCAAACTGCTCGGTGTCATTCCGGAATCTCCATCGGTTCTATCGAGCTCCAATTCGGGTGTGCCAGTCATTCATGACCAAAGCACAGACGCCGGTCAGGCCTACGGCGACGCGGTAGATCGACTGCTCGGTGAAGACAAGCCTCACCGCTTTCTCGATATACAGAAAAAAGGCTTCTTCAAACGTATGTTTAAGGGGTCTGCAACGGCATGAGTTTTCTGGATTACTTCAAAACCAAGAAAAAGAACACGGCATCGATCGCCAAAGAGCGCTTGCAGATTATCGTCGCACACGAGCGTGGCCAGCGCGAGCAACCCGATTACCTGCCACAACTGCAGCAGGAAATTCTCGATGTGATTCGCAAGTATGTGCCTATCGATCAGGATCAGGTGCAGGTACAACTCGATAAAAATGACGATTGTTCGGTGCTTGAACTGAACGTAACATTGCCGGATTAGGAAGCTGGAGTTACCAGTTCACCGGTTATGATTCCCTCAGGCCCGCCGCATGCGGTGCCCTGAGGGAAGCCATAAGGGTAAAATGACCACGCCCTTTCATTAACCAAAAGAGAGCGTGTATGCGCGCACGATTCTTGCTCACAAGCCCTTTGCTGCCGCTAATCCTCTGTGTTTTACTGGCCCAGTCCCTGCACGCCATCGCATGGCAACCCGAATCCGCTTCGTGGCAGTTAATCAAAGAAACAGACCAACAGCGCATTCATACCGCCGAAGTCGCACACTCCCGATTTAAAGCGTTCAAGGCCGAAACCATCATCGCCCAACCTATCGACGCGATTCTTGCCGTAATTGCCCACCCCGAGTCATGCCCGCTCTGGGTGGATGGCTGCCTACAATCGAAAAGTTTAGGCGTGCGCAGCTTCGCCGATCGTTATGGCTACGCATTGAACCACCTTCCCTGGCCATTTCGCGATCGTGAACTAATCGTCCACATATACACCCGGTCACAAGAGCCTGGAAACGTCAGCATCACCATGCGCGCGATCGCTCAAAACGAGGCATTACCAGATTACGTTGAACGTCCCCCCGCATTGGAAAGTACGACGCGCATTGAGCAGTCGCATGCCCAGTACACGCTGCGGGCAGTAAACGAGGAACACACTGAGGTAGTCTGGATACAGCACATGGAACCCGGCGGCAATCTGCCAGCCTGGCTCGTGAACATAATGCTCACGGAACTGCCGGATAAATCACTCAGGGCTTTGAGCCGGGTAGCGGGGCAGCCCCCCTACCGCGACAGCAAGATACATTACGATACCAATGGGCAGGTAATCGCGCTCACGCTGGGTAATGGCAAGCCTCTGAATGTAACCGCAAACAGCGTAATTTCGTATCCGGCGCCCAGGCGCCTCACAGGAAGAGAATCACAATGACTAGCACATCAACGGCACTCACCGCTCGAGACATCATGACACCACATGTGAAGGCCGTCCCGCAGAACTGGACCATGCACAAGTTTGCCGCCTTTCTTTCAGAAAATGAAATTTCCGGCAGCCCTGTCGCCAACCAGGATGGCGAAGTGGTAGGGATCGCCACGCTCAAGGACATTGCCGACTTTCATTTTAACTCGGTCAGCAAAGACTACGAGGCACTGATGAACGACGAAGAGCTCAAAGAAGCCCGGCGTTTACGGATGATGATTTTCGAAGGCATGGCCAAGCTCCCTGTTGAAGTCGGCGACATCATGACGCCTATCGTCTTTTCAGTCGCTGAAAGCGCTCCGGTGAAGGAAGTAGCGGAGCTCATGATGAAAGAACACTTACATCGCATATTCGTTAAAAAGGAGGAAACCATTACCGGCATCATTACCACCTATGATCTGCTCAAGATCATCGTGGAGGAAATCGCCTGAGCCTTCCCGCACAGGCCGCGCCGTCCGGGCATAATCAACCAGAATAGGAAGTAACGATGGTAAAAACCAAGAACAAAAGCCCCAATAAGCTGTATGTCCTCGATACCAATGTTCTCATGCACGAACCGGAATCCATTTATAAATTCGAAGAACACTCTGTATTTATTCCACTGCGCGTTCTGGAAGAACTCGACAGTCACAAACGCGGACAAAATGAAATTGCCCGCAACGCCCGGCAGGCCCATCGTTATCTTGATGAACTCCTGTCTGCCATCGACATAGAAGACCTCGACAAAGGCATCAAGCTCGGTAACAGCGGCACACTGCTATTCCAAACCTTCCATCAAGACCGCGCCAAAATCGCGGATAACGAAATCATTGAAGTCACTAAACAGCTCCGCGACAACGTCAAGGATCAGGATATCCGCGTCATACTCGTGACCAAAGATATCAACATGCGCATCAAGGCAAGCGTCCACGGGCTGGTGTCTGAAGACTACCGCAATGATCAAGTCTCTATCGTTGGCGACGAAAGTCTGTTTGGCGGTCAGATAGAAATTACGGATGAGATGTGGGCCGCGCCAGATGTGCTCGTAGAAGTAGAGCGTGAAGACTCGCAGGAAATTGGCACTCTCATTATTTACAAAATAACCGCACCCTGGATCAAAAACTGGACGCTGAACACGCACATTTATTCCGACTCCACCACCAATAAGAACTTTCGCGGTATTTTGCGCGCCATCGATGGAAACTGCGCCACAATCGAAATGCTACCAGACTTCGAAAGTCAGTATCACTGCTGGGGTATTCAGGCGAAAAACAAAGAACAGAACTTCGCCCTCTCGGTACTTACCGACCCCGAAATCGACTTTGTGACCATTGCTGGCGATGCGGGTACCGGAAAGACCCTGCTAACACTGGCGGCCGGTTTACAAATGGTCTACGAAGATAAGTTTTACGACGAAATCATCGTCACACGGGCGACGATTCCAATGGGGGAAGACATCGGATTCCTGCCCGGCGAGGAAGAAGCGAAAATAGAGCCTTGGATGGGCGCCATCACCGATGCGCTAGAAACCCTTAGCGCCAGCCCCGAAGGCAATGATTTTGAACGTAAATCCGGCGTCGAGTTTTTAAAGAACCGCGTAAAAATAAAAAGCTCAAGTTTTATGCGAGGGCGCAGCTTTTCCGACAAGTTCTTTTTGATCGATGAAGCCCAGAACCTCACCGCTGCCCAAATGCACGGGTTGATTTCGCGGGCAGGCCCGGGTACCAAAGTGGTTGCCATTGGCAATCTGAAACAAATCGATACCCCCTACCTCAGCGCGTCGACCAGTGGTTTCAGTTTTGCCATTGACCGTATGCGGAACTGGCAACACTACGCACATATCACACTGAAAAGCGTGGAACGCTCACGCTTGGCGGATTACGTGGCAGCCAATTTCTCCGACTAGTTCGCCAAAAAGGCAAAATCAGGATCCAAAAAAAAGGGGGCAGCGTCGCAGACCTGCCCCCTTTATTCTCTTCCTCTCTTAATTAGCCCGTCAGCGTCGCAGGTTCATCAACAGCTCAACGTCCTGATCCATACTAAACGCTTCCGGATAGCGAGTGTCGTCATCGGCATAGCGTCGAAATACCTCCATCACTGCATCCAGATTCTCACGCAACAGCGGCGTGAGCGCTGGGTCAAAATGCTCGCCGGCGCGGCTTTCCAAGTAAGACAGCGCATCGTCCACAGACCATGCAGACTTGTAGGGCCTGCGTGAAGTTAATGCATCAAACACATCAGCCAGCGCGACGATTCTGGACACCAGCGGAATGTCCTCTCCTGCCAGACCGAGCGGATAACCACTGCCGTCCCACTTCTCGTGGTGACTCAAGGCAACCGTGCGGGCCATTTTCAGCAATTCGCTATGATGCTCGCCAATAATCTCGGCGCCGAACTCGGGATGGCCGCGCATGATTTTCATCTCATCATCGGCAAGCTTACCAGTGCTACATAAGATCTTATCGGGGATTTTAATCTTGCCGATATCATGCATGGGGGCAGCAAGCTTCAGCGTTTCGGCATCATCCTCCGACATTCCCGCAGCACGCGCCAAAATTCGGGCGTATTCACTCATGCGTAAGACATGACGGCCGGTTTCATTGTCCTTCAGCTCAGCCGCTCGACCCAATCGTTCAATTACCGCTACTTGCGTTTCGTGAATTTCCCGGGTGCGATCTCTAACCATACGTCGCAATTCACGCGCCTGATCATACAACGCCAAATGCGTTTTCACCCGTGCACGCACAATGGACGGATTGATGGGTTTGGTAATGTAGTCCACTGCCCCCACCTCAAAACCATGTGCCTCATCGCGCACCTCGCCCAGCGCCGTAACGAAAATTACCGGGATATGACGGGTCAGATAATCATCTTTCAGCAGCTCACAGGCACGAAAACCATCCATGACCGGCATCATGACATCCAACAGCACCAGATCAGGCTTGGGCTGTTCACGGGCACGCTCCAAACATTGCGCGCCTGATTCCAGCGTCTCAACCAGATATTCCGGCTCCAACACCGACTTCAGTATGAGGCGGTTCTGCTCACTATCATCAACCACCAGCACCAAAGGTTTGTCCGACTCTCCCTCATGTATGACGTCAAACTTGCTTGTCATCGCTTCCCTCCCCGACATGTCCGTATATGTTGCCTCTACTATAATACAAGCGAGACTCGATGCCTGTTACCGAAAGTATCCGGCACATCATCCGTGTGCACTCGACATGCCATAGCGCTCCAAGCCCGGCAGGTGCACTTTGCGCAGATAATGCTGCCAATCGAGCCGCGCACATCCCACCGGATAGGCATCGCGATCAGAGTCCGAAAATCGCGCACTCAGGGCCTGCAAGGCATGATTACTAAACACGTAACGCGGGTTGGTGTAGAAGGAATAAATAGTCGCCAACTTCAGGCTCACATCCACCGACTTCAATTTCTCGGCATCCCGGCTGTCGTCGCTGTGAAGCCGCATCTTGGCCTTCAACAAGGTTTTTTGAGACTGCATGGCAGCCAGAAAAGCACGCCGGTGCACCGCTTTCAATCCATGCCTCGGATAACGCTGGCGCGTGAGACGCGGATAACGCTCCCAGTGCTGCCGTAATTCGTCGGTGACGATATCGATGTATTCACCAATGGTAATAGGCGACTGGGAGCCGCTGCACACCTGATACAGCCGGCAGCCCGCGCTCCCCTCTAAACGTTCCGCCGTCGCCAGCAAGAGCGCATTGACCACGCGATCCACCGGAATCACATCCACCACGCCTTTGCGCCGCGCCGGGAACAGGGTGAAACGCTGACGGGCATAGGCGAGCGTCAGAGCATCGGCCACTTTTACGCCTTCTATCCAGCCCGGCACCGGCTCACACTCTGCGCTTTCGATGATTGCCGGGCGAACGATCGTTAAGGAATCCTGAGGGATACGTTGATGCAATAACTGCTCACCCAGCCATTTGGTAAACGTATAGGTATCGTTCCAGCCAAATCGATTGGCGAGCCCAATGCCCAGATCGATCAGGGCTTGTTCTTGCTCAGCCTCCGCCAGGCCCTGATGGCGAATGGTAAGAATCTGGTCATGCATCCGGTCAATGAGGGTCGCTTCATCCAGCGTACCGCCAAATACGCACATGGCCTCTTCGTCAAAGGGCTGCACTTGCTCTTCGCCGAGTTCCCCCTCGTGATATCCGTGCACATAACAGGTCGAAACATGCACGAGCGGTATATCCCCGGCCGCGCGCAGAAAATCTGCTAAATGCAATAAACTGAGGGTATTGATCTGCAGCGCCTGATCCAATGGCTCACGGAAGTTCACACTGGCCGCAGAATTGATGACGAGATCGGTGCTCTTACTCAGGGCCTCGTAGTCCTGAGCCTCCAGACCTAAGCGTGAGGCGGTGATTTCACCGGTATAGCAACAGATGCGCTCTTCGCACAAGCGCCGCAGCGCCTCTTCGCCACGTTCATGACGCAGGCGATCAAATACCGATGAGGGAAATATTTCCTGCCAGAATCGCGCCTCGGCAGTAGCATGCTCCTTGGAAGCACGTAAGATCAGATTGATTTGTTTGAGTTCCGGGCAGCTGCGCACCAGTTTTTCAAGCAGCGCTTTACCCACAAAACCGGTAACACCTGTGATTAACAGGCATTTGCCATCTAAAGACTCCGACACGCGGAGAGGGTCATTCATTTTATATCCTCGATGAGATGCCTTGCTGCCGAGGGGCAACAGTGATTGCAATAACATCGACGGACTACCTGCGGTACACCCTACCGGCCTCCGCCGGAACCACCACATCGATTCTGTATATGAGTTTTATTATTGTTGTGCGTCCGGCATTTTCTCTGCCTGCGCGTTCTCTGCCTGCGCGGTATACACCTTGCCACAAACCCTTTAAGCGCTCAGACCACGCTCCGGAGAATGCCTCAACCACGAGCACAGGTCGGACACTGTGCATCTCGTTTAAGTCGCAAACTACGCCACTCGGCGTTCAGGGCATCAAACACCAATAACCGCCCCACCAAAGGCTCGCCAAGCTGCGACAACATCTTGATGGCTTCAAGCGCCTGCATACTTCCGATTACTCCGACCAATGGTGACATCACGCCGGCCTCCGAGCAGGACAGGGCTTCATCAGCAAGATCCGGATACAGGCATTGATAACAGGGGCTGTCTGGCCGCCTTGCATCAAAACAGGCAATCTGTCCTTCCATGCGTATGGCAGCACCCGAGACCAGCGGCGTGCCGGTCTCAACACAAGCCCGGTTCACGCCGAAACGAGTACTAAAATTGTCGGTGCAGTCGAGCACAAGGTCAACGCTTTTCAGCATTTTTTTGAGTGACTCCGGGTCGAGTTTTTCAGCCCGCGCCTGCACTCTGACATGCGGGTTGATGTCGCGCAGCGTGTCGGCGGCAGATGCCACTTTTGTGTGACCGATATTCGCTGTACCGTGCACAATCTGGCGCTGCAGATTACTCAGATCCACCTCATCATAATCAAGCAGCGTGAGCTGCCCCACCCCCGCCGCTGCAAGATACAGCGCCGCAGGCGAACCCAGCCCCCCTACGCCCACAATCAGCACATGAGCATTCTTCAGCACCAACTGCCCCGCCACGTCAAAGCGCGGCAACATGATCTGGCGACTATAACGTAAAAGCTCCTCGTCACTTAAGTCCATCACTCACTCTCCGGTTTGTACCCTGATGTAACACGATCACGTCCGGCTAAGTCCTGGGTCACTTTCACATCAACAAAATCATAGGCCCGCATCAACGCCGCCACTTGTGCTCCCTGATCGTAGCCGTGCTCCATCATCAGTTGCCCCCCTGCGCGCAGAAAACCCTGTGCACAACTGGCAATATGACGCAAGTCGGCCAGACCGGCTTCGCCGGCCACCAGAGCAGAGACGGGTTCAAAGCGCACATCGCCGTCGTGCAAGTGGGGGTCGTCGGGATCGATATAAGGCGGGTTACTCACAATGAGATCGAACTGGCGGCCAGCCAATTGATCGAACCAGCACGACTGCAGCACCTCAACATTCTCCAAGCCCAGCTGCTCGGTGTTCTGACGTGCCAACGCGACGGCCTCCGGGACCACCTCCACCGCTACAATACGCCAATGGGGTCGTTCGGTGGCCAATGCCAGTGCGATCGCACCGGTGCCCGTTCCCAAATCCAGCACCTCTGCACGTTCCTTGCGGCATTCACTCAAAGCCAGGTCGACCAGCGTTTCGGTATCAGGGCGCGGTATCAGGGTGGCGCTGGACACCGCCAGCTCAAGATTCCAGAATCCCTGCCGGCCAAGTATATGCGCCACAGGTTCGCCCTGCCGACGTCGCGCCAACAATTGCTCGTAGCGGCGCTTTTGAGAGGTGCTTAAGCTGCGTTCCGGCCAGGTCATTAAATAGCTGCGCTGCACTTGCAGAACCTCGGCAAGCAAAAGCTCGGCATCAAGCTGAGCGGTATCACTTTGCAGCTGCCTTCCCAACGCCAGGGCCTGATCGATGCGCATCAGCCTTCGTTCATACTCGCCAGCAGATCCGCCTGATGCTCTCGCAACAGAGGATCGATGATTTGCCCCAGATCCCCTTCCATCACTTCATTAAGCTTGTAAAGGGTAAGATTGATGCGGTGATCCGTCACACGCCCCTGCGGAAAGTTATAGGTACGAATGCGTTCGGAACGATCTCCGCTGCCCACCAGACTTTTGCGCGTTGAGCTCTGCTCCTGCGCAGCGGCATCCTGTTCGGCGGTAAGCAGCTTGGCTTGCAGCAGCGACATCGCTTTGGCTTTGTTTTTGTGCTGCGAGCGTTCGTCCTGACACTCCACCACCACACCGGTAGGCAAGTGGGTAATCCGGATCGCGGAATCGGTTTTGTTGACATGCTGTCCACCAGCTCCCGAGGCCCGAAAAGTATCAATACGCAAATCGGCCTTGTTGATCTCGATCTCGTCCACCTGCGCGGCTTCCGGCATTACCGCAACTGTACAGGCCGAAGTATGAATGCGCCCCTGCGACTCGGTTTCGGGCACCCGCTGGACCCGGTGCGCACCGGATTCAAATTTCAGTGCACCATATACGCCCTCACCAACGACACGCGTGATAATCTCTTTGTATCCGCCATGTTCACCAGGGTTCTCACTGACCACTTCTACCTTCCAGCGTTTCTGTTCCGCA
>JBFHUL010000077.1:0-15573 GCA_041590075.1 Oleiphilaceae bacterium
ACAGCAGGTGCGGACCGTTAATGTTGGCGACTTCACAGCACCGATTATCACCCTTACCGGCAGCAGCACCGTCAATCACGAGCAAGGCACGGTCTATACCGATGCCGGTGCGACCGCGACGGACAACATCGACGGCAGCCTTACCGCCAGTATCGCTACCGTAAACAACGTCAATGTGAATGTACCGGGTACCTACACGGTTACCTATAACGTCAGTGATGCGGCAGGAAACGCCGCCACAACGATGACGCGGACCGTCATCGTCAGCGATACTACCATTCCGGTCATTACACTGGTTGGTGCCAACCCGATCGACCACGAGGTGAATACGGTATTCACAGACCCCGGAGCGACAGCAAGCGACAACATTGACGGTAATATCAGCAGCAACATTACCGTATCAGGCACGGTCAATGCGAGTGTGGTGGGAAGCTACACACTCACTTACAACGTCACTGATTCGGCGGGCAATGCCGCAACGCCTGTCGTGCGCACGGTTAACGTTGCGGATACCGGCGCACCAGTCATCACGATTACCGGCGCCAATCCATTGAACCACGAGATAAACACTGCCTATGTAGATCCGGGAGCCACTGCGAGCGATGCAGCGGATGGAGACCTTACCGCCAGTATCGCTACCGTAAACAACGTCAATACCTCGATAGCAGGCACCTACACCGTTACATATGATGTAACAGACTCACAGGGCAACCCCGCAGCGCAACAAGTTCGTACAGTAAATGTTGGCGACTTCACCGCTCCGGTGATTACACGGCTCGGCTCCGCAAACGTCAATGTAGAGCAAGGCACCAGCTACACGGATGCAGGCGCGACGGCCAGCGATAATGTCGACGGCGATTTGACCAGCAGTATCGTAAAAACCGGTACTGTCGCTCCCAATACCGCAGGTACCTACATTATCAGCTACAACGTCAGCGACTCGGCGGGTAACGCCGCCACACAGGTAAACCGTACGGTGGTTGTTGCCGATACGATAGCTCCCGTTATTACATTAATCGGTAATAGCACGATTAATCACGAACAAGGAACTACCTTCACCGATCCCGGCGCAAGTGCCAGCGATAGTTTTGACGGTGATATCAGCGCTGACATTGTCGTCACCGGATCGGTTAACGCAAACGTCGCTGGGACTTACACACTGGTGTACAACGTGTCCGATGCGGCAGGCAATAATGCCACGACTGTCACGCGCAATGTTGTAGTTGCTGATACGATCGCACCAACACTTACACTCATCGGCAATTCGCCTTACGATCATGATCAGGGCACCACATTCGTCGATCCAGGAGCCACTGCGACAGACTCCTTCGAGGGGGACATTTCTGGCAGTATTGTCGTCACGGGAACGGTGGACGCAAACACCGCTGGCACCTATACCCTCACCTACAATGTGTCGGACAGCTCAGGCAATGCAGCGACAGCAATCACACGGACTGTTGTGGTAGCCGATTTGACACCACCGGTCATTACCCTAACCGGTAGCAGTACCATCAACCACGAGCAGGGCACGGTTTATACAGACGCGGGCGCCACTGCCAGTGACACTCTGGATGGTGATATCACTGCCAACATAATTGTTTCGGGGACGGTCAATACCAGCACCGCTGGCACATACACGCTCAACTACAATGTCAGTGATGCCGCCGGAAATAACGCAACCACGGTTACTCGTACGGTCATCGTTGCCGACACTACCGTGCCGGTGATCACGCTGACAGGCTTGAGCACTATCAATCACGAGCAAGGCACCGCTTTCTCAGATCCCGGTGCGACGGCGACAGACAATATTGATGGCGATATTACCTTGAGCATCGTGAAGACTGGGAGCGTTAATGCAAGCGTGGCAGGCACCTATATCCTTAACTACGATGTCAGTGATTCAGCGGGTAACGCGGCAACCACAGTAACGAGGACCGTCATCGTTTCCGACACCACAGCGCCCGTGATTACCCTGGCGGGCTCAAATCCGATTAACCATGAGCAAGGCACCGCCTTTACAGATCCAGGCGCCAGCGCAAGTGATAACATCGATGGCGACATCAGTGGCAACATTGTCGTGACGGGATCTGTTAATGCAAATGTTGCAGGCACCTATACGCTTTCGTACAACGTGTCTGATGCGGCCGGCAACAACGCCACTACGGTAACGCGCGACGTTATTGTTTCAGACACGCTTCCACCTACCATCACCCTAATCGGTAGCGATCCCTATAATCACGAGCAGGGAACGGTATTCACAGATCCGGGCGCTAACGCTAGTGATGTTGCCGATGGCGACATCAGTGGCGCCATTGTGGTGACCGGCACGGTTAACGCCAGCGCCGCAGGCTCGTATGTATTGAGCTACGATGTAACGGATGCAGCCGGCAACGTTGCCACAACCGTCACCAGAACCGTTATCGTTGCTGACACCACCGCCCCGGTTATCACCCTTACCGGCAATAGCACGGTAAACCATGAACAAGGCACCGCTTACAGTGATGCCGGCGCCACGGCGAGCGATTTGGTCGACGGCAACCTGTCCGGCAGTGTGATCACGACCGGCTCAGTAAATGTAAACGTGGCCGGCACCTATACATTGAGCTATGACGTCAGCGATGCTGCAGGCAACGCCGCCACGACGGTAACGCGTGATGTCATTGTTGCGGATACGATCGCCCCCGTCCTGACTCTTCTGGGTGACAATCCGATCGACCACCCTGTCGGCCAAATATATGTGGACGCAGGTGCGTCTGCGAGCGATAGCTTTGAGGGTGACATTAGCGGCAGCATCGTCCAGGGAGGCACATTCGACCAGAATACCGTTGGAATCTACACACTGACATACGACGTCAGCGATTCAACCGGCAATGCGGCGACACAAATTACACGCACAGTGAATGTCGTGAGCCCCAGCGTGGTAGCAAATGAAGTGGAGAGCGAAACGCTGGTAGGCGTCAGTGCCGCATCCGCACCTGAAACAGGTTTCACGGGTTCGGGCTACGTTCCTCTGAGCGCTTCCGGCTACATCGAATATACCTTCAGCGGATACGCCATCCCCTACGATGTAACGCTGCGTTTCGCTTCGACAGAGCTTACCGCCGTGAACGTCGAGATTATTCTAAACGGTGTGTCACAAGGAAATATTTCACTGCCATCAACAGGCGGACTGTCGGCATGGACTGATAGCGCAGCGTTAACGCTCACACCTTTGTCTGGCAGTAACACACTACGCATCAATATTACCGGCGCAAGTGCAACCAATATCGATGCCGCAACCCTCACTCCGCAGTAAGAAAAGGTATACAGCATGATCAAGAAGACCATTGCCATTGTTACCTCTTCTGCCCTGTTAAGTGCCTGTGGTGGCGGAGGCGGCGGCTCAGAATCAGGTAACAGCGCGCCGGCCAATGAATTGACGGGAACCTTCGTTGATAGCCCGGTGAGCGGCCTGCACTATGCAACCGCCACACGCTCAGGCCTTACAAACGAAGATGGTGAGTTCAAATACCTGAGCGGCGAGACGGTCACGTTCAGCATTGGTAGCACAGTGCTTGGGAGTACGCCGGGCGATGATCTCGTCACCCCCTTCCACTTATTGGGTATTAATGTGCCTGAGGCACAAACACAAATTCTCAATGCTTTATCCTCCCAACAGGTAAACAGCCTCGATCGCGTCATCAATATCGCGTCGCTGTTACAGGCACTGGATAGCGATGGAAATCCTGACAATGGCATCGACCTGGGCAATGCACATGCAACGCTGGGAACTGTCCAAGTTAATCTTGTTAAAAAGGCCATCGACTTTATCGACGATAGCGCGTTATCGACGGCGCGCGAGGCGCTGGGAGTCGATCACGAAATTGTGCTGACTGATGTCGTCAACCACTTGTATGACAATATGAATGTACAAGTGCGATCCAATCTGGTTGCCAGCTACCGCGCAGTCGACAACAAAACACCACTGGAAACCGTTTACTACAGTTATGACGCTGAGGGACGCGTAACAGAGGCTCGATTTGATCGGGGCAGCGACGGGAGTATTGATAACACCAGAAACACCAGCTACGACGCCGAAGGAAACGTATCGCGCATTACCAACAGCTCCCCCCCTTCCACTCAGCTATTCAGCTACGACAGCAATAACAATCTCGTGCTGGCTCGCACCCAAAGCGGCAATGGAAACAGTAGCAACCAAGCTTACACCTACAACAGCAGCAACAAACTCGTGCTTCTCGAGCTCGACAGTGATGACGATCGCACACCTGACAGCATTACAGCTTATCAATATGACGCATCTGGCAACCTCGTGCTTATAGAGCAGGACAAAGATGGCAACGGCAGCATTGATGCGGTACAACGCTTTTCTTACGCTTCGGGACTAGTACAAACCTTTCGTAACGATACCAACAACGATGGCGTAGACGAGCTACACATCAGCTATACCTATGACAGCAATGGCAACAAAATTCAGGTGGCAACTGATCGCACAGCAGATGGTATCCCCGACTCAACCGCCCGCTTCCAGTACGACAGCAACAATAACCCCATACGTTACGAACTCGACGATGATATGGACAACAACGCGGACTACATTGAGGTGTCACGCTATAACAACCAGAACAAACGTAGCTATCTGTATCGCGATACCGATGGTGATGGCACGTGGGAGCGCATATCTCAATTTTTCTACGATCTGGATGGCAATCAAACACGCATGATTGAAGATCGCGACGGTAATGGCATTGCTGACAAGGTATGGTCGGGCACCTACGAACCCGCCGTTTTCAATAATGCCTGGGAGCTCATCATAAGCCAGCTTGAGAGCCCCGAATAAAATCTGTTAACACCTTCCTGATAATAAAAAAGCCCCGGAGCCAAACACTCCGGGGCTTTTTAGTTCGCGTCGACTCCCCTGTTAGGCGAGAGCCATGCCTTAGAGCGCTTTAAAACTGCGCTTCGTCCAGCGCCATCAAATCTTCACTGCCATTCTTAATGGTCTCTGACAGCGACAAGGTTTTAGGCAACAAACGACTGAAGTAGAAGCGCGCAGTTTTGATTTTGGAAGCGTAAAACTCATCGCTATCAACCTTGGGAGCGGCTACTTTTACCATGCGCGCCCACATGTAGGCATAGGCCGTCAGACCGAAGAGATCCAGATACTCCACGGCTGCGGCACCTACAGCATTCGGATCATTCTGAGCCTGTTTCAGCACGAACTCTGTTGTGTCGCTCAATCGCTCCAATGCAGCGGCCAGAGGTTTCACAAACTCCGCCAAGTCAACGTTGTCAGACTCCGCTTCGATAAAGTCCGCTACCTCTTTGGCAAATAATTCTACAAACTTGCCGCCATTCGCTGCGACTTTTCGCCCCATCAGATCCATTGCCTGAATACCATTGGTACCCTCATAGATCTGCGTAATGCGCGTATCACGCACCAGCTGCTCTTGGCCCCACTCGCGGATAAAACCATGACCACCAAAAATCTGTTGGCCAGCAATACAGGTCTCCAAGGCACGATCTGTCATAAACGCCTTAGCTACCGGCGTTAACAGTGCGACCATGGCCTGGGCATGTTTTTTCTCTTCCGCGTTTTCACTAAACTTAGAAATATCCAGGTAACGTGCAACATAGGTAGAGAACGCGCGACTACCTTCGGTGTAGGCTTTCATCGTGAGCAACATGCGACGCACATCTGGGTGAACGATAATCGGGTCGGCTGCTTTATCAGTATTCACAGGCCCCGTCGCTGCGCGACCCTGAATACGCTCTCGCGCATAGTCGATAGCGTTCTGGTAAGACCGCTCGGCCGCACCGATACCTTGAATACCTACACTCAGGCGCTCGTAATTCATCATGGTGAACATGGCTGCGAGACCTTTGTTCACTTCTCCGACGAGCCAGCCTTGGGCTCCATCGAAGTTCATGACACACGTGCCGGAAGCCTTGATGCCCATCTTGTGCTCAATAGAGCCACAGGTGACATTGTTGTTCTCGCCTACGTTGCCGTTGTCATCGACGCTATTGCGCGGCACCAGGAACAG
Organism: Oleiphilaceae bacterium; assembly: GCA_041590075.1. GTDB lineage: Bacteria > Pseudomonadota > Gammaproteobacteria > Pseudomonadales > Oleiphilaceae > PZPK01. The sequence continues at coordinate 6,045 of JBFHUL010000077.1, forward strand.
AGAAATACCTTTTGAACCCGCAGGCGCATCAGGCAACTTGGCCAAAACCAGGTGAATAATGTTGTCTGTCAGATCATTTTCACCGCCGGTGATAAAGATCTTGGTTCCGGTAATGCTATAGCTACCATCGGCATTGGGCTCTGCCTTGGTGCGAATCATACCGAGATCGGTACCGGAATGAGGTTCAGTCAGATCCATCGCGCCGGTCCATTCACCGGAGTACATCTTGGGCAGGTATTTCTGCTTTAGCTCTTCGGAAGCGTGCGCATCAATTGCTAGCGCCGCACCCGAAGTCAGGCACACATACAAACCGAAAGAAATATCTGCCGCATACAGCATTTCTTCGTACTGGGCGCCCAGCATCTTGGGCATTCCCATGCCTTCGTACTCGGGATTACCGGTAAGGCCAGACCAGCCACCTTCGGCAAACGTTTTGTACGCATCACGATAACCGGAGGGCACAGTTACCTGACCGTTGTCGAACTTACAGCCCTCTTCATCGCCATTGCGACTCAGTGGCGCTATCAGAGAAGCTGTAATCTTGCCGGCTTCTTCAAGAATCGCATCGGCTGTTTCAATATCGACCGCATCCTTGGTACCCGCCAGGGATCCCCACAGTTTCTCCGCCTCGAACACTTCATTCATTACAAATCGAATGTCTTGCAACGGAGCTTTATAATCTGCCATTCACCTACCCTCGTATTTAACAATGCTTTGCCTGATACTGAAATGCTATCCGGAAAACTTACAGGCTCAGGCATCGACGCTATAAGTTGGGCGCGCATTTTAACGCAAAAAAGCCCGCTAGGGCGGGCTTTTTTAATTTTACGGAGTTTAGAAAGCGAAATGCTCTTCGTTCAGCTCCATCATGGATGATCCGCCAGCGGCAATCATCTTGGCGTGAGCCGCTGTGCGAGGCAGTACGCGATCGAAGTAGAACTTGGCGGTACTGATTTTCGCCTTGTAAAAATCTTCTTCAGACGTGCCTTCTGCCAATTTCTTCTGCGCCACATCAACCATGCGCGCCCAGAAGTATGCCAGTGCAACGTAGCCCGAATACATCAGGTAGTCGACGGATGCGGCACCCACTTCATCTCGATTCTGCATGGCAACCATACCAATCTTCATGGTGATGTCGCCCCACTCTTTATTTAGAGTGCCCAGTTGCTCAACAAAAGGCTTCAGGTCGTCGTTACCTTCATGCTCCTGACAGAATTTGTGCACCATCTTGGTGAAGTTACGCAGCGATGCACCCTGAGTCATCAGGACTTTACGTCCCAGCAGGTCCAGCGCCTGAATACCGGTTGTACCCTCATACATGAGTGCAATACGGGTGTCACGAACGATCTGCTCCATGCCCCACTCAGTGATAAAGCCGTGACCGCCAAACACCTGCATACCATGGTTTGCTGCCTCATAACCCGCTTCTGTACAGAACGCTTTAAGAATCGGGGTCAGAAAGCCCAGGATCTCATCTGCCGCTTTCTGGGCTTCACCTTCACCGTGCTGCACGATATCCGCCTGCTGTGCAGCGTAATAAATCATGGCACGAGAACCTTCGGCAATCGCTTTCTGCGTCAACAGCATGCGGCGTACATCAGGGTGAACGATGATGGGGTCCGCCTTGCCGTCCGGATTTTTAGGACCAGACAGAGAACGCATCGCCAAACGCTCTTTGGCATAAGCCAAAGCACCCTGGAAAGAACCTTCTGCAGCCGCCAGACCTTGAATGGAGGTGCCGATACGGGCCACGTTCATAAAGGTGAACATGCAGTTCAAACCCTTGTTTTCTGGGCCGATCAGCCAACCTTTGGCACCATCGAAATTCATGACACATGTTGCGTTACCATGAATACCCATCTTGTGCTCAATCGAACCACACGTGACCGCGTTGTGTTCGCCAGCGTTACCGTCGGCATCGGGAAGATGCTTGGGCACGATAAACAGTGAGATACCTTTGGTGCCCTCAGGTGCACCTGGCAGACGCGCCAGCACGATGTGGACGATATTATCGACCATGTCGTGCTCGCCTGCGGAGATAAAGATTTTGGTTCCCGTGATGCTGTAGCTGCCATCTGCATTGGGCTCCGCTTTTGTGGTCAGAATACCCAAGTCCGAACCACAGTGAGGCTCTGTCAGACACATCGTACCGGTCCACTCACCGCTCACAAGCTTGGTGAGATACGTCGCTTGCTGCTCAGGTGTACCGTGCTCTTCCAATGTTGCGCGTGCACCATGACTGAGCCCCGGGTACATACCCCAGGACCAGTTAGCGGTACCGATCATTTCACTCATTACGATGTTGAGCGACTCAGGCAGGCCTTGACCACCGTGCTCAACCGGCGCATTCATTGCGGGCCAGCCGCCTTCAACGAACTGCTGATAGGCTTCTTTAAAGCCCGTCGGGGTTTTCACACCCTCTTCGCTCCAGGTACAGCCTTCCTGGTCACCCACAGCATTAAGAGGTGCCAACACCTCTTCACAGAATTTTGCGCCTTCGCCAATAATGGCATCGATCATATCCGGTGTTGCATCTTCCGCACCCAAATCGGCATAGTGCTTTTCACTATCCAACAGTTCGCTCATGACGAACTTAATGTCGCGAAGGGGAGCCTTGTAATCTGGCATAGCTGTAACCTCAATTAATTAATTTCATTTTGGTGCAGTACCTGTTCAAACAAGCGAACGCCGGTGGCTGCAAACTACTCACCACCCCAAAGGATGGCTAGTTACATCGTTCTAGGTGACTAGAGCTTTTGCTCCAATCCTTGCACCAAATATCAAACGAGTGTTTGAAACATACGTTTGCTTTAGGTAATTGTCAAGAAAATGCCACTCAAAATCCCCCTGTATCAGCGAAAAAATGAGGAAAGCGTCAACTAAAGTATTGGGCCACGGCGCAGGGATAATCAGGCTAAAGCAGGACAATCAAAGAGGTTAGCAAAAATTGGGTGATTGGCGACTAAGGGCGGCGGTTTTTTTGTAACAATTTATACGGTTTCGTCAATTAACTCTTTTACATCAATGTCTCGACGCTGCAAGCCGATAATTTCTTCGTAACTCCGCGCCGCTTCTGCAAATCGCTGCCGTCCCTCAGACGTATCAGCGCCCTCACGCTCGGCAAGACGCTGCGCGGCCAAATCGATTTGCGCCTGCACCAAAATCCGCGTTGCGGTAGCCGCCACATTACGATCCTGCGGCGAGGGGTTGGCCGGTGCCGTGGCCGCGGCCTTCACAACCCGCATTTTCTCTATCGTGGCCCTCGGATCCCCCGGCACGGGGGATACATCAATAGGCACTTCACCGTTTATCGCATAGCGCTTGCCATCTGGCCCGGTCTGATAGCTGTAAGACACAGATCCCGTATATTGCCCGCCCACCGCTTGATGCGCTCGCTCATGCGCACGCACTTCTGCATCGCGCGCGGCAAGCTCTGCCACTTGCTGCTGAACCACGCGCTCCCGCTGCCGTTCTCGCGCTTGAGAATCCCCCCCCTCGTTGACGGGCCCTTCTTTTCCAGAAGAAGGGGAAGTATCAGCACGCTGCGCCGATTCCGGGCCCTGCTCTGTCGTCGTCGCCTCATCTACCTGAGATGCTTCATCAATAAGTGGAGTGGGTATCGCGCGTTCTTTTCCCTGCTCTTCTTCAGGCACGCCACTTGAACCAACCGCATTGGCGCGGCCAGAATCGTCATTAGTAAAGCGCCCACCAAGCTGATAGACCAATTGAACGGGAGCAGAACTTTCTTGCGCCCCCCTTACCGAAGAACCAGCCGGAGCAGTTAGAGCTAATAGATCACTCTGCATGGCGCGCTGCGGTGCTACAGACGTATTTTGAGGTATAGGGCGCGAGGGTGCGTTTTGGAGTGCATCGCGCGAGGAAAGCGCGCTCGTTGAAGAGGTGTACTGGGGAACGGTTGAAAAGCTGCTTGTGATAGAAATTGGCATTGTCAGCCCCCTTGATCAGGGCATGTTACGCGATCAGGCAAGCGTGTCCAATAGAGTCCCCAAAACCTCGTCGGCAGTCTTCACAACTTGAGCAGAAGCTTCGATGGAACGCTCATACAATTTCAACTCAACAATGGGTTCCACCACGTCACTATTCGATCCCGCAGGCCCATCAACAGTGCCTGCGCGCACAATTTCACTGGCCGCCTTTTCCGCGCCCTCCAGACCCGTTTTTACACCTTGCAAGCCTGTTTGTAATACCGAATTAACGTTCATAGATAGATCGCCCTGATCATGTGCTGAGGCCATTACTGGATAGACCAATACAAGTTAAATTTAAGCAAATAACTGATCACTTTTCAATCAAAGCAAACACTTAATTACAAATCCAAACATGAAAGGTCGAGCTGGTCAGCCAAGCGCTCGGGCTGGCTCCGTGCCTCGACAGAAAAGGGCAAATACCCCAACAAGGGGGCGGAAATGGCCGCTTTGAGGGTCGCAAGATATTCGTTCTCGAATGACATCGACTCAGGGCTGATCGCATTGGCCACCCAGCCCGCGAGTTTCAATCCATCCCGCTGAATTGCCTCGGCCGTGAGCAAAGCGTGATTAATACAGCCCAGTTTAAGGCCCACAACCAAAATGACGGGGAACCCCAGTGACTTCGCCAGATCTGCGAGGGTGTCCCGATGATTCAGTGGCACACGCCAGCCCCCTGCACCCTCTACCAGCGCCAAGTCATGGGGCGTCAACAAGGCTCCACGCAACACCCCTTCCAGGTGCGATAGATTAACCGTTCGGCCCTCTTCGTGGGCTGCAATATGGGGAGAAGTAGGCGCTTTCAAAAGCACCGGATTGATCTGCTGATAGGGCAATGGTTGTGTTGCGGCACCTTGCAGCGCTAACGCATCCTCATTGGCATATTGCCCTTCAATTTCTTCACCACCGGCAGCGACAGGCTTTAAGCCTAACGTTCGCAGGCCTTTAGCGCCGGCTGCTGAAAGTAATGCACACGTAGCAAACGTTTTACCAACTTCCGTATCGGTGCCTGTCACGAAATATTGCCTTGCCATACGGCCCCCATCTAACTCACTAATCTTTTATTCTCGCACGAGCACACCCTGCAACACCTGATAGGTCGCAGGAAGCCCTTTGTCTGCATCCCTGAAGCGCTCATAGCCACGCACAAACGATTGCATGCGCGACCTGCCCAGCATCGCTTTCGGCCTATTGGCATTCACATTGTGCGCACCCAACATCTTCAACTCACGCGTTAAGTCACTGACTTTGTTGTAATAAAGCACCTCTTCGCGACGCTGCAGTTGCTTTGTTTGCAAGCCTGCACGCTTAGCCGCCATGCAATGGGCGTCAAAATCATAGAAATCGTTCACATGCTGATGCGCATCGGCGCCGCGCCACGCCTCCTTCAATTCACGCAGCGTCCCATCCAGCAAAGTAGAGAAAACAAACATCCCTCCAGGCCGCAATACACGCTGCACCTCCGCAAATAGCTGCTCAAGATCATTGCACCATTGAATGGTGAGGCTGGAGAACACAAGCACGAACTGCTGCGCGGCAAAGGGCAAGCGCTCGCCATCGCTCAACACGGGTAACACGGGCACACTTGCATGCGTACTGACGTACTCCAACATGCCCCAAGACAAGTCGGCAGCATAGAGTTCTTGCCCACCATGCCTCGACAACGCAGGCAAAAAGTAACCAGTACCACAACCCAAATCCAGAGTAGGCCCCTGCAACGTGTCGGGGATCTGGGCCACAAGCCGAGCACCTACGTCACGTTGAAAGTGCGCAACCTCGTCGTAGGTCTTGGCGGCTTTTCCGAAGGATTCCGCAACGGCTGCCTTGTTATGCTGATGCACCAGTTCCATCCTTTATATAACGCGTTACGTACGAGCTCACTTCTTTCCAAGCATTAAGAAACGGAACGTGCCCACCCTCATAAATACCTACATCACCGCCGGTGCGGTGCGCGAGCGCCTTGGCACAGTCGACGGGCACCAGCGCGTCGTGACGCCCCAAAAGATGCAAGCCCCCTATTCGCCCAGCCTGAGCCCTTGAACAATCAATCTCTCGCAAGCAATTCAATTGGGACACAAGCACTTCTTTGTGGGGTAAGTCCGACGCCTGATATAAGCTGAGCAAGGTTTTGCGCTCTGCTTGAGACATGCCTTTATATGCCATCAACGCTACAAAACGCCGCGCGATAATCGCGGCAGGTCGCTCCGTCACCAGCGCAAAAAACGCGTTGAAATCGTTTGCATGCATGGCAGTGGGATATGCTGGAGCCCGCACAAAGCGCAGATTGGCATTGAATGTGATCAGTCTCGCCGGAGCAGTGCTCGCCCGCGCCACGTAGCGCATTGCCAACATACCACCTAAGGACCACCCCGCAAGCCCATCTTCCGGCGTCAGGTTTTGCTCCAAAAAAGAAGCAAGCTGCGCCCAGCTTTGAAACCGGGCCAGATCAATCACTTGCCACTCGCGATAAAAGGGGTCGCACTCCAAGGCTTCACGCCAAAATGCAGCCCTTGCAGACCAGCCATTGAGCAAAAAAACTTTCATCTAGAGCAGCCCCATCTCCTGCCCACCCTTGAGCGCGTGCATCAGCGTATCGATATCTTCACGGGCATGCGTGGCAGATAGAGTAATACGCAAGCGTGCCTTGCCCTCTGGAACCGTTGGTGGCCGAATCTGCCCAACCAGCACCCTCCGTTCCTCCAAATAGGCCCCCACTGCCATGGTGGCCGCACTATCGCCCACCACAAGGGGCTGTATCGCAGTGTGTGATTCCATCAGATCTAAACCGAGCTGAGCACTTTGCTCCCGAAAATACGCGATATTATCGCGCAGCGCTTTGCGCAAGGCCGCGCCTTCGCGTACCAACTGAAGACTCTTTCGCGTTGCTGCGGCCAAAGCCGGAGGCATTGCCGTGGTGTAGATGTACGGGCGCGCAAACTGCGCCAAATAATCAATCATATCCTCCGGCCCAGCTACGAAAGCCCCCGCCGTACCAAAGGCCTTACCGAAGGTGCCTATCAGCACCGGCACCTGCTTCTGCGACAACTGCTCAAGGCTCAAACTACCGCGCCCCGCATCGCCTAGCACCCCCAGCCCGTGCGCGTCATCCACCACTAACAATGCTTCAAATTCCTCACACAGCGCCACCATTTCCTGCAAGGGTGCGACATCGCCATCCATACTGAACACACCATCCGTTGCAACCAGCAAGTGGGCGTCTTTGTGCTTGCTATCGCCACTGAAGCGCTCCAGCTGGTGACGTAAACTCGCCATATCAGCATGCAGATACCGCTGGGACCGCGCGCCACTCAAGAGTGCACCATCAAGCAAAGACGCATGATTCAGCTTATCCTGAAGTATCACGTCCTTGCGTGTTGCCAGAGTGCCCAGTACCGACAAATTCGCTGCGTAACCGGAACCAAACACCAGAGCTTTGTCGCGACCGGTAAACACCGCGAGTTCTTCTTCCAGCATGCTGTGCTCGTGATGGTGACCGCACACCATGTGGGACGCCCCACTGCCCACTCCGCAGCGCAGTGTGGCATCCGCCAAGGCACGTTGAAGCTCTGGGTGAGCAGCGAGTCCCAGATAATCATTACTACAAAAAGAGAGAAGGGGCGACTGCCCCAGATCGATGTGTGTCGCTTGCATGCCGGTGAAATCGCGACGCTGCCGCAACAGATTTTTTTCCGCACGCGACGCAAGCGCTGCTCTCCAGCGCGCGCTAAAACGATTCACAATTCCGACCGCAAGCCCGTCGGTTAGTGGCGCGCGCTGTCTTGTTGCGAAGCATCGTAAAACAGATGCGCACTCTGCTGCTGATCAATCGCTTTGGCAATGCCCGCAGCCTGCTCTGCATCGGATTTCTCGATGCGTTGCTCAGGACGTAAACCAAGACGTTTGAACAGTTGCATGTCTTTGTGTGTTTCGGGATTGGGCGTAGTCAGCAAACACTCGCCATAGAAAATGGAGTTGGCACCCGCCATAAACGCCATGGCCTGCATCTCATCCGACATATTTTCACGACCCGCCGACAAACGCACATGACTCTTAGGCATCAGAATTCTGGCCACCGCAATGCAACGAATAAACTCGAAGTTGTCCAGGTCTTCGACATCTTCAAGAGGCGTTCCTTTTACTTTTACCAGCATATTAATGGGCACGCTCTCGGGATGTTGAGGCAGGTTGGCAAGTTGCACCAGCAATCCCACGCGATCCTTGGCGCGCTCGCCCATTCCGATAATGCCGCCGCTGCAGATTTTCATACCCGCATCGCGCACATGCTGCAGAGTATCGAGGCGGTCCTGATAGGTTCGGGTAGTGATTATCTTGTCGTAAAAATCGGGAGAGGTATCGAGATTATGGTTGTAATAATCCAGGCCAGCTTCGGCCAGAGCCTCCGCCTGATCGTCGCGTAGCATGCCCAGAGTCATACATGTCTCCAGGCCCAGTTCTTTCACTCCCTTGACCATTTCCAGCACATAAGGAAGGTCTTTATCACTGGGGTGCTTCCAGGCCGCGCCCATGCAGAAACGGCTACTGCCTTTTTCTTTGGCTTCTTTGGCCTTTTTGAGTACCTGCTCAACCTGCATGAGTTTTTCTTTTTCTAGGCCGGTGTTGTAGTGACCACTTTGCGGGCAATATTTGCAGTCTTCCGGGCACGCGCCCGTTTTAATCGAAAGCAGCGTGCTGACCTGCACCTCATTCGGATCAAAGTTCGCGCGATGCACTGTTTGCGCCCGGAATAACAAATCGTTAAATGGCAGATCAAACAAGGCCTGAACTTCTTTTGCTGTCCAGTCGTGCCGCAGATCATTGTTCACCGTCATTGCCCTACCCTTCATCCAAAAACACCAAGTTGCGATCAAACTCTCGATATGCCGAAACGCCGGGCGCTACAATGCAGGGCGCCGCGCAACAACACAAGGAAAGTGACATGATAAGGCCGGGCAAAAAGTTGTCAACCAAACTCTATTTTTTGGTTAACAAGTTTCGCAAAGCGGGCAGTTTGCTGCTCCCACCATCGCACTGCATGTTCTGCGACAGCAAGATTGCATCTCACACGATCGCCTGCGAACCCTGCCGGGAGGATCTCGAATGGAACGACTGCAGTTGCTATCGCTGTGGTGAGCCTTTCGCACGTTCGATGCGTTTACCGGCGTTCACGCTGCTTTGCCCGGCGTGTCTGGCAAGCCCTTCCGCCATTCACCGTACGGTTGCTCCCCTGCGCTACGCTTTCCCCATTGACTGCTGCCTGCAAGAGCTCAAGTACCAACACAGGCGCTATCGCGCTGCACAGCTGATCACACTGACCAAACAATCCCTGGAGGACGCTTACGCAGAAGACAGTTGGCCGGAATATCTCATCCCGGTGCCGCTGTATCGCAAAGATGAACACCGAAGAGGCTACAATCAGGCCCATCTGCTGGCCAAGAAACTAAGCGCACAGCTGGCCTTGCCTGTAGAGTCCCGCATACTTGGCAAACAGATCCGGACCCAGTCCCAGACCCGTTTCGACCGGCAGGCGCGCCAACGCAATCTGA
>JBFHUL010000078.1:0-15284 GCA_041590075.1 Oleiphilaceae bacterium
GCGCTGCTGCAGAAAATCCCCTTGCGAAGACTTGGCGGAGAACAGGCGATCTGCCAGACCCTGCGTTTCTTGCTGGAATGCGACTACATGACCGGACAGGTTATCCGAGTCGACGGCGGTCGCTCGCTCACGATATAATCGGCGCCTTTTCACGCCCGAGGCCCTGATTCCGCCTCCATCACCTAGTCGTTTTTGCAGGAGTAATTGCACACATGAAAGATGCTGTCATCGTCGCCGCAGGCCGTACCGCCATTGGATCATTCGGAGGATCACTGGCTTCACTCAGTGCAGTCGATCTGGGCACTGCCGTGATCAAGGGGCTGCTGGACAAACACCAGATTCCCGCGGAACAGGTGAATGAAGTCATCATGGGGCAAGTGCTCACCGCCGGCTGCGGACAGAATCCCGCGCGCCAGACGGCCATCAAGGCTGGCCTGCCGCACGCTACACCAGCGATCACTATCAACAAGGTATGCGGTTCCGGGCTGAAAGCCGTGCAACTCGCAGCCCAGTCGATCATGTTGGGCGAGGCCGACCTGATTGTTGCCGGTGGCCAGGAAAGCATGAGTCAGGCACCGCACGTACTTCCCAACAGTCGCAACGGACAGCGCATGGGTAACTGGAACATGGTCGACACCATGATTACCGATGGCCTCTGGGACGCATTCAATGATTACCACATGGGCATTACGGCCGAGAACATAGCCGAAAAATACGCCATCGCGCGTGAATCTCAAGACTCTTTCGCCGTCGCTTCACAACAAAAAGCTCAGGCCGCAATCGAGAACAAACGCTTCGTCGACGAAATCATTCCTGTCAGCATCCCACAGCGCAAAGGGGAAGCCCTGATCTTCGACACCGATGAAAATCCACGCGCAAATACAACGCTCGCCTCAGTGGCCAAAATGCGCCCCGCCTTTAAGAAAGACGGATCTGTGACCGCCGCCAACGCTTCGTCTCTGAACGACGGTGCCGCCGCCGTTGTGGTGTGCAGCGCCCAAAAAGCCGCCGAACTCGGCTTACCGGTACTGGCACGTATCAAGGCGCAGGCGCATGCCGGTGTCGACCCCAGCATTATGGGCACCGGCCCCATTCCTGCCAGTCAGGCATGCCTGAAAAAAGCCGGCTGGACCGTTGACGATCTGGACCTGATTGAAGCCAACGAAGCGTTTGCAGTGCAAGCACTCTCGGTAAACCAGGTCATGCAGTGGGATACCGACAAAGTCAATGTGAATGGCGGTGCAATCGCGCTCGGGCATCCCATCGGCGCTTCAGGCTGTCGCGTTCTGGTGACTCTGATCCACGAGATGATCAAACGTGATGCCGGCAAAGGGCTGGCCACCTTGTGCATTGGCGGCGGAATGGGCGTTGCTCTGGCCGTTGAACGCAACTAGCCAAAACAGCGTCGGTAACCGGCATGTTCAATATCGTTCTGTATGAACCCGAGATCCCGCCCAATACGGGCAACATCATACGCCTGGCGGCCAATACCGGCTGCCAGCTGCATCTGATCGAGCCCTTCGGGTTTGAATTGGAAGAAAAAAAGTTACGGCGTGCCGGCCTCGACTACCACGAGTTTGCCTCGGTGCAGACCTACCGGGACTTTGCCGACTTTACGGCTCGCTGTGAGCCCGAGCGCATCTGGGCCCTCACCACAAAAGGACAGCGTGCCCACACCGGCGTTGCCTACCAAAAAGGGGATTACTTGCTGTTCGGCCCCGAGACGCGCGGATTGCCTGCCGAATTGCGCGAATCACTAGGAATCGATCACTGCATTCGTATTCCCATGCACGAGAACAGTCGCAGCCTGAACTTGTCGAATGCAGTCGCCATTGTGCTCTTCGAGGCCTGGCGCCAGCTTGACTTTGAGGGAGGACAATAAAGCACCGGAAGGTGCTTTATTGTGTGACGGGAACCTAGTGCGCGGTGCTTTCGCCTGCGCCCTGACCGGCTTGTTCCGCCGCCGCTTGGGCTTCTTTTTGCTTTTGCATCATCGCTTGCGCAAAAATCGCATCAAAATTGACCGGCGCCAGCATCATGGCAGGGAAACTTCCTTTCACCAGAACGGTATCGATGCTTTCACGCAGATACGGGAACAGCAGATTGGGGCAAAACGCACCCAGCGCCTGACCCAATTGTGCGCCTTCCATCCCCTGCACCTGAAAAATACCCGCCTGCTGTACTTCCACAATATAGGCAGTCATGCCTTCCACCGTAGCGGTAAGCGTCACGGCCACAACCACTTCGTAAACGCCTTCCCCCACCTTACCGTTTTTGGTATTCAGATCCATCTTGATCTCTGGCTGCCAATTCTTTTGAAAGACGACAGGAGAGTTAGGCGATTCGAAGGAAATATCTTTCACGTAAATTCGCTGTAAGGCGAACCCGGCTTGTGCTTGTTGTTCGCTGTTTGCTTCCGGGTTCTCTGGAGTGGTTTCGTTTTCGGCCATGAGGGATCCTATTCTTCTGATACTTGATAATCGAACTGCCTACGGCAGCGAGACTGCGCCGCCGCTTTCGAGACAGATCGGCATATTAAGGGCTGCACACCCACATGGCGAGTGCACAGCTCTTGTTTTTACGATGTAAGCGCTGTGCAGACTAGGCGCTTGCCAGCAGCTTATCCAGTTTGCCAGCCCGATCGAGTGCCATGAGCTCATCACAGCCACCCACATGCCTGGCGCCTATCCAGATCTGCGGCACCGTATGGCGCCCGCTCTTTTCCATCATTTCCTGCCGCAACGGCGCATTACCGTCCACCAGAATTTCTTCGATCTGCACACCTTTACTTTTCAACAAGGATTTTGCGCGCACGCAGAACGGACAAAATCGCGAAGAATACATAGTGATGGACGAACGCATAAGCACCTCAAAAAACCAGCTGGCAACTCTGCCATTTTTGCTTACTTGCGGATCAACGGCAGATTGCTGTTTCTCCATTCACTGATACCGCCCTGCATACGACACACATTGTCGAATCCGGCTTCTTTCAGCTGCTTGCCAGCCATACCACTGTGCTGACCCATTTTATCAACCAGAATAATCTGCTTGTCTTTGAACTTCTCAAGTTCGGTGGCGCGTTCTTTCAATTTGGCAAAAGGAATATGCACGGCGCCGGTAATACGCCCCTCACTGAACTCTTTTTTCTCGCGCACATCGACGATCACAGCTTCGTCGCGATTCAGCATTAACGTTGCTTCTTGCGGCGACACACTGCGGCCAGCGCGGGCCCGTTCGGTATACCACAGAGCCGCCAGCAAAAATACGAAGGCGGCCGACAGTTCGATGTGATTTCCGATAAATTCTATTAAACGATCCATTCCGAGTTTCCGGTTAAAAAAAGCGACGGGCATTATACACAAGCCCCCTATCGCAGAACAGCGTGTCGCACCCGGCGCACGGTCGCCAAACAGCACTTTTCGCGCTAGAATTGCGGCCCTGAATTTTTCCTGCAAAATCGATGTTTACAGGTAACCTGCTTCATGACTAAACAGACCACTGCACTGATCATTCTGGATGGCTGGGGCCATCGCGAAGACCCTCAGGATAACGCCATCCACCATGCCCACACTCCCTTCTGGGATAAACTTTGGTCTGAACAACCCAAAACCCTGATTGCCACCTCCGGCATGGCCGTGGGGCTACCCGAAGGTCAGATGGGTAACTCCGAAGTGGGCCACATGAATCTGGGTGCCGGGCGCATCGTCTATCAGAACTACACCCGCATCACCAAAGACATTGCCGACGGCACCTTCGACCAAAATCCTGCGCTCACACAGGCCATCGACAAAGCGGTGGTTGCCGGCAAGGCCGTTCACTTGCTGGGGCTGCTGTCACCGGGTGGGGTACACAGTCATGAAGACCATATTATCGCAGCAATTAAACTGGCCGCTGCACGCGGCGCCACAGCCGTTTATGTGCATGCGTTTCTGGATGGGCGAGATATGCCACCGCGCAGCGCCGAGCCGTCGCTGCAAAAAGTGGACGCTCTGTTGAAAGAGCTGGGTGTCGGCCGCATCGCCAGCCTGATCGGCCGCTATTACGCCATGGATCGCGATAATCGCTGGGACCGCATTGAGCAGGCCTACGATCTGCTCACGCTGGGCCAGGGCAGTCACCAGGCCGCCGACCCTGTCGCCGGCTTGCAAGCGGCCTATGCCCGCGATGAAAACGACGAGTTTGTGGCCGCCACCGTAATTGCAGCGCCCGACCAGCAAGCAGCCTGTATTGAAGACGGCGATGCAGTGCTGTTCATGAATTTCCGTGCCGACCGGGCACGCGAGCTGACCCGCAGTTTTGTCACGCCCGATTTCTCTGCGTTCAAGCGTAAAAAAGTACCTGCCCTGGCAGACTTCGTGATGCTCACCGAATATGCCGCCGATATCCCAACTAGCTGCGCCTATCCTCCCAGCGATCTCCCCAACAGTCTGGGCGAATACATGGCTAATCTGGGCAAGACCCAGCTGCGCATTGCGGAAACCGAAAAGTACGCACACGTGACCTTTTTCTTCAGCGGCGGCCGTGAGGAATTGTTTGAGGGAGAAACCCGTGAATTGATCCCCTCCCCCAATGTGGCCACCTACGATCTGAAGCCCGAAATGAGCGCACCGGAAGTCACCGATAAACTGGTTGCCGCCATCAAAAGCGGCGACTACGACCTCGTAGTGTGTAACTACGCCAACGGCGACATGGTGGGGCATACCGGAAATTTCGACGCCGCCGTAAAAGCGGCCGAATGCCTCGACACCTGCCTGCAACGTATCAGCGCAGCATTGACGGAGGTTAACGGGCAATGCCTGATCACTGCCGACCACGGCAATGCAGAACAGATGTCCGACCCGCAATCCGGCCAGGCACACACGGCACACACAACGCTACCGGTGCCACTGGTTTACGTGGGGCCAAAACCCCTCACTTTGCGCGAGGGCGGAAAACTCAGTGATGTTGCCCCCTCACTACTGGATTTGATGGGTCTTCCGGCCCCCGCTGAAATGACAGGTCGTTCGCTGATTCAGGCACAATAGATTTGCGCATGCGGGAGACAGGGATGACGGTGTGAGAGTGCAGCAGTGTATTGTGAACCTGCAGCGAGCGCTGGCCGCTGCCCTGCTGTGCATTTTTATGGTGCTCGCTGCGGGCCTTGGTCACGCCGAAGAGGTGAATCCTGCCCAGCTGGAGCAACTCAAACGCAATATTGCCAAGCTTGATCGCTGGCTTAATCAGGCCAACAGCGAAAAATCCGGCCTTGTGAAAGCCTTAAAAAAACAAGAGCAGGATATTGCGTACATCAGCCACCAGCTACGAAAGCTAAAAACCCAAAACCAGCAGCTGCAGGCCCAGCTTAACGAACTCAAACAACAGGGAAAACAGCAATCCCGCAATCTTGAAGCGCAAAAACAAGGGCTGATCAAACAGCTGCGCAGTGTTTATCGACAGGGGCGTCAGCCTGCGCTCAAACTTTTGCTCGACAATAATGAGCCCCAGGATGCGGCGCGTTACCTGCATTATTTTCAATACTTGAGCCGCGACCAAGAGCAA
Source organism: Oleiphilaceae bacterium (assembly GCA_041590075.1). Lineage (GTDB taxonomy): Bacteria > Pseudomonadota > Gammaproteobacteria > Pseudomonadales > Oleiphilaceae > PZPK01. The sequence continues at coordinate 5,539 of JBFHUL010000078.1, forward strand.
CGCATTGCACGCTTCAAACAGGATCTTGCATCACTGCAAACCACTCAACGCTCAATCTTGAGCAAACAAAGCGCACTGGAGAACAATCGCGCTACACTCTCGCAGCAACTTGCCGAACTTAAAACAAAACGCGACACCCGCAAAAAAATTCTGACCCAGCTGGAGCAAAAGCTTACCAGCGAATCGCAGCGACTCGATAAGCTCAAGGCCGATTACGCGCGCCTTGAAAAACTGCTTGAAGAAGTGGAGCTGGCCATCGCCAACATTCCCCTGCCCGATGACGCCAAACCTTTTGCTACACTCAAGGCTAAACTCCCGTGGCCGACTCATGGTAAAGTGCGCGAGAGGTTCGGAGCACGGGTAGCGCAAGGAAAACTGCGCTCCAACGGAATCCGCATCGCCACCCGGGATGAGCAAGACGTCAAAGCAGTGCATTACGGACGCGTGGTATTCTCCGACTGGTTACGAGGCTTCGGCCTGTTGATTATTATTGACCACGGCGAAGGATTTATGAGCCTCTACGGTAATAACAAGAGCCTGGCAAAAGAAACCGGGGACTGGGTACGGGCCGGCGAGACCATCGCTTATAGTGGCGATACCGGAGGGCAGTCGGAAAGCGGGCTATACTTTGAAATACGCAGAAAAGGGAAACCCCAGAATCCGGCCCATTGGCTGCACCCCAAAGGGAACAGACCCTGAGTAAATAATCGCAAATAACAAAATTCCGTGCCAAAACGGCAACTTCCAACACATATCAGGAACGAGTGAATGAAATCGATACCCAGCGTTGTGCTGACCTTTGCATTGGGATTAAATGCTTTACCAGTACTGGCAGAATCGCCACATGGTCAAACTGAGAATACCCCATCCGCTGAAGAGAACACATTCCGCCCCCTTCCACTCGAGGAGTTGCGCAAATTTACCGAGGTCTTCGGTCGTATCAAGCAGGATTATGTGGAAGAAATCGACGACGTCACACTGCTTAAATATGCCATTCGCGGCATGCTTTCCGGGCTCGACCCACACTCGGCCTACCTCGAACCTTCAGCCTTTACCGACCTCCAGGAAAACACCTCAGGCACCTTTGGCGGCCTGGGTATCGAAGTGGGTATGGAAAACGGCTTTGTGAAAGTTATTGCCCCGATTGATGACACCCCTGCGCAGAAAGGCGGCGTCATGGCCGGCGACCTGATCATCAAGCTTGATGATACGCCGGTGAAAGGCATGAGCCTGAACGAGGCGGTTGACTTTATGCGCGGTGAAATTGGCACCCCCATTCGTCTAACCATTCTGCGCGCCGGAGAACGGGAACCCCTGGAAATCAAACTTGTGCGTGCCGAGATTGTGGTCACCAGTGTCAAAACACTCACTCTGAATGATCGCTATGGCTACCTGCGCATCACTCAATTCCAGGAGCATACCGGCAAAGATTTCAATAAAGGCCTGGATGAACTGGAAGCGGCACAGCCAGATAACAAACTGCATGGGCTCATCATCGATCTGCGCAACAATCCCGGTGGGGTGTTGCAAGCTGCCGTCGACGTTGCCGACACCTTATTGGATGAAGGGCTGGTGGTGTATACCAAAGGGCGCTCAAAAACCTCCGATTTGGAATTTTCAGCCAAACCGGGGCAGCGCCTCAAAGATGTACCTATTATCGTACTGATTGATGGTGGCTCGGCTTCCGCATCAGAGATTCTCGCCGGCGCCTTGCAGGATCACGACCGCGCCGTGGTGATGGGCACACAAAGCTTCGGCAAAGGTTCAGTCCAGAACGTGCTGGCGCTTACCGAGGATCACGGTCTGAAACTGACCACCGCACGCTATTTTACACCGCAGGGTCGCTCCATTCAGGCGCAGGGCATCGAGCCAGACATCGAAGTCAATCGCGCCAAACTGGGTGACAAACAGGAGCAGCCATTCTTCCGCGAGGCTGACCTGGCGGGCCATCTCAGCAACGGCAACGACGATAGCAAGCGGCCTCGCCCCAAGAAAACCAAAACCGATGAACAGGATGAGCAGCGCACGATGCTGGAACAGGACTTTCAGCTACAGGAAGCCCTCAATCTGCTCAAGGCCATCGACATCCTGAAGATCAAAAAAGGCCAGGAGTAAACCAGGGGTGAGCACAATCGCTTGGCCCAACAGGCTAGTGATAAGCCTGTTGGGCAAACTGCTTTCAGCCTGCCTTTTGGCACTGGCAGCTGGTGGGGTACATGCAGACTCCATTCGCCAACCCACCATTGCCATTATCGTTGACGATATGGGGCATCATTATCGTCACGGCAGAGAACTGATTGAATTGCCCTTCCCCATCACCCTCGCATTTTTACCCGGGCGTAAACATACCGAAGCACTCTCGGAACTCGCCCATGAGCATGGCAAGGAAATCATGCTGCACGCGCCCATGCAGACGATCACCGGTTTCCAATTGGGCCACGGCGCGCTCACACAAGACATGGACGAATACCAGCTGAAGCAGAGCCTACTGAGCAGCCTTAAGTCCATTCCTCACGTGAGAGGCATCAACAACCATATGGGCTCTTTGCTCACCGCCGAACCGCGAGCCATGCGCTGGGTCATGGAAGCGCTGGCGCAACAGCCCGTTTACTTTGTCGACAGCCGCACCTCGCCGCTATCGGTGGCCGCCAAAATCGCCGACCGCTACGACATCCCCCACCTTACGCGAGATGTCTTTCTCGACCACCAACAGACCCGGAAATTTGTGCAGAAACAGTTCTTGAAGCTGATAGCAATAGCGCGTGAACGCGGAAGCGCCATCGCCATTGCGCACCCGCATCGCGTCACCATCGATTATTTAAGTTTTGCCTTACCACGCCTGGATGAACGTGGCATTCAAATCGCCACTGCAAGCGCCCTTTGGCAGATTCGCCACCCACAGCAACGCATGTTTGCCCACCGTCAGCGCCCAAACAACAAGCTGGCCATGGCCGAACACAGCACCTCGCACCAGCGCCAATAATCTGCTTCAGACGGTGCGACTCAGGCGAGCGCCAAGCGGTGGAAGGTGGAAGATCGCGACCTTTCTAGCCAAAGGCCGCGAAAGAGAGGGTTAGTCGAGGCGCATTTCAATACCTTGCGCGGCCATGAACTGCTTAGCCTCCTGCACGGTATATTCGCCAAAGTGAAAGATACTGGCAGCCAGTACGGCATCGGCGCCACCCTGTGTCACGCCGTCGGCCAGGTGCTGCAAATTGCCCACACCACCTGAGGCGATCACGGGAATACTCACCGCATCACTGATCGCCCGCGTCACACCCAAATCAAAACCATTCTTCATGCCATCACGATCCATGCTGGTGAGCAGTATCTCACCCGCACCGTAGGCCGCCATTTTTCTGGCCCACTCCACGGCATCCAGCCCAGTGGGTTTGCGCCCGCCATGGGTAAAGATTTCCCAGCGCCCGGGGTCGCCCTCGGCACTCACACGCTTGGCATCTATGGCTACCACAATGCACTGGCTACCAAAGCGCGACGCCGCCTCGCCCACAAACTCCGGGTTAAACACGGCAGCCGTATTGATACTGACTTTATCGGCACCGGCATTGAGCATGTTGCGAATATCTTCTACCTTGCGGATACCGCCACCCACCGTTAGCGGAATAAACACTTCGGCGGCCATTTTCTCCACTGTATGCACGGTCGTATCGCGATCCTCGTGGCTGGCGGTGATGTCCAGAAAGGTGATTTCATCGGCACCCTGCTCGTCGTATTTTTTGGCTACCTCAACCGGGTCACCCGCATCGCGAATATCCACAAACTGCACACCTTTCACGACGCGCCCCTGATCCACGTCCAGACAGGGAATAATACGTTTTGCCAATGCCATGATCGATTCCTTAACGCTTACATCGCCAGATGGGCTTCGTTGTCACAGTACTTCTGTGCTTCGGCCACATCGAGCGTACCTTCATAAATGGCGCGACCAGTAATCGCACCAGAGATACCTTCACGTGAACGCGCCATGAGCGCCTTGATATCATCCATATTGGTGATACCGCCTGATGCAATCACAGGAATCGACGACGCTTGCGCCAAGCGTACGGTCGCTTCCACATTCACGCCCTGCATCATGCCGTCACGCGCAATGTCGGTATACACAATGGCCGACACGCCGGCTTCGTCAAACTGTTTGGCCAGATCCGTTGCTTCCACGTCCGACACTTCGGCCCACCCATCGGTAGCGACCTTACCGTCTTTGGCATCCAGCCCCACAATAATGTGGCCACCGAAGGCCTTACAGGCCTCGACCACGAATTCCGGTTCCTTGACCGCCTTGGTGCCGATAATGACGTAATTGACGCCCGCCTGCAGATACGCCTCGATGGTATCGAGACTGCGAATACCGCCGCCGATTTGCGTGGGAAAATTAGGAAAGCGCTGCGTGATCTGCTTGACGATATCGCCATTGACCGGCTCGCCCTCGAACGCGCCATTCAAATCCACCAGATGCAAACGCCGCGCACCCTGATCAAACCAGCGTCCGGCCACATCTACCGGGTCATCTGAAAACACCGTGGAGTCTTCCATACGCCCTTGACGCAAACGCACACATTTGCCGTCTTTCAGGTCGATAGCGGGGATAATGAGCATAGTGATCTTTCCTTTTCTGGCTTCCCGGTCAGGCTTGCTGGCCATCCCAGGAGGCAAAATTCTTGAGCAGTTGCAAACCGGAGTGCTGACTCTTTTCCGGATGAAACTGCACCGCAAAAATATTGTCGCGTGCTACGGCCGCGGCCAAAGGCTGCCCGTATTGGGTACTGCCGATGCAGGCGGGATTATCCGACGCAACATAGTAACTGTGCACAAAGTAAAACCGACTGAAATCAGCGATGCCGTGCCATAGGGGGTGGGTATGCTGGGCCACCTGATTCCAGCCCATATGGGGCACTTTCAAGCGCTGCCCATTCTCAACAAGGGGATCACCGAAGAAGCGCACCTCACCCTCAAACAAACCAATGCCCTGAACGCCGCCGTTTTCCTCACTGTGTTGCATCATGGCCTGCATGCCCACACAGATGCCCAGCAAGGGCCTATCGAGTGCGACTTCGCGCACCAGTTTGTCGACTTCAAGCCGACGAATCTCCGCCATACAATCACGTATCGCGCCCACTCCGGGCAGTACCACGCGATCTGCCGCGCGAATCCTGGCAGGCTCAGCGGTTACGACCACTTGTGCATTGGGAGCAACATGCTCAAAGGCCTTGGAGACGGAGTGCAGGTTCCCCATGCCGTAATCAATAATGGCAATAGAATTCATGAGCGATCAGCCAGACTACATTAGATATTTACGCTAAAAATCGAAGTGATTAGAGGCAACCCTTGGTGGAAGGCATTATGCCCGCCATGCGCTCATCCAGCTCCAACGCCATGCGTAAAGCACGACCAAAGGCCTTGAACACGGTTTCAATCTGGTGGTGTGCGTTTTTACCCTTGAGGTTATCGATGTGCAAGGTCACGAGCGCGTGATTCACAAACCCCTGAAAAAACTCATAAAACAGGTCGGTATCGAATTTGCCTACCGACCCCTTTACAAATGGCACATCCATTTCGAGGCCGGGGCGGCCCGAGAAATCGATCACCACGCGCGACAGCGCTTCGTCCAGAGGCACATAGGAATGGCCGTAACGGCGAATACCCTTTTTGTCACCCAACGCCTTGTTAAAGGCCTGACCCAGCGTTATGCCGAGGTCTTCCACCGTGTGATGATCATCAATGTGCAGGTCGCCCTTGGCTACGGCTTCGATATCAATCAGGCCATGTCGGCAGATCTGATCGAGCATGTGTTCGAGAAATGGCAGCCCCGTATCAAAACTGGCTTTGCCCGTGCCATCAAGATTGACGGCCACACGAATCTGGGTTTCAAGAGTATTGCGTTCTACCTGCGCGGTTCGGTCGGCCATTCAGCCCTCCACATTGATCACGATTTGCCCTCCGGCGAGCGGAGGCGCATTATAACCTGAATACTCGAAGCCGCGCACCTGCCTCGCACACAACCGAAACTGGCCGTCGTGGGTGCATGCAATCGCTCTGAATCAGAGCCCCTACATAAGGGAGGAATCCGCCATGCCCAAGGTGACACAGCAGCCCTTTGCCGTGCAGGTAGATGAAGGTAAAAAATATTTCTGGTGCAGCTGTGGTCGCAGCGAAGCGCAACCGTTTTGTGATGGCAGCCACAAGGGCAGCGATCACTTACCCAAGGTATTCGAGGCGACCAAAACCGGCGAGGTGTATTTATGTGGCTGCAAGCAAACGGGCAATGCGCCCTACTGCGATGGCAGCCACAAGAAGCTGAATGAAAACTAAGACAACGCGCCCTTCAGGTTATCGATATAGGTATCGACCATTGAAGCAAACTCGTGCTTCACCACAGGACTGATGGCGAGCTTCAACAATCCGGGCAAGGGCAAGGTCAGCTCCGCACTGGTTTCAAAACTGATACGCGTGCCGGTGCCGTCCTCGGTGAGCGTCCATCCACCTGAAACCACACCGTTGCCTTCACCTTTGATCGGCGTCCAGCGGATGGTCTTGTTGCTCTCGTCGGGGTGGTATTGGCAGGCATAAACCGTTTGTATGGCATGATCGCCCAATCCTACCTTCTCCATTTCCCATTTGTAGGTGTTGTCACCCAGATCACTCAGGTTCTCTACTTTTGGAAAATGACTCGCCGACGCGGGCACGTCGGCCAAGAGCGCAAAAGCCGTGTCGATATCGGCTTTCACAGTAAATTCTTTGTCCAGATCAATACTGACTTTAACGGTCATAGCAACTCCTCAAATTATTGTTGGCAAGGCTTCCAGCTCGTTATCGACACCATTCAGAGCGCCGATGAGGTGCATCGATCATAAACAGTTCACCTTCAAAAAGCCACGCATCGCGCTGCCTGTCATGCGCAAAAATCTTTCGCGACAAGGCAAGAAAAGAGTGCGCTTGATATACTGCCCGGCATCCGATTCTGTATCGCAGTTTTTCCAAGGCAGTCATACCTATCATGCTTCGCATCCGTACCTTGCTCGGCGGCTTGTTCGCTCTTCTGTTCGGCCTGACACTGACCGCCGGCATCATCCTTTCTCAGGTAGATAAACAGGCGGTCTATCAAAAACTTGCCCATTTTGTCAGCGAACAGAGTGCGTGGCGACTCGCCCCCGATGGCCGTTTGTCGTGGTCTTTTCTACCATTGGGTATTCGCATTGAACAACTACGCGCTACCCATGCCACGCAGGCGCATGAGATAGCCATCGACGAAGCCCTGCTCGAACTGAACTGGCTGCCATTGTTATCGGGTACAGTACAAACCCGTCAACTCCACCTCAGTGCGCCACACATCCAGTGGCAGCGCAATCAGGCGGCCGAGCAAACACTGCCCCACCAGCCCCCTGCACAGCAGAAGCCAGCACCCAGCGCCGACCAGCACCTCGCCATCGAGTTGCGCGCGGTACACATTGAAAATGGCCACATCAGCCTTCTCAGTAGCGCGCAGCAAGAAGAATGGACGATCAATAAACTTTCGCTCGATCTGGCTAACTGGCAAGACCAGAGTCCCAGCCCGGTGGTATCCCGCTTTGAATTGATCGGTGCGCAACTGCCTGATGCCTTGCGTGTAACCGCCAGCGCCACCATCACCACGCACATACGCCACTCATCTTTAACGTTAGGTAACTTATCACTCAGCATCGAAGGCAGCGATGCTGCGCCCGGCTCCCTGTATCCCCTGCATCTCGACGGCGCGGCCACCTGGCAAGATGACACACTGCGCATCGATTCCCTGAACCTGCGCAACGCGCATCTCAATGTGCGCAGCAGCCTGCACATGACACTCTCACCCAAACCGAAAGGCGAAGCCCGTATTCAGGCCTCAGTGACCGGCGCCGAAGCGCTGATCAGCGCACTGGGAGGGCCCGCCAACCTGCCCCTCAAGCATGTAAAAAGTCTTAGCGCTCTCCGCTGGGAAGACCATACCTATACAATGCAATTACAGGAACTGCTGCTCGACGGCGAGCGTTGGCAAGGCGCTCTTCGCGTGGCCGGTACAACCCCACAATTCAACGTACAACTGCAGGGCGAGCGCTTCGATCTTCGCCCCTGGCTTCATTATTTGAATAACACCAGTGCCTCAAACGCGCCAAGCGCCGCGCGTTCACAGGCTAGCAGCGCGCCACCCGGTGAGCCCTTTGAGTTCCCTGAACTACATCTAAGCGCAGAACTATCGCTCGACCACTTGCTGCTGCCACGCGGCGAGATTCACCACATTGCCGCGCAGCTCAGCAGCGATGCACAGCATGTGCACTTGCAAAGCCTGAGCTTTGAAGCCGCAGAAGGCCGTGCCGAATTCAGCGCACAACTGCATCATGAGAATTGGCCGTGGCGAACCCAGTTAACAGGCTCGGCGCAGAATATTGCCCTAAAGGCCCTCAACGATCTGGTACGTGCCGAACCACTCCCTTTGCAGGGGCGGGCGAACCTCCAGATAGAACTGAGCGCGCAAAGCGCGCAACCACAACATATTTTGTCGTCCCTTGCAGGCACAGGACGCTTTGCGATCACCGAAGGAAAAGTGGCAGGTATCAACCTGCAACACCTCACGTGCCTCACCTATGCCCAGTTCAATCGCGAGCCATTAAACACGCCATCCTGGCCGGCTGAAACCCGCTTCGAATCACTCTCGGGCGAACTCACCTTGCATTCAGGTACACTGTCTATCCCACAACTCAACCTGAACAGTGCAACACTGCGCGGCGAAGGGAAAAGCACCATCACCCTCGACCCGGCCGAGCTCAATGCCACACTTGCGCTCTATGCCAATGGCGCCCACCCCGATCCGGCCTGCCGCGTCAATCCGCGCATTGCACGCCTGCCTCTGCCTGCCACCTGCACAGGCACATGGTCGCCCAATACCATTAAATGCAACGTCGACAGTCGCACCTTGCTGGGTGCTGCGAAGCACATCGCCAAAGACGAAGCCCAACGCAAGGCCGAGAAAGAGTTAGACCGCGCGCTCGAGAAAAACCTCGGCAATCAGCCTGAAGCAAGAGAAGCGGTGAAGTCACTACTGAAGGGCATTTTTCAATGAGCGCCACACCCAAGCATTTCAGTGATCGTCTGCTCGCCTGGTTTGACGCCCACGGACGCAAAGACCTCCCCTGGCAACAGAACAAAACGCCCTATCGTGTTTGGGTGTCTGAGATCATGCTACAGCAAACCCAGGTCGGCGCCGTGATCGATTATTATCAACGCTTCATGGCGCGTTTCCCCACCCTCGAAGACCTTGCCCTCGCCCCGCAAGACGACGTTCTGGAATACTGGGCCGGCTTGGGCTATTACGCCCGCGCCCGCAATTTGCATCGCTGTGCCCAAACGGTTTATCACGATCATGCAGGGCAATTCCCCACCACGCTCGCAGCACTGGTCGCCCTCCCCGGCATCGGAACATCCACAGCGGGAGCCATTCTCAGCCTGGCGATGGCACAACGCGGGGTGATTCTCGACGGTAATGTGAAAAGAGTACTGTGCCGTCATCAGGCAATAGCCGGCTGGCCCGGAAAAAGAGAGGTCGAAAAGAGGCTATGGACACTCGCCGACGCGCTCACCCCTCAACACCGCAATGCAGACTATACACAAGCCATCATGGACTTAGGTGCAACCCTGTGTACGCGCAGCCGGCCCGCTTGCGAACGCTGCCCCATGCAGGAAGACTGCCTGGCCAAGGCCAATGGAGCGCCACAGCA